>NZ_CP127409.1:2557397-2877071 GCF_030291135.1 Rhodanobacter thiooxydans | reverse complement strand
CGTCAACGCCGGCACCCGCGCCAAGGACCTGGCCTGGATCGAACGCCAGGCGCAGGCGTTCGACGTACAGGTGAAGGAGCGCCCCGAGTTCGCGATGATCGCGGTGCAGGGCCCGCATGCGCGCGCGAAGGTGCTTGGCCTGCTGCATGAGGTCGACCGTCCGCGCATCGAGAAGCTCGGCAAGTTCAGTGCCGCCGCCGCGCAGGGCCCGCACGGCATGCCGCTGTTTGTGGCGCGCACCGGCTACACCGGCGAGGACGGCTTCGAGATCATCGTGCCGGCCGAACACGCCATCGCGCTGTGGGAGGCGCTGGCCGCCGCGGGCGTGGCGCCGGCCGGCCTCGGCGCGCGCGACACGCTGCGGCTGGAAGCAGGCATGAACCTGTACGGCCAGGATATGGACGAGAGCGTCACGCCGTGGGAGGCCAACCTCGGCTGGACCATCGCGCTGGACGAAGGCCGCGACTTCATCGGCCGTGCCGCGCTGGAGCAGCAGAAGGCAGCCGGGGTGCCGCGTGTGATGGTCGGCCTGGTGCTGGACGACAAGGGCGTGCTGCGCCACGGCCAGAAGGTGCTGACCGCGAACGGCGAGGGCGAGATCCTCTCCGGCAGTTTTGCGCCGACGCTGGACAAGGCGGTGGCGTTCGCACGCATACCCGTCGGCGAGCCGGGTGCGATCCGCGTGGATATCCGCGGCCGCGAAGTGCCGGTGCGCCTGGTGAAATACCCGTTCGTGCGCGACGGCAAGCCCTGCGAAGGGATCTGAGCGGCATCGCGCCGCGGTACATTCTTCCCCCGGCGGATGTGGCTAGAATCACCGCCTGTAACCCGACCCAACCCAACGACTGGACCCCGATCATGAGCGAGATTCCCGGCGATCTGAAATTCCTCAAGTCCCACGAGTGGGCCCGCGCCGAAGACGACGGCCTGGTCCGGGTGGGCATCTCCGACCACGCGCAGGGCCAGCTCGGCGATCTGGTCTACGTCGAGCTGCCGGAAGTCGGCTCCGCCGTGAAGGCCGGCGTCGGCGCCGCGGTGGTCGAGTCGGTGAAGGCCGCCTCGGACATCTATTCGCCGGTGTCCGGCGAGGTCGTCGCGGTCAACGAGCTGCTCAACGACAAGCCCGAGACCATCAATGAGGATGCCTTCGGCGAAGGCTGGATCTTCTTGGTGCGCCCCAGCGACCGCGCCGAGCTCGACGAACTACTCGACGCGAACGACTACGAAGAACTGGTCGAGAACGAAGACCACTGAAGTCACCCGCGAACATGCTCGACCTTGCCGGCCGCCCAGTGCGGCCGGCACTGTTTCCGGGGTGGACGTGTCATCGCGCCATGCATGCGGCCGCTTCATTCTCCGTGTGTGCCATCGAGCGAAACCGTGGGTCCGCAGGCGAGCTCCTCTCCTCCGATGAAATCATCCCGATGATCGCGCCGCGCATGCATGTCATCGACGATGCCATCGCGCGCGAATCGACCTCGCGGCGTCGCCATCAGCGAGCAGCGCCGGAGTGCCGCACATCCCGTTCGCGCCGTTCCCGGGGTGCGCCTAGGGCAGGGTGCCGGATATTTTTTGCCTGTGCCGGGATACCGGTTTGACGGGTTTCAGTCGTGTTCTGTTCATCTGCCGGGAGTCGCCCGGTGGCCAGGAATGTGTCGCGCGCGAGTGATGCCATGCGTTGACCATTTTACGCGTCTTTGTTTGGCTCATGCCTCGAAACCGTTGTGTACCAAGGGTTATGGGCGTTTATTACATTTTTTTGTAAAAAAACTTTGGATGTCTGGACGTCCATTTGATAAATAGGATCATTGCCCCGAAAGCCTTGTCGAGGCAGGCTGCGGGCCGGTTTGGGAGGGGGTGAGGCGGGTTGATTTGATGATTGAAATCAATTGACAGCAGAAATCTTCGGGGATAGCTTTCGCAACAGATCACGGGGAATGCGTTTTATGGCGACAACGAAATTCATCAAGCCGTATGTCGAGCACGGTGAAAAGGCCAATGCAGTACGCAAGATCACTGTCTCGATTCCGCTGCATGTGCTGCGGCGGCTTTCTGATTTGCGCACCCACCGTCAAGTGAACAATCTTCGGCACGCTACCAACAGCGACTTGTTGGTCGAGGCGTTCCTGCACGCTTTTACTGGGCAACCACTGCCAACTGATGAGGAGCTGAGACGAACCATGGCCACTGCCAAGAAATCCGCTGCAAAGAAACCGGCCGCCAAGAAGGCCGCCGCCAAGAAACCCGCCGTGAAGAAGGCCGCCGCCAAGAAGCCGGTTGCCAAGAAGCCGGCCGCCAAGAAGGCTGCCGCCAAGAAGCCGGCCGCCAAGAAAGCTGCCAAGAAGCCGGCAGCCGCCAAGAAAGCTGCTGTAAAGAAGGTTGCGAAGAAGGCTGCGCCGAAGAAGGCTGCCGCCAAGAAAGCTGCACCGGCCAAGGTGGTGAAGGCCACCAAGACCGCGAAGGCCAAAGCGAAAAAGTAAGGCGACACGCAACACTCCACAATAAGACAAGCAATCGACTTCTCTCCCCGCGGTGCCCAGCGCGGGGAGAGCACTTCGAGAAGCCTTCGTCCCGGCCTGGCCGGGACGCTTCGTTTCCGGGGCTGGCAAATTCCTTCCACGGTGGCTGCATGCCACTCCGCTGCCCGCCTCGACCGCGCCGCTTTCCGGCGATTGCAGCGACGGCTTGCGTCGACGGATGTCCGCCAGGCGCCACGGGTCTACGGGTCATTTGCCGTGCTGCGCCATTGGAGTTACCTTCTGCACATCCGCGCCGCGGCGAATCAGGGGATTCGCCGCTCCTGGATGGACAGGGGGAAAAAGCGCGGGTATCTGTCGACACTCAGTGAGAGACCATGGATACCCGATACATACTTCATACGCGCCGGCATGCGCGCGGGGCCGTTCGGCCCCTGATCATTGCCATCATCGCCATCTTCGCCCTGCTCGCCGTGGGTGCGTGGTTCCTGATCATCAAGCCGCACCAGGACCTGATCATGGCCGACTCGGGCGGTCATCCGTCCACGCCGGTTTCCGCGGCGACGCGGACGGCGCCGCCGCCGGCCAACGTGGCGGCGATGGGTCTCGACCAGCTGCTGACCGAGGCGCGCAGCGCCATGAACGAGCAGCGCTACCTGGCGCCGGCCGGCAACAACGCCTTCGAGTTCTACCTGCGCGTGCTGGAAAAGGATCCCGGCAACAAGGTGGCTTCCGATGCGTTGCGCGAGACGTTCCCGTTCGCGGCCACTTCGGCCGAGCAGGCGATCAACTCGCGTGACCTCGGCGAAGCGCAGCGCCAGATCGACCTGCTGGCGAAGGCCGACCCGGCCAACTTCACCCTGACCATTCTCCGTTCCAAGCTGGATGCCCAGCGCAAGACGCAGGACAAGCAGCAGGCCGTCGATCAGCAAAAGGCCGCGCAGCTGGCCGCCCAGAAGGCCGCGGCGGAAAAGCAGGCGGCAGATCAGCTGGCTGCGCAGCAAAAGGCCCAGTTGGCCGAACAGCAGAAGACAGAGCAGGCGCGCACCGCGCAACAGCCGCGCCAGCAGGCCGCGGCGAGTGCGGCGGCTGATGGCGGCGCCGCAAGTGCGGACGGTGCTACTGCGGCTGGCGGGGACACGGCAGCAGTGCTGGTGAAGGGTATGGCGGCACGCTATCCCACGGCCGCGATGCGGGCACGCCAGGAGGGCTGGGTGGTGGTGTCGTTCACGGTCGATCCCGACGGCACGACCAGCAACGTGAAGGTGGTTGATTCGCAGCCGCGCCACGTCTTCGATCGCGCCGCCATCGACGCGGTGGAACGTTACCGCTTCAATCCGGCGATGAAAGACGGCACGGCTGTTTCCAGCGTCAAGCAGCAGCGGATCGAGTTCAAGCTCTGACCCTGACGTGAGGAAAGCAAAAAGGGCGGCGCATGTTTCGCATGCGCCGCCCTTTTTTTGGGATGTTGCAGCCCGGCGCCGGTGCGGGCCCTCAGCGGTGACGCGGTGCGCGACGATGCGTGCGCGCTTTCGATTTTGCCTTCGGCTTCGCCGCGGGTCTGGCGGCACTGTCGAGGTTGGCCCAGTCGACGTGCGGCAGGCCCAGCAGGTCGTCGAACACCATCGGCATCAGCCCGCTCGGCGTGGGGCCGGTGGAGTTCCACAGGGTCACCACGCCGGCACGGTACTTCGGGAAAAAGCCGATCATGGTGCGATAGCCCGCCACGGCGCCGGCGTGATAGATCAGGGTCTCGCCGCCGTATTTGTAGACCCGCCAGCCGAGTGCGTAGTACGCGTCGGTCAGTCGCGCGCGGCGCCACGGAGTGGCGTGCAGTTCGCTGGGTGTGGCGACGCCGGGAGCGTGCAGCATGTCCAGCAGCGAGGTGGGCAACACGTCCTGGCGGCCGCCCATCTGCGCGATCAGCCATTTTTCCATGTCGCGCAGGCTGGCGTTGACGCCGGCCGCCGGCGCGACCCGGTAATAGGTTTCGCTCGGCTCGAATGGCACCCAGCCCCGGCTGGTGGCGCGATGCGGGCGCGCCCAGCTCTTGCTGGATTCCAGTGCGGCGCGGCCGTAGCTGGCGGTAGTCATGCCCAGCGGATAGAAGATGCGCTTGTCGACCTGGTGATAGAAGAAGTCGCCGGTGCGCGCGAGCACCACGTCGCCGATCATGCTGAAGGCGACGTTCTGGTAGCCGTAGCACTGGCCCACGCCGCAGATCATGTCGACCTCGTCCAGCTTGCGCACCAGCTCTTCGTACGAGGTGTCGCCCTCGAGCATGTTGTCGTAGGTGTTGCGTGGCAGGCCCAGCCGTTGGCCCAGGATGTCGCCGACGGTGGCCTGCGAGGCGGCCTGCATGTCCTTCAGCTTGAAGTACGGCAGCACGTCGATCAGCTTGGTGTCCCAGCCCAGCTTGCCGTCGTCGACCAGCAGGCCGGCGATGGCGGTGGCGAACGCCTTCGACAGCGAGGCGAGACGGAACACGGTGTTCGGCGTGATCGGCTGCCTGGTGGCAGCGTCGGCATAGCCGACGGTGCCCTCGTAGACCACCTTGCCGTCGACCACCACGGCGGTGGCCAGGCCGGCCACCGCATCGCGCTGGGCGAGGAGGTTCAGCCAACGCTGGTAGTCCGCGAGCGTCTGCTTGACGCGCAGTGGCGGGAGTTTCTGCGGCGTGTTGCCGACACTGACCGACAGCGTGGCGGGCGCCGGGGAAGCGGGTGACGCGGCGGCGCGGAGCGGCGTGCAGGCCAGCCCCAGTGCGCCCGCGATCAGCAGGAAGATCTTATGAAACTGCATGGTATTCTGACGTGGTTCCGGCGTGGGGATGCGCCTCAGGGTGGAGAGCTCGACGATGGGTCTGATCGTTTTTCTGATTGTTGTTGTCCTGATTGTCTTGTACTTCGTGGCGATCTACAACGGACTGGTCACCTCGCGCAACGGCTACAAGAACGCGTTTGCGCAGATCGACGTGCAGCTCACCCGGCGCCACGACCTGATTCCGAACCTGGTCGAGACCGCCAAGGGCTATCTCGCGCACGAACGCGGCACGCTCGAGGCGGTGGTGCAGGCGCGCAACGCGGCGGTCAGCGGGCTGGCCGGTGCGAAGGCCAACCCGGGCGATCCGGCCGCGATGCAGCAGCTGGCCAGCAGCGAGAATGCCTTGACCCAGACGTTGGGCCATTTGTTCGCGCTGCAGGAGGCCTATCCCGACCTGAAGGCGAACCAGACCATGATGCAGCTCTCCGAAGAGCTGACATCCACGGAGAACCGCGTGGCATTCGCGCGCCAGGCGTACAACGACTCGGTGCTGACCTACAACAACAAGCGCGAGGTCTTTCCCGCCTCGTTCGTGGCGAACAGCTTCGGCTTCGCCGCGGCCGAACCGCTGAAGATCGAGGACCCGGCCGTACGCGACGTGCCGAAGGTTTCCTTCAGCTGATCGCCGTCGCGTCGCGGCGCATGCCGCGGCGCCACCCGGGAGCTTCCATGGATTTCTTTGCGCAACAGGCGCGCGTGCGCGGCAGCAGCCGGCGTCTGGTGCTGCTGTTCGTGCTGGCGGTGGTGGCGATCGTGGCGACGATCGACGCGGTGGTATGGCTGACCATGGGCCATCACGCGGCCGCCGGCGAACCGGCTGCATCGAACCTGCCGCTGTTGTTCGCCAGCAGCGGCGCGGTCATCGCCGGGATCGGGCTCAGTTCGCTGTTCCGCATCATGAGCCTGTCCAGTGGTGGCAAGGCGGTGGCCGAAAGCATGGGCGCGGTGCCGGTACCGCCGGATACCCGCGACCCGCAGCTGCGACGGCTGCGCAACGTGATCGAGGAAGTCGCCATCGCTGCGGGCGTGCCGGTGCCGGACATCTATCTGATGGCCGACGAAGCGGGCATCAACGCCTTCGCTGCCGGCTACTCGGCCTCCGACGCGGCGGTGTGCGTGACCCGGGGCTGCCTCGACCAGCTCAGCCGCGACGAGCTGCAGGGCGTGATCGCGCACGAGTTCAGCCACGTGTTGAACGGCGACATGCGGCTCAACATCCGCCTGATGGGCCTGCTGTTCGGCATCCTGGTGCTGGCGATCGTGGGGCGCCGGGTGATCTGGTTCGGCGGCAGCGGCAACCGTCGGGGTGGCGGCCAGGTGTGGCTGATCGGGCTGGCGCTGATGGCGGTCGGCTACATCGGTTATTTCTTCGGGCGACTGATCCAGGCCGCGGTGGCGCGCTCGCGCGAATCGCTGGCAGATGCCTCGGCGGTGCAGTTCACCCGCCAGACCGACGGCATCGCCGGCGCGTTGAAGAAGATCGCGATCCTCGCCGAAGGCTCCACCCTGCAGGTGGCGAACAAGCAGGAAGTGGCGCACATGCTGTTCGGCGAGGCCGGTACGTTCAACGCGCTGTTCGCCACCCACCCGCCCTTGCTCGAGCGTATCCGGATGCTGGAGCCTGGCTTCAAGGAGGCTGACCTGGCGCGCATGGCGGCGGGGATGCAGCGCGAAGCGGCGTCGCCACCACCTGCGCCAGCGAACGGCCCCCTGGCCGCCGCCTCGAGCGTGCCGGGCATGTCGTTGCCACCGATACTGACGGGCGTGCTGGCCGGCGGCGTTGCCTCAGTCGCTCCGGCGTTCCAGCATGCCGCGGCCGTGCAGCAGGCGATACCGACGAGCCTGGGCGAAGCCGTGCAGCAGCCCGAGTCCGCGCTGACGGTGATGCTGGCGCTGGCGCTGTCATTGGAGGCGGAGCTGCAGCCGGCGCAGCGCCGGATCGTCGCCGATGCGTTTGGCGACGACGTGCAGCGCGCCGTGCAGGCGCAGGTTTCCGTTCTGGCCGCCTTGGCGCCGATCGCGCGCCTGCCGCTGGTCTCGCTGGCGTTTCCCGCGCTCAGGCAACTGCCTGACGGACGCCAGCAGACTTTGTTGCGCGCGCTCGACGACCTGGTCAAGGTGGATGGCCGGGTCGACATCAACGAGTACTGCCTGGCGCGGCTGCTGCGCATTCACCTGAGCGAGGCGCGCTCGCCGCGCCGCGCACCGGTCGATGGCGTGAAGAAACTCCCGGCGGCGCGCGACAGCGTGATCCTGGTCTGCACCATCGTCGCCGCGGCTGGCTGCTCGGACGAGGCCGCTGCGAGGCGCGCCTGGCTGTTGGCGATGCAGCAGGCGTTCCCCGGCGAGGCCATCGAGTGGACGCCGCCGGCGGCGGCCTGGCAGGCGCCGTTCGAGCACGCGCTGGACGATCTGGACGGGCTGAGCCCGATGGCCAAGGAGCTGGTGATCCAGGCCTTGCTGCGCGCGGTCCACGCCGACGGCCAGGTCAGCGTGGAAGAGGCCGAGTTGTTGCGGGTGATCTGCGCCAGCCTGCATTGCCCGGTGCCTTTGTAGGAGCGCACTCTGTCCACAAGGGACTTCCTTCGGTCGTGCGAGATGCTCCTCGTCACGTGACGGAAAGCATCGCGCACAAGTGCGCTCCTACAGGGTTCCTTCGCCGAGAATCAACGCGCTCGCCCGTTCGGCGATCATGATCGTGGGCGCGTTGGTGTTGCCTGTGGGCAGGCTGGGCATCACCGAAGCGTCCACCACGCGCAGCCTGTCCACGCCGCGCACGCGCAGCTCGCTGTCAACCACTGCGCGATCGTCCTTGCCCATGCGGCAGGTGCCGACTGGGTGGTAGATGGTTTCCGCCTTGCGCCGGATAAAGTCGGCGTATTCCGCGTCGGTGCCGATGCGCCGCTCGGGGAACACCGGCGCACCGCGGTGCGGTGTGAACGCCGACTGGTCGAGGATCTCGCGCGACAGCCGCGCCGCCTCGATCATCATCTTCAGGTCGTGGCCTTCCGGGTCGCCGAGGTAATTGGCATGGATCGCGATCGGCTGCGCCGGGTCGGCCGAGTGCAGGCGCAAGCGGCCGCGGCTGCGCGGATGCAGGTAGCAGGCATGCAGCGTGTAACCGTAGCCGGGCAGGCGATGGCGACCGTGGTCGTCGAGCAGCGCCGGCACGAAGTGGAACTGCAGGTCGCAGCGTTCGTCGCCGGCGAAGCGGCTGCGCACGAAGCCGCCGGCCTCGGCCACGTTGGAGCTGCCCGGCCCGTCGCGATGACGCAGCCAGCGCCAGCCGGCGGACAGTTCGTTGAGGTGATCGTAGCTGAGCTTGCCCGGGTTGCCGTCGAGCGTGCAGATGTCCAGGTGGTCCTGCAGGTTGGCGCCGACCTCGGGCAGGTCGGCGAGCACCGCGATGCCGTGCCCGCGCAGGTGGTCGGCCGGGCCGAGTCCGGACAACATCAGCAGTTGCGGCGTGTTGATCGCGCCCCCGGCGAGGATCACCTCGCCCGCCTCGATCCGCTCGACGCCATGCCGGCCGCGGCGCAGCTGCACGCCGATGGCGCGGTGCTGCTCGATCAGTACGCGCTCGACCAGTGCATGCGTGCGCACGTGCAGATTCTCGCGTCGGCGCACAGGTTTCAGGAATGCGGTCGCGGTGGAGCATCGCGCGCCGTTGCGCTGGGTCACCTGGTACAGGCCGAAGCCGGCCTGTAGTTCGCCGTTGAAGTCGTCGTTGCGCGCGAAGCCGGCGCTCACGGCCGCGTCGATCAGCGCGGCGGACAGCACGTTGTGGTGACGCAGGTCGGCGACGCCGAGCGGACCGCCCGTGCCGTGCAGCGTGCTGGTGCCGCGGCTGTTGTCCTCGCTGCGCAGGAACCACGGCAGTACCTCGTGCCATGACCAGCGCGGGTCGCCGCTGGCTTCGGCCCAGCGGTCGTAGTCGGCTGCCACGCCGCGGATGTAGCACATCGCATTGATCGAACTGGAACCGCCGAGCGTCTTGCCGCGCGGCCACCACAGGCGGCGCTGGCCGAGCGCGGGCTCCGGCTCGGTGCGATAGTTCCAGTTGAGCGCGCGGTTGTTGGCCAGCCGCGCGATGCCGGCGGGCATGTGGATCAGCGGGTTCCAGTCCGTGGGGCCGGCTTCCAGCAGCAGCACGCGCCTGCCCGGATCGGCGCTGAGTCGGTTGGCCAGCACGCAGCCGGCCGAGCCGGCGCCGACGATGACGTAGTCGTAGTGGTTCAAGGCTTCCCCACGCTTCGCTGGATGGATATGGCCGCATGCTAGGCTTGCCGCGCCCCACGCTGGATGCCCCCGTGAGTTTGCCCCGTCAGACCGTTGTGGAACAAGCCGCCGCGCCGATGCTGTCCGCGCTGGCGTTCTTTTTCGTGATGACCTCGTACTACATCATCCGGCCAGTCATGGGCCAGCTGAGCGGTGCGGTCGGTTCGCAGTCGCTGCCGCTGTTCTACGGCGCGGTGTTCGTGGTGATGCTGCTGCTGGCGCCGGTGTTCGGCATGCTGGTGGCGCGCTTCCCGCGCAGGCAATTGCTTGGCTGGAGCTACAGCTTCTTCATTTTGTGCCTGCTCGCGTTCGTGCCTGCGTTCATGGCGCAGGATCGCATCGGCGCGCGCGAGCTGGGCGTGCTGTTCTTCGTCTGGGCCAGCGTGTTCAACCTGTTCGTGGTGTCGCTGTTCTGGAGCTTCATGGCGGACATCTTCTCCAGCGGTCAGGCACGGCGGGTGTTTTCGCTGATCGCATTGGGCGGCATGGCTGGCGCGGTCTTTGGTCCGCTGGTGACCAGGCTGCTGGTGCAGCTGATCGGGGTGGCGCCGTTGCTGGTGGTTTCTGCATGCGCGCTGACGCTCTCGCTGGCGCTTTTGCTGCGGCTTTCCGCGCAACACGATCGGCAGTCGGGCAGCGCTGGCGAGGCTGCGATCGGTGGTTCGCTGTGGGCTGGCATCAGGCAGCTCTGGTCGCGCCCCTTCCTGCGTTACATGGCTTTGCTGATGCTGTTCGGCGATGGCATCGGTACGCTGGCCTATGCGCTGGTGGCGGACTATGCCAAGGCGCATTTCACCAGCACGGTCGCGCGCACGCTGTTCTACAGCAATCTCGACCTGGCCACCAATCTGCTCGGTGCGGTGCTGCAGTTGAGCGTGACGCCATGGCTGCTGGTGCGTCGCGGCGCGGGCTGGGGATTGGTGGTCCCGTCGCTGGTGAATCTGGCCTTGCTGGCCGGGGTGGCGCTGATCGGTGGCGGGAGTTTTGCGTTCTTCAGCTACAGCGTGCCGCTGCTGGCGGTGATGCAGGTGATCACGCGCGGCTTCGCCTACGGCATGACCAAGCCGGCGGTGGATGCGCTGTATACGAGGGTGCCGCGCGAGACGCGCTACAAGGGCAAGAACTTCGTGGAAACCGCAGTGTGGCGGTTCGGCGACGTGGTGGTGACCAGCGCAGTGAGCGGCCTGCGCCTGCTGGGCTGGGGCGTGGCCGGCCTGGCCTTGGCCGGTGCCGGCGTTGCCGCGCTGGCCGTCATGGTGTCCCGGCGTGCCGGCTGGTCGCCGGATCTGGCGCCGGACGAGCAGGCGCCCGAGGACAAGACGGCGAAAGCATCGGCTTGAGTCGATGCTTTTCCGAATCCCGAATCCCGAATCTCAACTCGTGATGTAACGCTGCAGGTGCTCGATCTGCTCGGCCTGCGCGTCGATCACCGCCTTGACCAGATCGCCGATCGAGATCACCCCCACCACCTTGCCGTCCTCTACCACCGGCAGGTGGCGGATGCGGCTGTCGGTGCACAGGCGCATGCAGTCGAACACGTCGGTGTCCGGGCCGACGGTCAGCGGGGTGCTGCTCATGATGTCGGACACGGCGGTCTGCGACGAGGAGCGGCCCTGCAGGATCACCTTGCGCGCGTAGTCGCGTTCGGACATGACGCCGACCAGTTGCTCACCGCGCATCACCAGCAGTGCGCCGATCCGGTGTTCGGCCATGTGCTTGATCGCCTCGAGTACCGGCGCATCCGGTGCAATGCTGTAGATCGCGTTGCCCTTGCCCTGCAGCAGATGTTTGACCTGGCTCATGCTTGGGTCTCCCAGCGGCCCGGGCGGGCCGTCCGGGACGAGTCTAACGCCGCCATTGCGACGACGTGTAGTGAAGTTGTGAACCCGCCGCGCGGCGGTCAGCGAGTCGTGTGCGGTGGCGCGTGGCCTTCGATGTAGGCGGGTCCGCCGAGTCGGGACATCTGCCGCTGGATCCACTCGGTGCGACGTTGCACGTAGGCGCTGGGCCGGTCCGCATGCAGGCGCCGCGGGCTGGGCAGCACCGCGGCCAGGCGGGCGGCCTGGGCCGGACCGAGCTGCGCCGGCACGGTGTGGAAGTACGCCTCGCTGGCCGCGCCCACGCCATAGACGCCGTTGCCCAGCTCGGCGATGTTCATGTACACCTCGAGGATGCGCCGCTTCGGCCAGGTCAGCTCGATCAGCACGGTGAAGTACGCCTCCAGCCCCTTGCGCACGAAGCTGCGGCCGTTCCACAGGAACAGGTTCTTGGCGGTCTGCTGGCTGATCGTGCTGGCGCCGCGCAGGCGCTTGCCGTCGTCGGCCGCGTCGAGCGCGTCCTGGATGGAGTCGAGGTCGAAGCCGTGGTGGTAGGGGAACTTCTGGTCCTCGCCGGCCACCATCGCCAGCGGCACCCAGCTCGACACCTGCGTCCACGGCACCCAGTGCTGGCGCAGGTGGAAATCCTTCTCGCCATGGATCCATGCGCCGAGCTGGCGCTCCATCATCACCGCCGACGTCCACGGCGGCACGAAGCGCAGCACCAGCACCACCAGCCAGCTCAGCGCCAGCCATGCGAGCAGCAGGATCGCCAGCGAGCGCAGCAAACGGGCCAGCATGGGGCGGCGGGACAGAACGGGCATGGCGGTACGCGCAGGGAGATGCGGGCAGTATAAGGGGCGTTGTTCCGGCGCTGCGGCGTCCCCATCTGTTGCGCCTGACTTCAACGAGAACATCCGCCGTGGAAAACCTGCCTGTCAAAGACGTGCTGCACCGCTTCCTGCTGGAGCGCGCCGGGGTGCGCGGCACCCTGGTACGACTGGGGCCGGCCTGGCGCGAAGTGGCCGACCGCGCCAGCTACCCGTCGGCGCTGCACGCCTTGCTGGGCGAGGCGCTGGCCGCCAGCGCGCTGCTGACCGGCAACATCAAGCTGGACGGCGCGCTGTCGATCGAGCTGAAAAGCGCCGGTGCGCTGCGCTTGCTGTTCGCCGAGTGCAGCGACCAGGGCCGTCTGCGCGGACTGGCGCGCTGGAACGAGCCGTTGCCCGAACCGCTGGCGCTGGATGTGCTGGCCGACGCGATCATGGCCATCACCATCGGCAACGTGGACCGCGGCCAGCGTTACCAGGGCCTGGTCGACCTGCAGCACGCTGACCTGGCCGGTTCGCTGGAAGACTATTTCGTGCAGTCCGAACAGTTGCCGGCGCGGATCCTGCTGGCCGCCGACGGCGAGCATGCAGTAGGTCTGATGCTGCAGAAGATGCCGGGCGAGGGCGGCCGCGATGCCGTGCAGGACGACGATGCGTGGAATCGCGTGGTGCACCTGACCGCCACCCTGGGCGCGCAGGAACTGCTGGCCAGCGCGCCGGAGCAACTGCTGTACCGGCTCTACCACGAGGAGTCGGTGCGCCTGTTCGAGCCGCGTCCGCTGGCCTTTGGCTGCAGCTGCAGCCGCGAGCGGGTAAGCGCGATGCTGCGTTCGCTCGGTCGCGACGAAGTCGAGGCGGCGCTGGCTGCGCGCAACGACGAGATCGAGGTGATCTGCGAGTTCTGCGCGCAGCGCTACCACTTCGACCGCATCGATGCCGAGCACCTGCTCAGCGAAAGTGCAGCGCCGGCCGCGCCGGATACGGCGCAGTGACGCAAGGCGGTTCGCTCAAGCCAACAGCAGCGGCTTGTCCGCGCCGAGCCAGGTGCTGGCCGGCTGCGCCTCGGCGAACAGGAAGCCCTGGCCGTAGCGGCAGCCGACGCGCAGCAGCGCCTGCCGCTGCGATTCTTCCTCGATGCCTTCGGCGATCACCTTCATCCGCAGCGAATCGGCCAGCACCTGGATCGCGCGCACCAGTGCCAGGCCTTGCGTCTCGGCGTCGTCCGGCGGCAGCTCGGTGATGAAGGAACGGTCGATCTTCAGCGTCTCGAACGGGTACTGGTGCAGGTAGCTGAGCGAGGAATAGCCGGTGCCGAAGTCGTCCAGCGCGATGCCGACGCCGTGGCTGCGCAGGTTCTGCAGCATCTGCTTGACCTGGGTCGGGTTCTCCAGCAGCGCGTGCTCGGTGACCTCGATGCGGATGCAGCGTGTCGGCACGGCGTACTGGTCGAACAACGCCAGCAGCCGCTGGTCCAGGTCGGCGGAGCGGAAGTGCCGGCCGGAGACGTTGATGCTGATGAAGCCCTCGGTGCCGATCAGCCGCACGGCCTGGGTGCAGACCTGCTCGAAGATCTGCCAGTCGATCGCCTCGGCACAGCCGCATTCCTCGGCGATCAGCAGGAAATCGTGCGGCGGCAGCAGGCCGCGCTCGGGGTGATGCCAGCGCAGCAGCGCCTCGTAGCCGGCGACGCGGCCGTCGGCCAGCTCCACGATCGGCTGGTAGAACGGTTCGAACTCGTTGCGACTGAGCGCGTGGCGCAGGTCGCTCTCCATGTCCAGCAGCGACAGCGCCTCGCGGCGCAGGCGGTCGTCGAACATCGCCGCGCGGTGGCGACCGCCGTCCTTCGCGTTGTACATCGCGGCATCGGCATCGCGCAGCAGTTCCTCGGGCTGGCGGTAATGCGGGCCGGACAGCGCGATG
The DNA here is from genome assembly GCF_030291135.1 of Rhodanobacter thiooxydans. Classification (NCBI taxonomy): domain Bacteria; kingdom Pseudomonadati; phylum Pseudomonadota; class Gammaproteobacteria; order Lysobacterales; family Rhodanobacteraceae; genus Rhodanobacter; species Rhodanobacter thiooxydans. The sequence goes on along the minus strand of NZ_CP127409.1, from coordinate 2,862,926 downwards.
CCGATCGAGGCGGAAGTGAAGATCTCCTTGGTGCCGAGCCGGAACGGCGTCTGCAGTTCGCTGATGATGCGCTCGGCGATCAGCGTCGCCTTGTGGGTATCGACGATGCCTTCCAGCAGCACCGCGAACTCGTCGCCGCCCAGGCGCGCGACCACGTCGCGCGTCTTCAGGCAGGCACGGATGCGGCCGCCGACCTGGAACAGCAGGTCGTCGCCGACCAGATGGCCGACCGAGTCGTTGATCACCTTGAAACGGTCCAGGTCGATGAACAGCACGGCGAACTGCTCGACCGGGTTCGCGCTGTAGCGCTGCATCGCCTGCTCCAGTCGCTGCAGCAGCAGAGTGCGGTTCGGCAGGCCGGTCAGCGAGTCGTGCAGGGTTTCGTACTTCAGCCGGCGTTCGACGCGCTCGCGCTCGGCGATCTGTTCGCGCAGGTCGCGGTTGGCCAGCGCCAGCGCGCGGGTGCGTTCGGTGACGCGGCGCTCCAGCCCGGCGTAGGCGTGTTTCAGCGATGTCGCCGCCTGCTTGCGCTGCAGCGCGTTGGCGATGTGGTAGCTGACGAAGGTCAGCAGTTCCTGGTCGCGCTCGTTGTAGGTGTGCTCGGGCGAGTAGCTTTGCAGCGCCAGCACGCCCATCGCCTTGCCGCCCCAGATCAGCGGCACGCCGAGCCAGCACACCGAGGGTGCGCCGAAGCGGCTGATCTCGCCCTCTGCACTGAGTCGGTCGATCTCCTCCGGCGTGGCCAGCAGCGGCTTGGCGTGGCGCAGCACGTATTCGGTGGCTCCGCGGCCGTGCGCGCGCGGCAGGCGCACGCTGTCCACGTCGTCCACCGAGTAGGGGAAGGTGAGGTAGCCGTTCTCGTCGTCGACCAACGCGATGTAGAAGTTGCGCGCGTACAGCAGGCCGCTGATCACCTGGTGCATCGCCGCGTAGAATTTTTCCAGGCTGTCCGAGGTGTTGGCCAGCTCGGCGATGCGGAACAGCGCCGCCTGCAGGCGTTCGCCGCGCTGGCGCTGCAGCACCTGCTGGCGCAGCACGCGATTTGCCTCGCGCAGCGCGGCGGTGCGGTCGGTCACCCGGCGGCCCAGCTCGAGGTGTGCCTCGCGTCGCTCCAGCGCGGTCTGCACATGCTGGGCCACGTAGTTCAGCAGTTCCAGGTCGTGATGCGAGTAATGGGTGTCGGCGCGATAGCTCTGCATCACGATGCCGCCGACGACGTGACCGCCGCGTAGCAGCGGTGCGCCCAGCCAGTACTCGCAAGTGGGGCCGATCGGGACGAAGTGGTCGCCGAACTGCTGCTTCAGCTCCTCGAATGAACCCATCAGCGGCCGGCCTTCCTGCAGCAGGTTCCAGGTGAGGCTGTGCAGCATGTCGTGCAACGGCAGGTTCTGCTCCGGCGGCGGCGGATCGGTATCGGCGATGTCGACGTAATAGGGAAAGCGAACCGTGTCGGTGGCTGCGTCGTACAGCACGATGTAGAAATTTTCCGCGTACATCAGGCTGCTGACGATGGCATGCAGCGAGCGCATCATCTCGGGCATGTCGTGCTCGGCGCCGGCCTGCTCGGCGATCGCGTAGAGCGCGCGCTGCAGCCGCTCGGCCTGTGCCAGCCGCGAGATCGCCTCGTACAGGCGGCTGGTCTCGGCCAGCTGGCGCAGGCGGATATCGGCCAGCCGGCCCAGCCAGTCCAGCCGGTCGCGCACGACCTCGGGCAGCGGCAGGTCGGCCCATTCGAGGATCAGGGTGCGTGGGCCTTGCGGATCCTCGGCCAGATCCATCTGCCCGGCCAGCGGAGCGGGCAGCTCGTCCATGCGCCGCCAGCGCAAGCGACCGTGGACTCCGAAATTGCCCAACAGGAGCTCGCAGACTTCCATCACGCCGGCGGCGTCGGGGGCCTCGAACAGCCGCTCGACCGCCGTGTGCATGGCCGCAAGATCCCGAACCACCGTCGGTGGCTGGGATGAACGGATCGTCGGTGTGGCGCTCATTGGGGCTGCGACTGCTTCCGGGGCGACCAGGCTGGATCGACGTGGCGTGTCTTTATATCGTGGAAGTCTGCTCCCTCGCCAGTTTTCCGGGTGGGAACCCGCGCAGGATGGAGTGGTCCGAATCAGGATCGGATGCTGCCATTCTGTGCGTTGAAACAGGTTCTCGGGGTGTTAGTAAAACGTAAAACGGTTTATACTGAAGGCCAAGTATCCTCCATCGAGCGAGTCATCGGTCCATCGCCATGCGCCGCCTGCCTGCCCTGCTGCTGATCCTCCTGCTGCCGCTTGCCGCGGCCGGGCAGTCTGTGGATGGCGACAACGGCATGGCGGAGCGCCTGCTGGCGCAGCCGCCGGATCAGACCGCCGAGGTCGAGCCGGGTGTGGTGGTGCCTTTGTGGCGCGGTGCCGATGGCCGCCTGCTGGCGCTCAAGGCCGATCGCAGCACCGGTGCGGAGGCCCTGCGCAAGAATGCGCCGCTGGCACTGCGCGTTGTGGATGCCTCCACGGTAATGACGACCGGCGTGGAATACGGGTTGGGGCCGCGGCTGCAGGCGCATGCGGAAGTCAGCGAGCGTGCGTGGACGAATCCGGGCCTGCGCGTGCAGGGCAGCGAAGTGGGCGCCACCTACGACGCCGGTCGCTACAGCGTCGGCGTCAGCGTCGGCACCAACACCACACCGGATCGGCGCAACGTGCTGCCGCGCGTGCTGCCGGGCGCCGCGCCGGGCGTGGATGGATTGTCCAGCTTCGACAGCAGCGCCCAGCTCAATGCGCATGGCCGGCTGGCCCTGGGCAGCAAGAGCGGCATCGACCTGGGCGCCAGCGTGGGCCGCATCCACCTGCTGCCGGGCAACCTGCTTGGCGTGGACACGCTGGACCAGAAGGCGCTGAGCTTCGGCGTCGACCACGGCCCGCTGAGTGGCGTGCTGATCGGCCGCACGATGCAGCCACAGGCCGGCATACCGGGCGGTCTCAACGCCGACCGGCGCTGGAACAGCATCGACCTGGGCGTGACCTGGCGCCTGCCGTGGCGCGGCTCGCTGAGCGTCGGTGCGCAGAACCTGTGGTCGTCCGGCACCCCGGCGAATACGCCGGCAGGTCCGGAGCCGGATCAGTCGCGTACGCCGTACGTGCAGTATCACCAGGATCTCTGACCGGTTTTCCAAAAGCCGGATGCATGAAAACGCCGTCGCCTAGCGACGGCGTTTTTCGTTCCGCAGGAGAACGTTCAATCCTGTTTGCGCACGCGCAGGTCGCCGCTGAAGGTCTCGATGCTGATCTTGCCGGCACCGTCGCCGAGGTGGACGTCCAGCGAGCTGCCGGGGCCGTGCTCGGGTTTCTTCGCGTTGCCGAAATCGCTGCGCAGGTCGCCGCTGAAGCTGCTGGCGTGCAGGCTGGCGGAGGTGTTGGCGGGCAGCTGAACCTGCACATTGCCGCTCATGCTGTCGATGCCGATGCTGCCGGCGGCTGCCAGCGCGCCGCCGAGCTGCACGTCGCCGGATACCGTGCTGAGCGTGAGCTTCTGCCATGGCCCGCCGTGGGCCTGGATCCGGCCGGAGATGGTCTGCAGCGTGACGCTGCGGCCCAGTGCGGGAGCAAGGATGTCGCCGCTGACGGTCTGCAGCTCGGCCTGCCCGGCGTGCCCGGCCTGCTCGATGCCACCGCTGACGCTGTCCACCTTCAGCGAGGGCGTGCGGGCGTTGATACGAGCCTTGCCACTAACCGTATTGACCTGGATGCTGCCGCCCTCCATGCCGTCGATGACCAGCGGTGCGCTGACCACGTCGACGTCGAGCGAGGCGGCCTTGGGGACGCGCAGTTCCAGCGTGGTCGGCGCCATCCTGCTGTCGCCGCCCCAGTTGAACCAGCCGGAGCCGCCCTGCGGTTCCACCTTGATTGCCAGGTCGCCGTTGCTGCCAGTGATCACCAGCGGCCTAGCGCCGTCGCCGAGCCGGCCGCTGACCTGCACCTCGTTGCGATCCCAGGCGGTCACGGTCACCGTGCCGGCGACATTGCCGATGCTGATGCGGGCGGTCGGGGTGGCGTCGTGATGCAGCTGGATCGGCGTGTCGGCCAGGGCCTGGCCGATGCACAAGCACAGCAGCAGGGGAAGGTAGCGGGTGGTTTTCATGGTCGTTCCTGGTGGTATCAGCCGGCCCGGGTGGCCAGCTGGCGCAATTGCGCCTGTTGCTGTTCGGTGCGGTCGAGCAGGCGTTGCAGCGCGGGGGAGTCCGGTGCCTGCTGGAGTGCCAGCTGCAGTTCCATCCGGGCGGCATCCAGTTCGATCGCGGCGCCGGCAAGGCGCGGGTCGGACGGCTTCCAGCGGGTGGAGGAGGCCGTGTTGTCGGCGACCGGTATGGCCGTCGGTGCGTGCAGCAGGCGCCAGCCGATGCCGCCGGCGAGCAGCAGCGAGGCGGCGAGACCGGTGGCGACCAGCCCGCGCCGGTGGCGCACCGGTCGTGGCGCGTGCGCGGATGCCTGCGTGCGTTCGGCGGCGTCCAGTGCGGCGTCGATCGAGGCCCACAGATCGCGCTGCGGTGCGAGTGGCTGGCGCAGGTCGCGCAGCTGGCGGCGCCATTCGAATTCGTTCATGCGCTTTCTCCCAATACCTTGCGCAGCAGGCCGCGGGCGCGGTGCAGTTGCGCTTTCGAGGTGCCGACGGCCATGTCCAGTTCGGCCGCGATCTCTTCGTGCTTCCAGCCTTCGATGTCGTGCAGCACCAGCACGGCGCGCGCGCGTGGCGGCAGCTTGCCGACGGCCCGTTCCAGTTCCTCCCGCTCGGCGGCGCAGAACGGTGTTTCGGCGGAATCCGGCAGGTGTTCGTCGTCGAGCATGCTGACCGGGTTGGCGCCGCGGGCGCGGATATCCATCAGTGCCACGTTCACCGCCAGCCGGTACAGCCAGGTGCCGAACGCGCTTTCGTGGCGGAAGTCGGGCAGTTTCTGCCAAGCGCGGACGAACGCATCCTGGGTGAGGTCCTCGGCGCGGGCGAGGTCGTAGCCGGCGAGTCGGTACACCGCGCCGTGCACGCGGCCCACGTGCAGCCGGTACAGTCGCTGGAACGCGTGGCGGTCGCCGGCAGCCGCGGCGCGCACGTCATCGCTGTCGTTGGCTCCCGCTGAGGCAGGCGACATGGTGCTTCCAGGGGCAGGACAGGCGGCGCTCATCTTGCCAGCTTGGATGCGGCGTGGCGCGAAAGGGTTTGAAGCCGTGCGGGCAGGCCGTGGCGGCCTGCCCGCATCAAGATCGCCTCAGGAGGCGGCGGCTTCGCGGCGCGGCTGGTCGCTGGCGGCATCCAGCGCGTCGGCCACGCGCTGCTGTTCCCGGCGCAGGCGTTCGGGCAGGCGTGGAGCGAAGCCGTCCAGGTATTCGCCGATGGCGGACAGCTCGGCCTGCCAGCCGGCGAGGTCCACGTCGAGCAGCTCGTCGAGCCGGGCGCGGTCGAGCCTGAGTCCGTCCAGCTTCAGCTCGCCCTCGCCGGGCAGGATGCCGATCGGCGTCTCGACGCCGCTGACGCGGCCTTCGGCGCGGTCGATCATCCATTCCAGCACGCGCAGGTTGTCACCGAAGCCGGGCCACAGGAACTTGCCGTCGGCGCCCTTGCGGAACCAGTTGACGTGGAACACCTTCGGCAACTTGACACCGGGCCGGTCGAACGACAGCCAGTGCGCGAAGTAGTCGCCGTAGTGGTAGCCGCAGAACGGCTTCATCGCCATCGAGTCGCGGCGCAGCACGCCGACCGCGCCGGTGGCGGCGGCGGTGGTTTCCGAACCCATCGCCGCGCCCATCAGCACGCCGTGGCTCCAGTCGCGCGCCTCCATCACCAGCGGCAGCAGCGACGGCCGACGACCGCCGAACACGATCGCGCTGATCGGCACACCTTGCGCGGCTTCGGCCATCTCCGACCAAGTCGGGCATTGCTTCGCACTGACCGTGAAGCGGGAATTGGGATGCGCGGCCGGGCCATTGGCCGGGTCGTACGGACGGCCCTGCCAGTCGGTGACCGGCGTGCCGGGCAGGCCTTCCCACCACGGCTGGTTGTCGGCGGTGACGGCGACGTTGGTGAAGATGGTGTCGTGCGAGATGCTCTGCATCGCGTTGTGATTGGTGCTGTCGCTGGTGCCCGGCGCCACGCCGAAGAAGCCGGCTTCCGGGTTGATCGCGTACAGCCGTCCATCCGCGCCGGGGCGCATCCAGCAAATGTCGTCGCCGACCGTCCATACCTTCCAGCCGTCGCGCAGGTAGCCTTCCGGCGGAATCAGCATCGACAGGTTGGTCTTGCCGCAGGCGGACGGGAACGCGGCGGCGACGTAGTGGGTCTCGCCCCGCGGGTTCTCGATGCCGACGATCAGCATGTGTTCGGCCAGCCAGCCTTCGCTGCGTGCCTGGTTCGACGCGATGCGCAAGGCATGGCATTTCTTGCCGAGCAACGCGTTGCCGCCGTAGCCGGAGCCGTAGGACTTGATCGACAGCTCGGCCGGGAAGTGCATGATCCAGCGTCGCTCGGGGTCGAGCTCGCCCCTGGAATGCAGACCCTTGACGAAGTGGCCTTCACGTTCGATACGCGCCTGCGCGGCGGCGCCCATGCGGGTCATGATCTTCATGTTGGCGACCACGTACGGGCTGTCGGTGATCTCCACGCCGCAGCGCGCCAGCGGCGAGTCGATCGGACCCATGCAGTACGGGATCACGTACAGGGTGCGACCTTCCATGCAACCGTCGAACAGCGCGTCGATCTTCGCGTGCGCCTCGGCCGGGTCCATCCAGTGGTTGTTCGGGCCGGCGTCTTCCTTGTTCGGGTGGCAGACCAGGGTGAGGTGCTCGACGCGGGCCACGTCGGTGGGGTGGGAGCGGTGCAGGTAGCAACCCGGATGGGTCTGCTGGTTCAGTTCGAGCAGGGTGCCGTCGGCCAGCATCTGCTGCACCAAAGCCTGGTATTCGGCATCCGAGCCGTCGCACCAGTGGATCTGCGCGGGGCGGGTCAGCGCCGCCACCTGGTTGACCCACTGTTCGAGCGCTTCCAGCTTGCTGGCCATCGTGTCCCCTTGAGGCTTTCAGAAAAAGTGATCGGAAACGGTAGTTTGCGTGCACTGGTATTGCAAGGTTCGATGCAGCAAAAACGGCGCCAGATGGCGCCGTTCGAGGACTTGCCGCGGTTTTTCTCAGGCCGGAATCAGGGTCGCGATCATGTGCTCGACATAGGCGTCGAACTCTTCGAGATTCAGCCGCGGCAGTCCGAGGGTGAAGTTGAGCTGCAGGAAACCGACGTAGGCGGCATAGGTCAGGCGGGCCCGGTTCAAGGCCTGCGGCGGCGGCAGGCCGGACTCGCGGTAGGCCGTGGTCAGGAATTCCATACGCCGCTGCGACACGCGCGCCATCACCGGCACCACCTGCGGGTGATCCAGCGCCTTCAGCAGTGCAGCGTAAACCCGGTGCGGCTGCAGCTCGTGCGCGACGCGGCGGAACAGTTCGGGCAGGCGCTTGCGCGGGTCGCTGATCTGTTCGATCTGGCCCAGCACCTCGCGCTCGCCGTACTGCTCCCAGCGCTCCAGCGCGGCATGCAGCAGGGCTTCACGGGTACGGAAATGCCAGTAGAAACTGCCCTTGGTCACGCCCAGCTGGCGCGCCAGGGCCTCCACGGCCAGTGCGCCGACGCCGTGTTCGGCAATCATCTGCAGGGCGGCAAGTTCCCAATCCTCGGCTGACAGCCGGGTGCGTTCTGGCTTGCTACTGACATTCATGCACGTATGGTAACGATCCCCCGTGCATTTGTAATGTGGTGCGCCCGATCTGCTTGAAACAGCGGCGTATTTCCGGATTCGGCAGCGATCGGGGGCGGGACGGTTGACGACGCTCCATGGAGCAATCCATACTCATCCGTATGGTAAGTGATTCCCATGCTTCATCTTCGAGCAGTCGCTTCCCCGTCGCCGACCTGAGTCTGGCGGTGCAGACGCGTTGCCCCGGCGGCAGCCCGGCGCTGCTGTTCGCGCATGGTTTCGGCCAGACCCGCGGCGCTTGGGGCGGTGCAGCTGCGGCGCTGGCGCAGGCAGGTTGCCGCTGCGTCACCTTCGACGCGCGTGGCCACGGCGAGAGCGACTGGATGGCGGCTGGCGCGGATTCCGCAAGCGGTTACCACATGGACCAGTTTGCCGACGACCTGCTGCGCCTGGCCGCGGCACAGCCGCAGCCGCCGATCCTGGTCGGCGCCTCGATGGGTGGCCTGCTCGGCATCGTGCTGGCCGGTGAAACGCGGCCGGCACCGTTCCGCGCGCTGGTGCTGGTCGACATCACGCCGCGCTGGGAAACCGCCGGGGTGGAACGCATCCTCGCCTTCATGCAGGCGCACCCGGACGGCTTCGCGAACTACGCCGACGCGGCCGAGCAGATCGCCGCCTACCTGCCGCAGCGGCGCGAACGCAAGAGCGAGCAGCAGCTGCGTCCGCTGTTGCGCGAAGGTGCCGACGGTCGCTTGCGCTGGCACTGGGACCCGGCCCTGCTGGCGGGCGACCTGGTGCAGGAAAGCGAGCGCTACCAGCCGCGCCTGCAGGCGGCCGCGACGAAGATCGACGTGCCCGTGCTGTTGCTCTCGGGCGCGCGCAGCGACGTGGTGTCGCGCTCCACCGTCGACGAATTCCTGCAGCTGGTGCCGCACGCGCAGCATGTCGAGTTGCCGCACGCCACGCACATGGTGGCGGGCGATGCGAATGATGCCTTCACGCGCGAAGTCGTGCGCTTCGTGCAGAGTCTTGCTCCATTACCCGCCAGCCGGCGCGTCGCCGGCGCCGCTCCATCGCCATGAGGTGTTGAGATGTCCGTGATACTGACCCTGCTGGCGGCGCTGATTGCCTCCGGTGCCTGCGCCTACCACCGCAGCAGCCTGCGCACCTGGGCGATCGTCACCATCGTCGCCACACTGGTGGTCGGCCTGATCGTGCACGCGCCGTGGACAATGGTGATTTTGCTGATCGTCGAACTGGTAATCGCGCTGCCGCTGCTGCTGGTGGACTTCCGCCGCAAGCAGATCAGCCTGCCGCTGTTGAAGCTGTTCGCCAAGGTCACGCCGAAGCTGTCCGAGACCGAGCAGACCGCGCTGGAGGCCGGCACCGTCGGTTTCGAGGGCGAGCTGTTCTCCGGCAAGCCGGACTGGCACGAGCTGCTGAAGCAGCCCAAGCCCGAACTTTCGGTGGAGGAGCAGGCCTTCATGGACGGCCCGGTGGAACAGCTGTGCGCGATGATCGACGACTGGCAGATCACCCACGAGCTGGCTGACCTGCCGCCGAACGTGTGGGCGTTCATCAAGAAGAACCGCTTCTTCGGCATGATCATCCCGAAGCAGTACGGCGGCCTGCAGTTCTCCGCGCTGGCGCATTCGGCGGTGCTGCAGAAACTGTCCACCATGTCGGCGACGGTGTCCTCCACCGTGGCCGTGCCAAACTCGCTGGGTCCAGCCGAACTGCTCTTGCACTACGGCTCGGAAGAACAGAAGAACCACTACCTGCCGCGCCTGGCGGTGGGCGAGGAGATTCCCTGTTTCGCGCTGACCGGCCCATACGCCGGTTCCGACGCCACCTCGATCCCCGACGTCGGCATCGTTTGCAAGCAGATCGTCGACGGTGTCGAGACGCTCGGTATCAGGCTCAGCTTCGACAAGCGCTATATCACGCTGGCGCCGGTCGCCACCGTGGTCGGCCTGGCCTTCCGCATGTTCGACCCGGAGCACCTGCTAGGCGACAAGGAAGACCTCGGCATCACGCTGGCGCTACTGCCGCGCTCGACGCCGGGGCTGGAGATCGGCCGCCGCCACTTCCCGCTGAACATCCCGTTCCAGAACGGGCCGGTGCGCGGCAAGGACGTGTTCGCGCCGCTGTCGGTGCTGATCGGCGGGCCGCACATGGCCGGCCACGGTTGGCGCATGCTGGTCGAATGCCTGTCGGTGGGCCGCGCGATCTCGCTGCCGTCCAACGCCACCGGTGGCATGCGCGCCTCGGCGCTGGCCACCGGCGCGTACGCGCGCATGCGCAAGCAGTTTGGCCTGGCGGTGGCCCGCTTCGAGGGCGTCGAGGAAGCACTGGCGCGCATCGGCGGCCTCACCTACGCCACCGCCGCGCTGTCGCGCGCCACGGCGGCGGCGGTCGATCGCGGCGAGAAGCCGGCGGTGCCGTCGGCGATCGCCAAGTACCACGCCACCGAGTGGGCGCGGCAGATCGCCAGCGACACCATGGACGTACACGGCGGCAAGGCGGTGCAGCTGGGTCCGAAGAACTACGCCGGGCGTGGCTGGTCGGCGGTGCCGATCGCGATCACGGTGGAGGGCGCCAACATCATGACGCGCAGCCTGATGATCTTCGGCCAGGGCGCGATCCGCTGCCATCCCTACGTGCTGAAGGAAATGCAGGCGTTGTCGATCGCCGACCGCGGCGAGCAGCTGAAGACGTTCGACCGGCTGCTGTTCGGCCACATCGGCTTCGGCATCTCCAACGCGGTGCGCAGCTTCGCGATGGGACTGGCCGGGTCGCGCATTGGCGAGACTGCCGGCGATGCCTATACGCGTCGTTACTACCGCAAGTTGAACCGCTACTCCGCGGCGCTGGCGTTGTGCGCCGACGTGTTCATGGGTGTGCTCGGCGGCAAGCTGAAGTTCAAGGAAAAACTTTCCGCACGCCTGGGCGACGTGCTGAGCTACCTGTACATCGCCGGCAGCATGCTCAAGCAGTACGAGGACAACGGCCGGCCGGAGGCGGATCGCCCGTTCCTGGCCTGGGGTTTCCATGAGTGCATGTGGCTGATCCAGAACGCGCTGGATGGCGCGATCCGCAACTTCCCGGTGCGTCCGGTGGCGTGGCTGCTGCGCGCGCTGGTGTTCCCGCTGGGCCGGCGCGAGGTGCCGCCGTCCGACCGCCTGGGCCGCCGCGTGGCCGCGCTGCTCACCGCGCCGAACGAAGCGCTCGACCGCCTCACCGACTGGGTCTACACCACGCCCACGGCGAACAACACGATCGGCCGCATGAAGGCGCTGCTGCCCGACGTGATCGCCGCCGAGCCGGTCGACCGCAAGTTCGGCAAGGCGCTGAAGGCCGGCCAGTTCGCCTCGCACGACTACCTGGGCCAGCTCGCCGAGGCGCAGCAGGCCGGGGTGATTTCCGAAGCCGAGGCGGACCTGCTCAAGCGCGTGCGCGAGGGCGTGTTCGAGTTCATCTCGGTGGACGACTTCGATACCGACGAGCTGCGCGCGTTCAAGACGCGGGCGGATGCCGCGTAAATCGACCGACCGGCCCGCCTTGCGGGCCGGTTCTTTTCCCGGGGGTCATCGATGAGTGCTTCGGTGTTGTCGCTGTACCGCCGCATCACGCGCTGGCCGGCAGGCCACTGGATCTTCTCGCGACTTGTTTGCCTGAAGGCACCGTATTTCGCCACCATCGCGCCGCGCTTCGTGGTGCTGGAGCCGGGTCGCTGCGAAGTACGCATCCGCGACCGGCGTCGCGTGCACAACCACATCGGCACCGTGCATGCGATCGCGCTGTGCAACCTGGCCGAGCTGGCCGCCGGGGTAATGACCGATGCGACCATCCCGGCTGACCTGCGCTGGATTCCCAAGGGCATGTCGGTCGACTACCTGAGAAAAGCCGTCGGCACGATGCACGGCGTCGCCACGCCGGAGCTGGCCGCGCCGGTGTCCGGCGACGGCCACGAGTGGCCGATGAAGGTGGAGGTGATGGACGATGCGGGCGAGGTGGTGTTCCGGGCGCGCGTGCTGATGTGGGTATCGCCGCGCAAGCGCGCCTGAACGCGTCGCGTGCGCCCGGTCAGTCCGCCAGCACGCAGCGGTTCTTGCCACTGCGCTTGGCCGCGTACATGGCGTGGTCGGCCGCCTGCATCAGCTGCTCGTCGGCGTCGGGCTGCCCGTTCGGGCGGTAGGGTGCGATGCCGATGCTGGCGCCCACGCGCACCTCGATCGGCTGGCCGCTGACGCTCAGCGCATAGGGCTCACCCAGCGCCGCGCACAACTTTCCGCACAGCTGCAGTGCCAGTTGTGGCTCCTCGATGTCCTCCAGCACCAGCGCGAACTCGTCGCCGCCGAGCCGGGCCACCGTGTCGTTGCTGCGCAGGTGGGCCGACAGCCGCGCGGCAATTTCCTGCAGCAAGGCGTCGCCAGCGGCGTGGCCATGGCTGTCGTTGACGCCCTTGAATCCGTCGATGTCGATGCAGGCCAGCGCGAAGCGGCTGTGGTGGCGGTTGGCGCGCTGGATCGCGCCATACAGGCGGTCGTGGAACAGGATGCGGTTCGGCAGGCCGGTCAGGGCGTCATGGTGGGCCTGGTGGCGAACCATCGCCTCCATCAGCTCGCGCTCGGCGATCTCCTGGGTCAGCTGCTGGTTGCGCTCCGCCAGCTGGTCCAGCGCGTTTTGCAGCTTGGCGCGCGCCGCGTACAGCTCCAGGAACACGCGCACCTTCGACTGCAGGATCACGTCGTTGATCGGCTTGGCGATGTAATCCACCGCGCCGGAGCGGTAGCCCTTGAGCCGGTTCATGTCATCGGCGTAGGCGGCAGTGACGAAGATGATCGGCGTGTCGTGCAGGTGCTTGGCCTCGCCCAGCAGGGCGGCCACCTCGAAACCGTCCATGTCGGGCATGTTGACGTCGAGCAGGATCAGCGCGAACTCGTGGTCCAGGCACAGCGCCAGCGCTTCGTTGCCGCTGCGCGCCTCGAACAGCTGCGCGCCGCTGTTGGCGAGCAGCCGCCGCATGGCGACCAGGTTGGCGGCGGTATCGTCGACGACCAGGATTTTCGGTGGCATCGCATTCATGTCGGTGGCGGAGCGGTTCTCCTCGACCAACCTTAACCGTTGGCGGCCATGGCCGGCGTGAACGGCGGCATCATTCCGGGAGGTCCGGGCGGGGCGGGCCAGCGGCCGCGCCGGAGCAGCGAGGCCGGTGCGTACTGGCTGAAGTCGCGACCGTGGCGGTGCTGCAACGCCTGCACGAATAGTTCGATTTCGCTGGCGGTGATCGATGCCGGCATGCTGCTCAGCGCTGCAGCCACACGCGCATCAGCGCGGCCAGCTTGTCGGTGTCGATCGGTTTGGACAGGTAATCGCTGGCGCCCATCTCCAGGCACTTCTCGCGATCGCCACGCATCGCCTTGGCGGTCAGCGCGATGATCGGCAGGGTCGCGAAATGCGGCTGCGCGCGGATCGTCCGGATGGTTTCGTAGCCGTCCATGCCCGGCATCATGATGTCCATCAGCACCAGTTCCGGTGCTTCGTCGTCGGCCAGCATCTTCAGTGCCTTGGGCCCGTCCTGCGCCATGCTCACCTGCAGCCCCCAGTCGCGCAGCACCTTGGACAGCGCAAACAGGTTGCGCATGTCGTCGTCCACCAGCAGCACGCGACGGCCCGCCAGCTCGCTGCCCGCCACCGGTTCGGCGGCGCTGCGGGGTGGCGCATGCTGGACGCTGTGCAGGAACAGGCTGACCTCGTCGAGCAGTCGCTCGGTGGAGCGCGCGCCCTTGACCACGATGGCCTCGGTGTACTGGTGCAGTTTCGCGCTCTCCTCGCGGCTCAGTTCGCGGCCGGAGTACACCACCACCGGCGGTACGCCTTTGCTGGTCTGTGCCAGTTGCGTCAGCAGTTCAAGCCCGGACATGCCGGGCAGGCCCAGGTCGAGCACGATGCAGTCGTAATCCGTATGGGCGATCTTCGCCAGTGCGTCCTCGGCCGAGCCCGCTTCGTCGATCTGCACGCTGTCGCCGCGCAGCATGATGCGCACGGCGGTGCGTGAGTCGGCGTCGTCGTCGACGATCAGCAGGTGTCGTTGCTGGTCGGCGGCGAAATGCAGCAGGCGCTCGAGTGCCAGGCCGATCGATTCGCGGCTGACCGGCTTGGTCAGGAAGCCCACGGCGCCGCGCTCCAGCCCATGCGTACCTTCGTCGGCGACCGAGATGAAGTGCACCGGGATGGCCCGCGTGGCGTCATCGGCCTTGAGCTGGTCGAGCACGCTCCAGCCGTCCATCACCGGCAGCGAGACATCCAGCAGGATGCCGGTGGGACGATGTTTGCGCGCCAGTTGCAGGCCCGTTGCGCCATCGCCGGCGGCCAGGGCGCGATAGCCCTTGCGGTGGATCATGTCGATCAGGATGCGCACGAAGGCAGGGTCGTCCTCGATCACCAGGATCGTGGTCTGATCCGGCAGCAGCGTGTCGCGGTCGTCGTCGATCGGCTTCGACGGCGGATACGGCGAGAGGGTCCGGCTGAGCCTGGTCGTGCTGGCGCGGGGCACCTCTTCGGCGGGCCCGGATGCCGCGGGCGGCGTCTCCGGCAGCAGCACGGTGAAGTGGCTGCCGTGGCCGCTCTCGCTGCGCAGCACGATGTCGCCGCCCAGCAGTTGCGCCATTCGCCGCGAGATCGCCAGGCCCAGCCCGGTGCCGCCGAACTGGCGGCTGGTGCCGGCATCCACCTGCTCGAATGCGTTGAAGACGCGCTGGAACTTGTCCTGCGGAATGCCGATGCCGGTATCGCTTACCGTCAACGCGATCAGCGATTGGCCGCGGAGTGTTTCCGGTATGTCGACGTCGCTGCCGGGGCGGCCGATGCGCAGGCTCACCGCGCCATCGGCAGTGAACTTGAACGCGTTGCTGAGCAGGTTGTTGGCGATCTGCTCCAGCTTGCTGCCGTCGGTGCGCAGGACCGCGGGCAGGCCGGGGTCGATGTCCAGGGTGAAGCCGAGCCGTTTTTCCCCGGCCACGTGCGCAAACGTGCGCCGAAGCCGCTGCCCCAGCTCGGCCAGCGCCAGGTTGTCGATCACCAGTTCCATCTTGCCGGCCTCAACCTTGGACAGGTCGAGGATGTCGTTGATCAGGTGCAGCAGGCTGTTGCCGGCGTCGTGGATGATCCGCGCCGACTCGATCTGTTCCTCGTCGAGGTTGCCGGTGTCGTTCTCGGCCAGGCTGCGTGACAGGATCAGCAGGCTGTTCAGCGGCGTGCGCAGTTCATGCGACATGTTGGCCAGGAACTCGGACTTGTACTGGCTGGCCCGCGCCAGCTCGGCGGCTTTCTCGGCGGTTTCCTGCTGCAGGTCCTCCAGCACGTATTTCTGCCGGTTCAGGCTTTCGGTCTTTTCGCGCAGCTCCTCGTTGGACGCCTGCAGCTCCTCGGCCTGCGTGCGCAGTTCTTCCTCGGAGGCGATCAGCCGTTCGGACTGTTCCTGCAGCTCGATCGTCTTCGCCTGCAGTGCCTCGTTGCTGTCGCGCAGCACTTCCTTCTGCTGGCGCATCACCAGCTCGGACACGCGCAGGTCGTCGGCTTGCTCCTGTGTCTGCAGCAGCAGGTCGTGCGTGCTGATTGCGCGGTTGAGGTTCTCCAGGGTCAAGGCCACGATCGGCAGCAGTTCGTCCAGCAACTGCTTCTGCTGTGCGGCGAGCGGCTCGAAGCTGGCCAGTTCCAGCACGCCGATCAGGGTGTCGCGGTAGAGCACGGGCAGGATCGCGAGGTGGCGTGGCAGCGCCTCGCCACTGCCCGAGTCGATGTGCAGGTAGTTTTCCGGCACCTCGTCGAGCACGATGGCCTTGCGTTCGATCGCGCACTGGCCCACCAGTCCCTCGCCGGGCAGGTAGTGGTCCGCCGTACGGTTGTTCAGGCGCAGGCCGTAGCTGCCCAGCAGATCGAGGCGGTGGCGCGTGTCGTCGAAGGAATAGAACAGGCCCACGCCGGCCTTGCACAGCGGCACCAATTCACTGGCCAGCCACTGCGCGAAATCCTTGTGCGTGGTGGCCTGCAGCAGCACATGCGAGATGTCCGACACGCGGGACCGGATCCAGGTCTGCGTGTTGGTATCCAGCGACATCTGCTTGAACACCTGCAGCGCGCGGGCAATTTCACCGACCTCGTCGCGGCGGTCGAGCCGGCGGATCTCGAAATCGTGATCGTGATTCGCCAGTCGCGTCATCAGGCCGGTAAGGCGACGCAGCGGTCGGATCACCAGCTGCGAAGTCAGCCGGATCACGGTGATGCCGAGCAGGCCCCCGAGCAGGATCGCGATGATATTGACCCACTTGGTGGTGACCAGGGCATTGTCGAGCTGCCGGTTGCGCACCTCCAGCAGCTGACTTTCCTCGGCAACCATCTGCTCGATGGCGGCGTGCAGGTCCTCGCTGCGAACCGTGCGATTCGCCAGATAACCCGACTGGACATGCTGCAGTTCCAGCGCCGCCAGTGCCGTATCAGTGCCCTTCAGCCGGGCGACCACATCGATCGCGTCGGTGGTTATCTCGCGTTGCCACTGGGTGGCCATTTTTTCCAGCGAATCGACACGGGATTGTTGCAGCGGGTTGTCGGTCGTCATCTGGCGCAGATGGGCGAGGCGTTCGTGCAGGTCGTCGATGCCGCTGTCGAACATCGCCCGCTGGTCGGCGCGTTGCGTCAGCACGTAGCCGCGTGCACCGATCTGGCTGGTCTGCAGGGCGCGCTGTGCATGATCGAGTTCGAACCGCACCTGATAGGTGTGCATGGCCCAGTTACGGGTGCTTTCCTGCTGGCGCAGCGAGTGCAGGGTGACCAGGCTGGTGAGCAGGAGCAGGCCCAGCAGCAGGCCGATCGCCAGCATCATCTTGCGCTGTATCGGCTGATCGGCCAGCCAGGAGTTCTTTTTCAGGCGCACAGGTTGCTGCATGCGGGTCACCACGGCTCGGTAGGTGGTCTGTCCTGCGGGCGCCGGATCGGCGACCGCGCCATCAACAGGGTAGCCGGTGCCGTCGCCGCACCATAGCCGCCCGCACGCCGTGGTTCAGCGTCGGCCGAATGGCACCATCGAGCCGCGCCGCAGCGCAACGACGAGCAAGGTCAGCGTGCACAGCGAACACAGGCCCAGCGCGACCACCGACGCTTCGGCGCCGAACACGCCGCCGCTGAGCCAGTCCGGGCCGCTGCGGGTGGACACCAGCCAGCCGTCCGCGGCGGTGCCGGAGACCGGGATGCCGTAGATCGTGCCCTGGGCGAAGTTCCAGGCCGCGTGCAGGCCCATGCAGACCGGCAGCGAACGGGTCACCTGGTAGACCATGCCGAACAGCAGGCCGGCCTCGATCGCGATGGCGGCCGAGCTCCACAGCGTGGCGCCGGGATTGCCGATATGCACGGCGCCGAAGAACAGTGCCGAGACCAGCAGCGCCCACCAGCTGCCCATGCCTTCCTCGACGATGCGGAACAGCACGCCGCGGCAGATGATCTCCTCGCCGATGCCGGCGCCCAGTCCCACCATCAGCAGGGCCGGTACCCAGTCCGCATTCGGGTTGGTGCCGGTGACGTGGTAGCTGCCGAGCAGGTACAGCACGCCGACCACCGCGCTGAACAGCAGCAGGCCCGCGGCGGTTCCGATAGCGCCATCCGGCAGCAGCCGGCTCGGCGCCAGCTCGCTGATCGGGCGGCGTTCCACGAAACGCACCAGCAGCAGGTAGGCAAACAGCGCCGGCAGCGCGCGCATCAGGAACTGTGCCAGGCCGTGGATGGTCGCCGGGGCACCCTTGCCGAGCCAGCCCAGCGCGTGCATCAGCGCTCCGGTCGCGAAGCTCAGCGCCATGAACAGCAGCACGAAGATCACGATCCGCGCCAGCGGCGAGAACAGCATCCAGCGCATCCAGCGTGGCGCATCGGGCGGCGTGGTGAAGGCGATGGTCTGGTCGTGCATGCGTGGCCGCCCGGCAAAGACCCGCACGTTAGCAGTGGTATCGCGCTGCCGCTACAGCTCCACCGCCGCCGCATGCTCGCGCGTGGCGGCGAAGCGCACCTGCGGCCAGCGCTCCTGCGCCAGCTGCAGGTTGACCCGCGTGGGCGCGATGTAGACCAGCTCGCCGGCCGCGTCCAGCGCCAGGTTCATCGCGTTCTTCTCGCGGAATTCCTCCAGCTTCTTCGGGTCGTCGCAGTGCACCCAGCGCGCGGTGGTCACCGTCACCGGCTCGAAGCTGGCGTCGACGTTGTACTCGTCCTTCAGCCGGTAGGCGACCACCTCGAACTGCAGCACGCCGACCGCGCCCAGGATCAGGTCGTTCGACATCAGCGGGCGGAAGAACTGGGTGGCGCCTTCCTCGGAAAGCTGCGCCAGGCCCTTGTGCAACGCCTTCATCTTCAGCGGATCGCGCAGCCGCGCGCGGCGGAACAGCTCGGGTGCGAAGTTCGGGATGCCGGTGAACGTGACCAGCTCGCCCTCGGTGAAGGTGTCGCCGATGGTGATGGTGCCGTGGTTGTGCAGGCCGATCACGTCGCCCGGGTAGGCGGTCTCGACGATCTCGCGGTCGCTGGCCATGAAGGTCAGCGCGTTGGCGATGCGCACCTCCTTGTTGGTGCGGGTCTGGATCATCTTCATGCCGGCGTTGTAGGTGCCCGAACACACGCGCATGAAGGCCACGCGGTCGCGGTGCGCCGGGTCCATGTTGGCCTGGATCTTGAACACGAAACCGGAAAGTTTTTCTTCTTCCGGCTGGATCTCGCGCGTGGTGGTCGCGCGCGGGCGCGGGCTGGGCGCGTGCTCGACGAAGAAGTCCAGCAGCAGCTGCACGCCGAAATTGTTCACCGCCGAGCCGAAGAACACCGGCGTCTGCCGGCCGGCCAGGTATTCGTCGAGGTCGAACGAGGGCGCGGCGCCCTGCACCAGCTCCAGTTCCTCGCGCAGCTCGCGCATTGCCTCCGCGCCGATCTTCTCGGCCAGGCCGGGCGCGTCGAGGCCCTGGAAGATGGTTGAATCCTGCCGGGTGAAATTCTTGCCCTGCTCGAAGATGTGCACCTCGTCCAGCGCCAGGTGGTACACGCCCTTCAGCCGCTTGCCCATGCCGATCGGCCAGGTCAGCGGCGCGCAGGCGATGCCCAGCACCGACTCCACCTCGTCCAGCAACTCGATCGGCGAGCGGCCCTCGCGGTCGAGCTTGTTGATGAAGGTCATGATCGGCGTGTCGCGCAGCCGGCAGACTTCCATCAGCTTGATCGTGCGCTCCTCCACGCCCTTGGCGCAGTCGATCACCATCAGCGCCGAGTCCACTGCGGTCAGCACGCGGTAGGTGTCCTCGGAGAAGTCGGCGTGGCCCGGCGTGTCGAGCAGGTTGACGATCTTGCCCTCGTACGGGAACTGCATCACCGACGAGGTCACCGAGATGCCGCGCTCCTTCTCCAGCGCCATCCAGTCCGAGGTGGCGCTGCGCGACGTCTTGCGGCTCTTCACCGAGCCGGCCATCTGGATCGCACCGCCGAACAACAGCAGCTTCTCGGTCAGCGTGGTCTTGCCCGCGTCGGGGTGGCTGACGATGGCGAAGGTGCGGCGGCGGCGGGTTTCTTGCAGGTGGGTCGGCATGAGGTGCGGGTCGGCGGGAGCGCGAACCGGCAATTGTAGCGTGGATCGGGGTTTGGGCCTGGTTGGCGGGCGTCGGGCCGAGGGCCAGAGCTTTCGTGCGCCTTCGGCGCCCGAGTTACTTTCTCTTTGTGTGGCCAAAGAGAAAGTAACCAAAGAGAAAGGCCACCCCGCTTGGCGCTTGCCGGGCATCCTGCCCGGCAAGCGCCAAGCGGGGGCCGGGCTTTTTGAACGGACTCCTGCCCGTGCGAAAAGGAGTCGACCTCCTGTCGACTCCCGCTGCGCGGCCTGTCGTCCCCGTCTCACCGCCGCACAGGGGCCCCGGGTAGAGCAGCGCGCCATCGTGGCCCGCACTCGGTGTGCCACCGCTGCGCGGTGGCGGAAGAGCTGATCGCCAGAGCCGCCGCTTTGAATGCGAATTCCTAAATGCGGGAATGCCTCGGTTCGGCCAGAGGCGGTCACTCGAAAGTGCACTCTGACCAGAGGATTTCCTCCGCGCAGTCACCAGGACTTATCAGGCCGTTCAATTATCAAGAGACGAATCATGCGTTTTCATCAGCTGGATCTCCATGTTCGTCCTCTGCAGACCTACTCCGGAGGAAGTAATGAAGTGCGACGAAAGGTGGGCCCCACCCCAGGATTTGCTCTCGTAGGCTCCACAGGGCTTGAAGCGGGTGGGTGGTAAAGATCTGCAAATCCATCTGGTAAGGAGGTGGCCACAGAGCAGTTATGGCTAGCGGAAGGTATCCAACTCCCCCCGCAAACAAAATCACCGCCACCCAACGTTCGCGCTTCCGAATCGTCGGCGAAAGTGACACATAGCAGGAGGTAACTCCCGCCAAGAGGACTGAAGCCTCCATGAGTAACAAACATAGCGATAATGCCATGGTCCCAATGGATGCACTCGACCCGTTTGTACCGTCGCTGGCGCCTGACATGCCTGACAATATGACGATGACGGCCAAGCCATTGCCTAAGGCTGCAAATAGCCAGGGGATCGTTCCGAAAATCACATAACAAAATCTCTGCAATATGTGCATGCACATTCTCCATGTGTGCGACTTGGATCTTGAAACCGCCGCGCTATCCGCTTTACTTCGCCAACTGCACCAGCGCCCGATGCCAGAACTCCAGCCCCGCCTCGACTTCCGATGCGGGCAGCTTTTCGTTGAGGCCGTGGGCGAAGGTGTCGTCGGGTTTGGTGAAGGAGGCGTCGATGCCGTAGCTGGGCACGCCGGCGTTGCGGAAGTACATGCTGTCGGAGGCGCCGGCGGACATGCCGGGCACCACTTCCACGCCGGGGTAGCGCTGGTGCACGGCGTCGGTGACGGCGGCGATCACGTCCTGGCGCAGCGGCGAGGCGGGGCTTTCCACCGGCGGGGGCGACAGCACGGTGACGCTGGCGGACTTGTCCTTGATCACCTTGACCAGCGTGTCGCGCACGCTGTCGACCGGCGTGCCGGGGAAGATGCGGCAGTTGATGTTGACGCTGGCGCTTTGCGGCAGCGCGTTGAGCGCATGGCCGCCGTTGAGCATGGTCGCCACGCAGGTGGTGCGGATCTGGCCGACGTAGGCGGGGTTGGTGGAGAGGGTGGCCGCGGCGGCGGCATCGTCGGGGTGGGCGGCGAACTGCGTCATCGCCGCGCCCAGCGGGCCGGGCGTGTGGGCGCCGAGCGCGCGCAGCGAGGCGCGCGTGATCTCGTTGCTCTGCGGCGGAAACTGGTAGCCGGCGACGCGGTCGATGATGCGCGCCAGCCGGTAGATCGCGTTGTCCGCGGTGGGTTCGCTGGAGTGCCCGCCGGGCGAGGTGAGGGCGATCCGGAAGTCCGCATAGGTCTTCTCGGCGGCCTGGATCTGGTACAGCGCGGGCTTGCCGGTATCGGGATTCAGGGTGCCGCCGCCGGCGTCGGCGTTGAGCAGGAATTCGGCATCGTGGTAGCGCCTGGCCAGTTCGCGGGTCGAGGCCATCGCGGTCTCCTCGTCGCCAGACAGCAGCAGGATCAGGTCGTGGCGCGGCTTGAAGCCTTCGCGCTTGAGCCGGATCAGCGTCTCGACCAGCACCACCACCGCGGTTTTCATGTCGGCGGTGCCGCGGCCGTAGAGGTAGCCGTTCTCCTCGATCAGGGTGAACGGGTCGCGGCTCCAGTCCTGGCGCTTGGCCGCCACCACGTCCATGTGCCCGGACAGCAGGATCGGCTTGCCTTCGCCGGTGCCGCGGTAGCGCGCCACCAGCGCGGCGGTTTCGCCCACCGGGATGATCTCGATGTCGCCGGCGGGGATGCCGGCGGCCTTGAGCTTGTCGGCCAGATAGGTGGCCAGCACCGGCACCTGGTGCTGTCCCTCGACGGTGGGGATGCTGATGGCGTGCCTCAGCATGGCCATGGTTTCGGGCAGCGCCTCGGCGGTGGTGCCGGCGTGGACCATGCCGATGCCGGCGCAGAAGGCCAGTGTGGTCGCGGCGGCGGATCCGAGTGCTCGTGGTGCTCTCATGCGAGGTTCCCTGTGTCTGTCCTGGACGAAGTCCGAGTATGCGCGGCGGCCCCGCTGCCTGCACATGGCGGATTGGCCGCGTGGTCGTGCTAACCTTGCCGCCGCGCTGGCGGTGCTGCCGCCAGCGCGACACCCCTTGGGGAGTAGCCTGCCTCGTCCCGACGAGGCGTCTTCGTCAACATGCTCGGCTTGAATCTGCCGTGGCGAAGACACCGATCCTGGTTGGCGAGACCAACGGCTGATGGCGCCACGACGGTCGGGCGCGCCGTCGTGCCGTTGCGCCTGGCCCGACCTAATGGCAACCCATGAATCCCGTTTCCATCCTGCTGCTCGGTTTCGCCATGTCCACCGACGCGTTCGCCGCGGCGATCGGCAAGGGCGCGGCCATGACGCGTCCACGGCTGTCCCAGGCCATGCGCGCCGGCCTGATCTTCGGCGTGATCGAGGCGATCACGCCGGTGCTCGGCTGGCTGCTGGGCAAGGGCGCTTCGCGCTACATCGAGGCCTGGGACCACTGGATCGCCTTCGGCCTGCTGCTGGTGCTGGGCCTGCACATGATCTGGGCTGGCGTGCAGCCAGACTCGGGCGAGCCGGTCGACGAGGCGAAGAAGCACGGCATCGTCGGCCTCGCCATCACCGGTCTGTCCACCAGCATCGACGCGCTGGCGGTGGGCGTGGGGCTGGCCTTCGTCGATACGCCGATCGCGGTGGTGGCGCTGGTGATCGGCCTGTGCACGTTCAGCATGGTCACGCTGGGCATCATGCTCGGCCATGTGCTGAGCGCGATGGTCGGCCGGCGCGCGGAGATCATCGGCGGCGTCATCCTGATCGGGGTGGGCGCGGTGATCCTGTACGAGCATCTTTCCGCCTGACGGGCACCCATGAAAAACCCGGGGATCGCTCCCCGGGTTCCATGGTTTCCCGCGCTTGCCGGGTCGCCTACAGCTTGTAGTTCACCCCGAACATCACCGTGCGGCCCCAGGTGTCGTACTCCAGCGGGCGCGTCACCTGCACGTTGTTGGGCAGGCCGGAGATCTGCACGCTCTTGTCCGCCGTGTTGCTGAGGTTGCTGACCTGCAGCAGCAGCGACAAGCCGTTCAGGCTGCCCTCGGAGAACGCGTAGCCGAGCTGGAAGTCGGTCTGCCGGTTGGCCAGGATCTTGGTGTAGCCGAGCTGGTCGAACAGCGCCACCGCCTCGCCGGTGAAGGACGAGCGGTAGCGTTCGGCCACGCGCACCGACCAGCCGTACTTCTCGTAGTACAGCGCCAGGTTGGCGACCTTGCGCGACAGCCCGGGCAGGGTCGCCGGGCCGCCGGGGATCGACGAGATCGAGTTCTTCGGGATGTTGCTGTTGGTCAGCGAGAAGTTGGCCTGCACGCCGAAGCCGTCCAGCGCCTGCGCCAGCAGCCCGCCTTCCAGCGCACCGGACAGCTCCAGGCCCTGCATCTTGCCGCCGGTGCCGTTCGCGGGCCGGGTGAACGAGCCGATGTTGCTGGTCGGGGTGAGCGTGGGATCGTTGTTGGTGTAGTGCGAGAAGTCGTAGTCCAGCGTGGTCTGGTTGTAGATGTAGTTCAGCAGGTTCTTGTTGAACACCGCCGCGGCGAAGTAGCTGGACTTGCCGAAATAGAACTCGTACGACAGGTCGGTGCCCACCGCCACGTACGGCTTCAGCTTCGGGTTGCCGCCGCTGCCGGACCACAGCACCTGGCCGGCGGCGGGGCCGTCCTGCACCTTCGACAAGCCGGCCGAGGTGGCGACCTTCTCGTCGTCGATGCGCCCGCGCGCCATGGTCTTGGCGAAGCCGAAGCGCAGGTACTGGCGGTCGGTGAGATGCGCCACCAGGTTCAGGCTGGGCAGCACGTTGTTGTACTTGGCGCCGTCGTTGATGCTGCCGACCAGGGTGTCGCCGTTGGTCTGCAGCGCGGTGGAAGACTGGTCGGTGCGCACGAACTGCACGCCCACGTTGCCGGTCAGCGGTACGTTGCCCAGCGTGGTCTCGATGTTGAACTTGGCGTAGGCCACCGGGACTTTTTCTTCCACCGTGTAGTTGCGGCTCCAGTCACCCTGGCCGTTGCGCTCGGTCAAGTAAAACTGGTTCGCCAGCGCGCCCAGCACGTCGTAGCTGAGTATGCCCGGGATGCCGCCGTAGCCGAGCGAGGTTGGCGCCCACAGGAAGCCCGGGTTCACCGGCGCGCTGAAGTGGTTGTCGTAGGTGTCCCGGGTGGAGCCGTTGCCGTTCAACCAGGCGAACTGCACGTCGGCCTGCTTGGTCTTGGTGCGGTCGGAGTAGTTCACGCCCAGGTTCATGCTGCTGAAGATCCAGCCCAGCGGGTGGCTTACCTCCAGCCGCACGGCCTTGATGGTGTCCTTCTGGGTGTCGAACTCCTGGCGGCCGTTGTAGCCGTAGCCGTCCGGGTCGGTGAACACCACCAGCGACGGGTCGGCCAGGTTCACCGCCGGCGAGAAGTACGGATAGCCGTTGCCGGCCGGGGTGCGGAAGTCGACGCTGGTGAAGGCGCCGCCGGCCAGGCCGGTGAACAGGTAGGCGTCGTGCAGCTTCTTCTTCGCGCTGGAGTACGACAGGTCCGCGGTCGCCGTCCAGCCGTTGTCGAAGTCGTACTGGTTGTTCCAGCCGGCGGAGAACAGCTTGTCGTGTTCCTTGGTGTACTGGTTCTGCAGGATCGGCGCGATGCCGCTGATGGTGCCGGAAGTGACGATCGGGTAGGGCTGCGCCGGGGTGACGCCGACGTTGGAGTAGCTGACGTTGTCCCACGGGTTGCTCGACCACTGCGCGCCGTTGGTGAACTTCTTCTCGCCGAAGATGGAGTGGTACACGTCCAGGGTGGAGTGGTAGTGGTCGCCCGGCGCCCACTCCAGCACGGCCATCAGGCCGCTGCGTTTCTGGCGCAGCGATTGCGCACGCAGTTGCATGCCTTCCTGTGAGATCACGCCGTCGGGCATGCCGGGCGTGTGCGGTGCGCCCCAGTTGTCCTCGGCGCTGCCCGGGCCGTTGTTCATGCTCCACCACCAGGCCTGGTACTGCTTTTCCTGGATCGGCGAGTCGAGGTGGGCGAAGCCCACGGCCAGGCCCAGGGTGTGGTCGAAGAACTGGTTGATGTAGGAGATGCTGGCGCGGTGGCCCATGTCGCCCACGCCGCTGCCCGGGTTGAGCTTGCCGTTGGTGGTGTGCTCGCCGCGCACATTGACCGCGAAGGCAGGGCCGGGCAGGTCCAGCGGCTTGATGGTGTGCAGGTCGACGGTGCCGGACAGGCCCTGGCCGATCAGGCTGGCGTCGGGCGTCTTGTAGATCGCCACGCCGCTGATCAGCTCGGACGGGTACTGGTCGTATTCGACGCCGCGGTTCTCGCCGATCGTGGCCTGCTCGCGCCCGTTCAGCGTAGTGCCGGCGAAACCGGGGTCCAGGCCGCGGATCGAGATCACGTTGGCGCGGCCGTTCAGGCGCTGGGTGGCCAGGCCCGGCACGCGCGACAGGCTTTCGGCGATGCTCGCGTCGGGCAGCTTGCCGATGTCCTCGGCCGAGATCGCCTCGATGATGTTGTCGGAGTTCTGCTTGGCCCTCAGCGAGTTCTCGATGCTGCCGCGGATGCCGGTGACGACGATCGCGTCCAGGGTGCTGACCCTGTCCTCGGACTTCTTGCTGGTCTTCTTGGCGGGCTTCGCGTTCGGGTTGGCCGGTGCGGTCTGCTGGTCGGTCGACGGAGGCGCCTGTTGCGCATCCTGGGCCGAGGCCGTGCCGGCCAGCACCAGGCCAAACAGGGCAGCGGCGCAGGCGATGGCCAGCGGTCGCTGAAGGAAATGGACAGGCCGCGCGAAGCGCGCCTGCGGCATGCGGCAAGAATTCATGGAATCCCTCGATTGAGATGTGAGTGCCCCACCCGGCACTCGGGTGCCGGCAGAGCCAGCTCCGCAGGCCGGCTTATGCTACTGCGCGTCGGGGTCGGCGCGCCCGCCCCCGTTTTTCCTCCGTACATGTACGGAGGCGTATGTCGCTGGCGCTGCAATGCAGCATCGCAGCGCGCCGCGTCCGCTGCGCGGCATGCGCACCGGGCGGGCGGGAAGCCTACTTCGCTTCCTTCTCCATCAGCTTGTCCACCATGCCGGCCGGCACCTCCTGGTAGTGGTCGAACTCCATGCTGAAGGTGCCGCGGCCGCGGGTGGCCGAGCGCAGGAAGTTGATGTAACCGAACATCTCGGCCAGCGGCACGAAGCCCTGCACGAAGGCCGAACTGCCTTTCTGGCCCTGGTCGCTGACGTTGCCGCGGCGGCGGTTGATGTCGCCGATGACGTCGCCGAGGTAGTCCGCTTCCATCACCACTTCGAGCCGCATGATCGGTTCCAGCAGCTTGGGCTTGCTGAGCTTCTGCGCCTCGCGGAAACACTGCCGGGCGGCGATCTCGAACGCCAGCGCGGAGGAGTCGACGTCGTGGTACTTGCCGTCGATCAGGCGCGCGGTGAAGTCGACCACCTCGTAGCCGGCGACCTGGCCTTCCTGCGCTTCGGCCTTGATCGAGTGCTCGACTGCCGGGATGTACTCGCGCGGCACGCGGCCGCCAACCACCTCGTCGGAGAACACCACACCCGAGCCCGCTTCGCCCGGCTCGAAGATCATCGTCACCTCGGCGAACTGGCCGCTGCCGCCGGTCTGCTTCTTGTGCGTGTAGGTGTGCTCGACGGTCTTGCCGAACGCCTCGCGGAAGCTGACCTTGGGTTTGCCCATGTTCGCCTCCACGCCCAGCTCGGTGCGCATGCGGTCAATGGTCACCTCCAGGTGCAGCTCGCCCATGCCCTTGAGCACGGTCTGGCCGGTTTCCTGATCCACCTCGAGCTTCAGCGACGGGTCGGCCTTGACCATCTTGTAGAGCGCGCTGGACAGCTTGTCGACGTCGTTGCGGTTCTTCGGTTCCACCGACACGCTGATCACCGGGTCGGGGAAGCGCATGCGCTCCAGCAGCGCCGGATGCGCCGGGTCGGCCAGCGAATCGCCGGTCTCGGTGTCTTTCATCGAGACGAAGGCACAGATGTCGCCGGCGCGCACCTCGTCGATTTCCCGGGTGTCGTCGGCCTGCACCTCGACGATGCGGCCCACGCGTTCCTTCCTGCCGCGGGTGACGTTGAGCAGGGTGTCGCCCTTCCTGATCACGCCGGAATAGATGCGGCAGAAGGTGAGCGTGCCGAACTGGTCGTTGATCACCTTGAACGCCAGCGCGCGCGCTGGCGCATCGTCGGTCACGGCCTGCTCGCCGATGACGTGGCCGTCCTCGTCGACCAGCGCGATGCCGCCGTTCTCGCCCGGGTAGGGAAGATAATCGACCACCGCGTCCAGCAGCTGCTGCACGCCCTTGTTCTTGTACGACGAGCCGCACAGCACCGGCACCAGTGCGCCGGTGACAGTGCCCTTGCGGATGCACTGCTTGAGCACCGCCGGGTCGAACTCGCCGGTGTTCAGCAGGCGCTCGAAGGCGTCGTCATCCAGCGCCAGCGCGGTTTCCAGCAGGTCCTGGCGCAGCTTCGGCAGGTCGGCGACCCATGCGCTGTCGGCGCTGGCGCCGAACGTCAGGCGATCCTTCAGCTGTTCCAGCGGCACGGTTTCCCACACGCTGTCCTTGTCGTCGGAGGCCCACAGGTAGCTCACGCCGGCGACCAGGTCAGCCATGCCGACGAATTCGTCGCTGCTGCCCAGCGGCACCTGGCACAGCAGCGCATTGGCGCCGAGGCGCTCGCGGATGCCTTTCACGCAGTGCGCGAAATTCGCGCCGATGCGGTCCATCTTGTTGACGTAGCAGAGGCGCGGCACCTTGTACTGGTCGGCCAGGCGCCAGTTGGTCTCGGTCTGCGGCTCCACGCCGGCGACGCCGTCGAACACCACCACCGCGCCGTCGAGCACGCGCAGCGAGCGGTTCACCTCGATGGTGAAGTCGACGTGTCCTGGCGTGTCGATCACGTTGATCTGGTGTCCCTTCCACTCCGCGGTCACCGCCGCCGACTGGATGGTGATGCCGCGCTTGCGCTCCTGCTCCATGTAGTCGGTGGTGGTGGAGCCCTTGCCGTCCTTGGTGTCGTGCACGTCGACGATCTGGTGCTTGCGCCCGGTGTAGTAGAGGATGCGCTCGGTGGTCGTGGTCTTGCCCGCGTCGATGTGCGCGATGATGCCGATGTTGCGGTAGAGGGTCAGGGGTTTCTTGCGGGCCACGGGCGGGACTCCGGAAAGCGCTGCGACAAGCGCAGGGTGGGGACTGCTCAGGTGCTGCCTGTCGACGGCATTTCAATGGGCGACAAGTGCAGGCGATCAGCGGCGATCGGCTGAATCAGTATGCAGCGGAACCGGCTGGATGTGTTCCGCTTTGTTGCCGTCGAAGGCATCGAAGATCTGCCGATGGCTGCGATACGACCAGTCGTCGTCGCGCTCGTAATAGCCGCTGACCCATGCCTGCAGATTCATCAGCATGGCGTCTTGTGCTTCCGGCGACGCGTACTTGTGCGGTTCCCACGGGCGACGCGTGTTGTTGGCGAGACAGGCGTCGCGTCCGGGATTGAGGAATACCAGCTCGCTGCAATGCGGCGCGGCGGCTTCCACCAGCTCGCCATAGCAGCCTTCGATCACCCAGGCAGCGTGACTGCCGAGGAATTCGTGCAGCGACGCAGCGATGGCATCGGCTGCACGGAGCACGGCGATCTGCACCGGCTCCCACACGATGGTGTCGAGATCCAGGTGGGCCAGCGCGTGTCGTTTGGCCAGCCGCATGGCGAGTGTGCTCTTGCCGGAGCCGGAGTTGCCGTAGACGAGGACCTTCATGCGACGAGCATATCCTCATGGAACGCACCGAACGGTTCCGTCGGATGCGCGATCTGGATTTCCAGTATCCACAATCCGCTCGAAGGCGACGCTTCCAGATCGCCGAGGTCGCCGCCCTTGTGGATCGCGTGCGGGAAGTCGCTGACCCGGTGCCCCCTGATCGCGTGATTGAACCGCCAGCCCATCGCCGCGGCACGCTCGCCGGCAAACGCATACAGCGCCTGGCCGCTCAGCCCCTGTGCCCGCCACGCGTCGGCCACTTCGCCGAACAGCGCGCGCGCCGCCTCCGCGCAGGCCTGCCGCTGCGGCGCGTGGCCGACCACGAAGGTATCGCCCACGTCACCCTCATGGCCGTCGAACACGAGCCCGAGGTCGATGAAGTAACTGTCGTTCTCGCCCAGCCGCACACCGGGGTCGGAGCGCTGCCGATAGGTTTTTACTGTGTTGGCGCCGATGCGGATCAGCGCCGGATGCCACAGCCGCTCGAAACCCAGCTCGCGGAAGACTTCGGCGGCCTCCATTTTCGCTTCGTCCTCGCTGATCCCCGGCCGCATGCGCGCGCGGATACCGTGCAGCGCCGCCCAGGTTTTCTCGCGGGCCCGCTGCATGAGCGTGGGATCGAAGCGTGGCCCGACCGCTTCGCGAGAAGGAGGCGCCATGGATGCCGGTCTCAAGCCAGGTGAACGAGTACCAGCCCGATCACGGCCGGCAACGCCTGTATCCACAGGATTTTCCGGCTCGCGGTCAATCCGCCGAAAATGCCGGCGATAAGCACGCAAGCGAGGAAGAACACCTTGACGCCCAAACCGTCGGCGCCGAGCCAGAGGCCCCACGCAAGGCCGGCCGCCAGAAAACCGTTGTAAAGCCCCTGATTGGCAGCGAGTGCCTTCGATTGTTCGGCGAACTCGGCGGTGGTGCCGAACGCGCGGCGGCCAGAAGGCCTCGTCCACAGGAACATTTCAAGGATCAGGAACCACAGATGCAGCAGGGCGACCAGGGCGATCACGACATTTCCGGCGATGGACATGGCACGGGTTCCGGTGGCGGCGGGAGGCGCCTCTTGCGCCGGCGTCGTGCCGTGAAGTGTCGCAGCCGTTCCGGTCCATCGCAAACGCCGGTATGTATCGTTCCATCAAGTAGTGCCGGGCGAGCGATCCGCGCCGGATGGTGCACGCCGTGGCCGCACGGAATGGCTGTCTCGACCATGCCGGTTTCAGGCAGTTTGTGACCACGGCCGCGCGCCGGACTTTCCCGCGTTGACCGGTGCGCTGAACGGTTCACGAACCCGGACGGCTGGATCACTCTCGCGGCAACGGCCCCTGCGCATCACCGGCCCTCGTTCTGCCCGGCGACGGGCTTTGTATGAACGCAAGCCGCCGATATATGTGATGGACATCACAGTAGCCGCCGCGGCCGTCGTCGTTCAGCTTGTCTGGAACAGGCATTGCATGCTGCGGGCATGTCCACAACAAACATCAACGTGCAATCGCGTATCTCCTGCCCGATGCCGCTTACGGCGGCGGAGGAGCGGGCATGGCTGCGTCGCTTGATCGTCGCGACGACGCCCGTCGAGGTCGCAGAGGTGATCGTTGAGCTGGCGTGCGCCTTCCCCGACTGCGAGAGAGCGAGCGTGTTGTGGGGTGGCGAGATCGACGCGCATCCCTGCGGAGCCAGCGTGACCCCTGATGAGGCTGCCTGGTCACAGGCGGCGCTTGTCGGCAATGGCTTTGCCCTCGATGCCGATGGCCGTCGTCTGGCATGGCGGCTGGTGCCGGACGACCGCGCGGTGTTGCTGCTTCATTTCGCTCGCGGACAGTTGGCGACCAGCCTGCCCATCGCGCTCGATCGGCATTTCGACATGGCCAGCCAGCGGTTGCAACAGACGTTGAAGCTGACCGGCGTGCAAGGTTCGCACAAGCAGCTGGAGCGTTCGGAAAAGCTGCAGCGGGCGCTGTTCGCGATTTCCGATCTGGCCGGTTCGGACCTGGACATGCCCGAACTCCTGCGCGGCATCCACGAAATCGTCAGCACGTTGATGTATGGCGAGAACTTCCTGATCGTCCGTTACGACGAGGAGCGCGGCACGATGCGCTTCCTCTACTACGCCGACGTCGAGGACAAGGAAGGGCTCGACACCACCCGCGACGTGCCGCTGGAAGGCCGGCGCCATACCCTGACCTGGCATCTGCTGACCGGCGGAAAGCCGTTGATGGGCAGTCAGGAGCAGCTTGACGAACAGGTGAACGGGCCGGTCATCAAGGCTGGCCCCGAAAGTGCCGACTGGCTCGGCGTGCCCATGCTGCGCAATGGCCAGGTGCATGGTGCACTGGTGGTGCAGAGCTATCGCGAGGGCACCATATACACGCTTGAAGACCGGGCGCTGCTGGAGTTCGTCGGCAGCCACATCCTTACCGCGCTCGAACGCAAGCAGAGCAAGAACGACCTGGAGCTGCGCGTACAGACCAGAACACTCGAGCTGGCCGAGGCCAATCATGGCCTGCAGCTGGAGGTGCTGGAGCGCCAGCGTGCCGAGCAACTGCAGGGTGCCCTGTTCCAGCTGGCGCAGCTGGCGACCGCGGACATCGACGAGAACGAGTTCTACGCACGAACCCATGCGGTGGTCGGTGCCCTGCTCAATGCGGAGAATTTCTTCATCGCGCTGATTTCCGACGATCACGAGATGCTCGAATTTCCCTACTACGTGGACGAGGGAGTGCGCCGCACGCTGGTTCGGCCGCTCGGGCACGGTCTGAGCGAATACGTTCTCCGGCGTGCCCGTCCGTTCCTGGGGCGACTGGCCGATGTCGAGATGCTGCTGCAGGAAGGCGAAGTCATGCGGCACAACATCGGTGCCCCCGCAGAATGCTGGCTGGGCGTGCCGCTGGTGGTCGCCGACGAGGTGATCGGACTCGTGGCCGTGCAGAACTACGCGGAGGAGAACGCCTACGACGCCGCGGATCAGGAATTGCTCAGCTTCGCCGCGCTGCAGATCGCCAACAGCATCTACCGCCGCCGTTCCACCGCTTCGCTGCACCAGGCCAATGCGCAGCTCGAACAGCGGGTGGAAGAGCGCACGCACGAGTTGCTGCAGCAGATTCGCCAGCGCGAGCAGATCCAGCTGCAGCTGAAGCATCAGGTGATGCACGATTCATTGACCGGGCTGCCGAACCGCGGCTACCTGCGTGATCGACTCGATCGGGTGCTGGCGCTGCTGCGACGCGAACCGGCACGGCGTTGTGCGCTGCTGTATCTGGACGTCGATCGCTTCAAGGTGATCAACGACAGCCTCGGCCATCTGGCCGGGGACGCGTTCCTCAAGGAAATCGCCGGGCGGCTGATGCATTGCGTGCGTGAGCCCGACGTGGTGGCGCGGCTCTCGGGCGACGAATTTGCGATCCTGCTGGAGGGCGTGGAAACCCCCGCCATGGCCGTGATGGTGGCGCAACGCATATTGAAATGCCTGAGCGAGCCGCTGCAGCTGGTAGGCAAGGAGCTGGAGCCCTCGGCCAGCATCGGCATCGCCGTTGCCGACAAGCACTGTCGCTACGACAGCGCCGATGACCTGCTGCGCGATGCCGACATCGCGCTGTATCGGGCAAAGCAGAGTGGCCGCAAGCGTTTCGAGATGTTCGACGAGGCGCTGGCAAAGAACATGGTCGACGTGCTGACGCTGGAGGCCGAACTGCGCCATGCGTTGCAGAACGACGAGTTCGAACCGTATTTCCAGCCGATCTGCAGACTCGGGGACGGTCGGGTGGTTGGCCATGAGGCACTGCTGCGCTGGAACCATCCGGCGCGCGGCCTGCTCGGGCCCGGGGATTTCATCAGGATCGCCGAGGACAGCGGGCTGATCGAAGCGATCGACTGGCGCATGTTCGAACTCAGCTGCCGCCAGCTCATGCTTCATGGCCGCGACGACACGTTCATGACGCTCAACGTCTCGGCGAGGCACCTGCGCTATGTCGATTTCGACACGCGCCTGCTCCAGTTGCTCCAGTCCACCGGCCTGCCGAATTCGCGCCTGATCATCGAAGTCACCGAAGGCGCGCTGCTGGACGATGCCGAACGCGTGCACGCCACGCTCGAACGATTGCGCGTGGCCGGCGTAGGCGCCGCGCTCGATGATTTCGGTACGGGTTATTCGTCGCTCAGCTACCTGCACTCGCTGCCGTTGCGCATGTTGAAGATCGATCAGGTCTTTGTGCAGAAACTGGACGAAGTCGGCCACACGAGCAACACCAGCGGTGTCATGGTGGAGGCGATCCTGGCGCTGGCGCGCGCGCTGAACATCCAGGTGGTCGCCGAAGGCATCGAGACCCAGACCCAGCGCCGGATGCTGCTGGACATGGGCTGCGAGCTCGGCCAGGGCTATCTGCTGGGTCGGCCAGGCGCCCTTCCGGTGCCGCCGGATGCGTTTGGGACATGACATGACGGTGCGGGCGGATTTCCAGAATCTTGACGGCGGGCGTGGGCTGAATGTCTGCCGCTTTTGACCGATACCGGCTTGATCGGCCCGGTGGCGATGGAATGCCGTCCGGGTCTGGAGGTTGTCATGACTGATGAACAGACAGGTCCGCGCACGGGAGGCGATGCCGATCCGGTGCGCCATCCGGACGCACGCTGGCCGGCACGCACGCGCCGCCTGCTTGGCGAGCTGCGTACGCTCTGCGCCAACTGGCTGCATGAGCCGCTGGGGCGCAGCCTCGACCATTTCGACATGAGCCTGCACCGGCAGTCCCAGCTCACGGCCAGCCATCTCGAACAGGAGCGGTATCTGGCTACCCGGCTGCGGTTGCGCGACGAGCGCAAGGTGTTCGATCAGCGCTTCATCGCCAGTGTCGATCGGGCATTCGACCGCCTCGGCATGCCCATCGCCAGGACCGCGGCGGCCGCCCCGCAAACGCTGAGCCTGCTCGACCCGCTTGAGCACGAACTGGCTGCCGCGCTCGATCAGCTGGTCGCACGCAGCGAGGCACGCGGCGGTCCGCAACTCATCGAGCTGGGTTATCGGTTTGCCGTGCTGATCGGGGCGTCGCCACTGGAGAGCGAAGCGCTGCCGATCGGGCCGCAGGCCATGGCCGGCGCCTTTCGCGAGGCCAGTCGCACGCTGGGTCTGCCCAGCGTGCATGAGTTGCTGCTGCTGCAGAGCCTGGAGGGCAGCCTGATCCAGGGGCTGGCGCCGCTGTACGAGCTGGTCAATGCCCACTTCTGCGCCGATGGCATCCTGCCGCAGCTGCGCCCGTTTGCGTTGCCGCGCACCGCGCCACGCCGCGATCCGGCCAGGCAGGAGGCGCCAGCCAGGCCGGCCGTGCCGGCGGTCGCCACGCAGGCCGTCGCGCCGCCGTCGCCGCGTGCAGCGCCCGTGCCGCCGCGCATGGGTGGTGCCTTCGGCGGGCGGGACAACAACGCGGTCACTGACGAGGAGCTGCAAGCCGCGCTCGCCGCCTTGCAGGCGCACCTGCGGGATGCGGACGAGGAGACTCGCATCGATCTGAACCGTCCTTCGCGCCTGCGCGAAGAGCTGCTCATCCAGCTCAGCGTCGGGCGCCCGGGCCACGCCACGCGCGCCAGCCTGTCCAGCGAGCAGGACGACACGGTGGAACTCATCGTGCGCCTGTTCGGCCAGATCGCCCGGCAGTTGCCGCCCGCCAGCGACGCGCAGACCCTGATCCGTGACCTGCAGCTGCCCATGTTGCGCATGGCGCTGATCGATCGCGGGTTCTCCGAGCAGCATGACCATCCCGCGCGCAAGGTGCTTGGCCGGATCGCCGAAATCGCCCGCGACTGGCTCGATGACGCCGGCGGCTTGTCCGATCGCGGCTTGCGCATGCAGCTGGGCCAGCTGATCGAACGTGCCGGTCATGAAGCGCCCAGCGTGGCGCTTTACGTCTCGCTGCTGGACGACATCGAGCAATACCTCGCCTACCTGCAGCACAAGACCCAACTGGCGGAGCGCCGCCAGGTGGATGCGATGCAGGGGCTCGAGCGCCTGGAGCAGGCGCGCCACCGGGTGGGCGAGTTGCTGTCCCCTCGCCTCGCCAGGGCATCGCGGGTGCGCGGTCAGCTCGATCAGGCGTGGTCGGATGTGCTGGCGCTGACCCTGCTGCGTCATGGCGAACAGAGCCAGGTCTTCGGAACGCGACTGGCGGTCACCGACCAGTTGCTCGGCGCCTTGCCGGTGGGCGATCGCCACAAGTTGCAGCTCGAAGTGGAAGCTGGTCTGCGGCAGATCGGCATGCCGGACGAGGAGCTCGCGACACTGGCCCGGCAGATGACGGAAGCGAGCCGGGAGGGGGCATCGGACAAGCCCGCCGGCGCCGACCAGCTCGCCACGCGATTCGGAAGCCGTAAGCGGCCGGACGATCCTCCGCGAGACGCGGGCGTCGCGCCCGCCGTGCATGCGCCCGACCTGGCCGCGAGTGCGCCTGGCCCCGATGTGTTGCGCGTGCATCGACATCTACGCGCACTGCCGCCCGGGGCATGGTTCGAGTTCGCCGATCCGGCCGGCGGACGCGCGACCCGGCGGCGGCTGGTCTGGTATTCGTCGTTGACCGGGCACAGCCTGTTTGTCACGCGCAGTGGCCAGCGGGCGGAGGAGCTGGGCGAGCTGCAGCTGGCGCGCGAGATCGCCAGCGCCCGTGTGCGCGAGATCGCCTCGGAGCACGAGGACGTACTCGATCACGCCTGGCGCGCGGTTACCCGGGAGCTGGGCCGGCAATCCCATTCGCCCCGCCAGGGAGGTGACGCATGAGCCAGGCTGGCCACCATCCGCATCAACACGATCGCGACCAGCGCCGAACCCGGCGCAAACCGGTCGCCTTCGCGGCGACGGTGATGGATGTCATCACCGGCGAGCCGATGGGGCAGATCGGCAACCTGTCCGGTACCGGCATGCTGTTGATCTGCCCGGCGGCGCCGCAAAGTGAGGCGATCCACCAGGTGCGCCTGCCGCTGTCCGGTGACAGTGCCGTGCCGCAATACATCGAGGCAGGCATCCAGGAGCAGTGGCACGAGTCGCCGGGTGCGGCGGACCTGGTCTGGGCGGGCTATCGCATCATCGCGATCAGCGAAGAGGACGACGCGCGGCTCGACGCGTGGCTGGCGCTGCCCGGCTGAGATTCGTGCCAGGCGGGAACTGCCTTGCGCGAGCGCGTCTCAAGTCGCGCTGGTCACGGCCTTGAACGTCACCACCAGCACGTCGCGATGCGCGGGTCGGGCCGGATCGAGCGGCGTCACCGCGGTGACGCCGTGCAGCACGCGGGCGTCGTCGACCAGCGCCGCATCCAGCGCATGCGTGAGCGTGAAACTGCCCAGCACGGCGCCGTCACGGGCGTGGATGGTGGTGGTGCCGCTTTCGATGTTCTCGCGGTCGATCAACAGCACCAGCACATAGTCGACGCCATCGCGGTGCACGCCTTCGGGCGTGGGTTCACCAGCCTCGTCCGCGCGCGCCTCGATGCGGAACTGGTGCACCTCGACGTGCCAGCGGCTGACAGCCGGGGCCAGCGCGCCGAAGCAGTCGCGGCAGAAGCCGAGGATGCGGTGCAGGCTGGCGCCGTCGCCTATGGCCGGCAGCACCGGTTCGAACCAGCGCTGGATGTCGCCCTGCAGCGGGTTGTACTTGAGGCTCTGGTAGTGCGGCTGGTGCGCCTCGCGGCGGATGCCACCATCGGCATCGGCGGCGAACGTGGCATGCCGGCGCCGCCGGTGTCGGCCGCTGGCGGCGAGGTAGGTGTCCGGCGCCAGGTCGTTCCAGCTGGCGACGAAGGCGGGCCAGTCGTCCAGCGTGGAAGCTTCCAGCAGCGTGCGCATGATGTCGGGGGTGACGAAGGCAAAGCCGTCGCGCTGCAGCCGGTCGTGCAGCGCGGACGTGTCGGGGAGGGGAGTCATTTGTTTACGTTAGCAGGGCCGGCATGAAGCGGCGATGGCTGTGCGGGATGCTCAGCCCGGAAACGCCCGTGCCAGCCAGTCCGGTACGGGGATGCCTTTCTCGCGCAGGAACGCCGGGTTGAACAGCTTGGCCTGGTAGCGCGTGCCGGCGTCGGCGAGCACGGTGACGATGGTGTGGCCGGGGCCGAGCTCGCGGGCGAGGCGGATCGCGCCGGCCAGGTTGACGCCGCTGGAGCCGCCGGTGCACCAGCCTTCCTCGGCCAGCAGGCGGTGCAACAGCGGTACCGATTCGTCGTCGGGGATTGACCAGGCCAGGTCGATCGGCGCGCCGTCGAAGTTCGTGGTGACCCGGCTGGAGCCGATGCCCTCGCTGATCGAGTTGCCGCTGGCGACCAGCTCGCCGGTGTTGACGTAGCTGGCCAGCGCCGAGCCGGCCGGGTCGGCCAGCGCGATGCGCACGCCAGGGTTGCGTGCCTTCAGCGCGCGCCCCACCCCGGCCAGGGTGCCGCCGGTGCCGGCGGCGCAGACGAAGCCGTCGACGCGGCCGCCGGCATCGCCCCATATCTCCGGCCCGGTGCTGGCCTCGTGCCAGTCGCGGTTGGCGGTGTTGTCGAACTGGTCGGCGAACCATGCGTTGCCCGGCTCGACCGCGTTCGCGGCCGCGGCATGGGCGCGCGCCTGGTGCGCGTAGTGGTGCGGGTCCTTGTACGGCACCGCGGGCACCAGCCGCACCTCGGCGCCGGCGATGCGCAGCGCGTCGATCTTCTCGCGGCTCTGCGTGTCCGGCATGAAGATGGTGGTGCGGTAGCCGCGGCTGGCGCCAAGCAGGGCCAGGCCGATCCCGGTGTTGCCGGCAGTGCCCTCGACGATGCGGCCGCCGGGGCGGATCTGCCCGCGCCGCTCGGCGTCCAGCAGCAGGCCCAGCGCGGTGCGGTCCTTGATCGAGCCGCCGGGGTTGAGGAACTCGGCCTTGCCCAGGATCT
Organism: Rhodanobacter thiooxydans; assembly: GCF_030291135.1. Taxonomy (NCBI): domain Bacteria; kingdom Pseudomonadati; phylum Pseudomonadota; class Gammaproteobacteria; order Lysobacterales; family Rhodanobacteraceae; genus Rhodanobacter; species Rhodanobacter thiooxydans. The sequence continues at coordinate 2,825,433 of NZ_CP127409.1, read as the reverse complement.
CGCAGCCAGTCAGGGCGGAAGCGTGGCGCAGGCGCAGCAGCGGCGTGTGGCCGATGGCGGCGGAGAGGTCGGGCTGGATGCTCATCGATGAAGGTTTGGCTTGGGAGTGTCGATTTTGCGCCTTTCCTTCCGCATCCCAAAGGGATTTTCCTGGGCATCGGGGGCGACGCGACGGATGACACGATCGAATGAACATATATACGCCTAGACGTTTAGACGTCTATTGACACGGATACATGAAGCCATCACTATCCGTTCCACTCATCGAGACCGGCTGAGGGACAGGCCCTTTGAAGCCGGGGCAACCTGCGGAGCGTTTCCGCCACGGTGCCAACTCCTGCGGAGGTGCCTTGGCACCCACCGGAAGATGGGCGCCATCCGGCTCGCGGCGGTCTGCCGCCGAAACCGGGGCTGGCGACCTTTCCGGCACTTCGCAGGGCGATGCCGACCGGAGAGAGTTCCATGACGTTCCAGAGCGAAGCCCGCCGTACCGAAGCCAGCCAGGCCGCCTGCGCCGTTCCTGCCGAACCGCGTGCACGGCTGGCCGCCCAGCGCAGCACGCGCCGGCTGCGGCTCAGCCCGAAGTACGGCAGCGGTCCGCGCGAGGTGGAGGTGGACTACCTGTGGTGCGGTGCGCCGGGTGCGCCCACCGTGATCGTGCAGGGCGGCATCTCGGCCGACCGCGACGTCACCGCGCTGGACGGCGATGCGGCGCCGGGCTGGTGGCAGGCGCTGGTCGGCCGCGGCGCGGCGATCGACCTGGAGCGCTGGCGCGTGCTGTCCATCGACTGGCTCAGCCCGGACCGGCTCGGCGCCGGTTCGGTCTCCAGCGAGGATCAGGCCGACGCGCTGGCCGCGCTGCTCGGCGAGCTGGGCATCGCGCAGGCGCATGCCTTCGTCGGTTCCTCCTATGGCGCGATGGTGGCGCTGGCGTTTGCCGCGCGGCACCCGCGCAGCGTGGACCGCCTGCTGCTGCTGGCTGGCGCACACCGGCCGCATCCGCTCAGCACTGCGCAGCGCAGCGTGCAGCGCGGCATCGTGCGGCTGGGCCAGGCCAGCGGCCAGGCCGACGAGGCGCTGGCGCTGGCGCGCCAGCTGGCGATCACCACCTACCGCGGCAGCGCCGAGTTCGGCCGACGTTTCGCCGGTGGGCCGGAGTGGCGCGAGGAGCGCTTCCACTTCCCGGTCGAGGACTACCTGGCGCACCAGGGCCGCCGTTTCGTCGAGCGCTTCGATGCGGACCGCTTCCTCGCGCTGTCCGAGTCGATCGACCTGCACGACGTGCAGCCCGAGCAGATTCCCGTGCCGGCCACGCTGATCGGCTTCCCCTCCGACCGGCTGGTGCCGCTGGCCGACCTGTGCGAACTGCAGCGCCGCCTGCATGGGCCGGCCACGCTGGAAGTGGTCGAGTCGCCGTACGGCCACGACGCTTTCCTGAAAGAACCCGAACAGCTCGCGCCGCTGCTGCGCGAAGCGCTGGCCTGATTCCCCGTCCCCGCACAACCAGAACCGGAGATTGCCCCGATGACCGAGCCCGCCCCCTGTACCCGCGCCGTGCGCGCCGGCATCGAGAGCGACACCCAGCACGGCGCGGTGGTGCCCGCGCTGCATCTGTCGACCAACTACAGTTTCGCCGGCTTCGGCCGCAAGCGCGCCTACGACTACTCGCGCAGCGGCAACCCCACCCGCGACCTGCTCGGCGAGGCGTTGGCGGACTTGGAGCAGGGCGCCGGCGCGGTGGTGACTTCCAGCGGCATGTCGGCGGTGGCGCTGGCGCTGGAACTGGTGCCGGCCGGCGCGCGGGTGCTGGCGGCGCACGACTGCTACGGCGGCACCTGGCGGCTGCTCGACGCATGGGCGAAGAAGGGCCGCTTCCAGGTCGAGTTCGCCGACCTCACCGATCCGGCAGCGCTGGTCGCGGGGCTGGCGAAGAAGCCCGCGCTGGTGTGGGTGGAGACGCCGTCGAACCCGCTGCTGCGCATCACCGACATCCGCCACGTGGCGCAGGCGGCGCACGCGGTGGGCGCCCTGCTGGTGGTCGACAACACCTTCCTGTCGCCGGCGCTGCAGCAGCCGCTGCTGCTCGGCGCCGACTTGGTGGTGCACTCCACCACCAAGTACATCAACGGCCACAGCGACGTGGTCGGCGGCGCGGCGGTGGCGCGCGACGCGGCGCTGGCCGAGCAGCTGAAGTGGTGGGCCAACTGCAACGGCCTCACCGGCGCGCCGTTCGACAGCTACCTGACCCTGCGTGGCCTGCGCACGCTCGGCGTGCGGCTGCGCCAGCACCAGGAAAGCGCTGCGCGCATCGCCGAGCGGCTGGACGCGCACGCCGCCGTGCGCAAGGTGTATTACCCCGGCCTGGCCAGCCACCCCGGCCATGCGCTGGCGGCGCGCCAGCAGCAGGGTTTCGGCGCGATGTTGAGCTTCGAACTGGACGGCGACGTGGCGCAGATCGAGGCCTTCGTCGACGGCTTGCAGTATTTCTCGCTAGCCGAGTCGCTGGGCGGCGTGGAAAGCCTGATCGCGCACCCGGCCAGCATGACCCATGCATCGATGGCGCCGGAGGCGCGCCGCACCGCCGGCATCGCCGACAGCCTGCTGCGGCTGTCGGTGGGCATCGAGGACGGCGACGACCTGCTGCGCGATCTCGACGCGGCGCTGCTCCGTGCCGCGGCGGCAGGGACGTCCAAACGCCGGGTGCTTGCATGAGCGCGGTGCTCGCCGAGCGCGCGGCAGGCGTCGCGAACGAGGCATCCTCCACCATCGCGGTCGTGCTGCTCGGCACCGGCGTGGTTGGCGGCGCCTTGCTGAAGCTGCTCAACACCACCGCTGCGGGCTCGCTGCGATTGGTCGGCGCGGCGAACTCGCGGCGCCAGCAGACCGATCCGGCAAGCCTGGCCCGGCGCAACCTGCGCGAGCAGTTGAACCAGCACGGTACCCCGCGCGACAACGCCAGCCTGCTCGCCGCGCTGGACGCCAGCGACGCGGCGGTGAAGGTGATCATCGACGCCACCGCCAGCACGGCGCTGGCCGCGCGCCACGCCGAGTGGCTGGCGCACGGCTACCACGTGGTCACCGCGAACAAGGCGCTGGCCGGCGGCGAACTGTCCGGCTGGCGTGCGTTGCAGGCGGCGCTGGCGAATGGCGGCCGTTACGGCGATTCGGCCACGGTGGGCGCCGGTCTGCCGGTGCTGTCCACGCTGCGCCGGCTGCGCACTTGCGGCGACGGCCTGCTCACCCTGGAAGGCGTGTTCTCCGGTTCGCTGTCGTGGCTGTTCAACCAGTACGACGGCAGCCGGCCGTTCTCCGAGCTGCTGCGCGAAGCGCGCCAGCTCGGCTACACCGAACCCGATCCGCGCTCGGATCTGTCCGGCGAGGACGTGGCACGCAAGCTGCTGATCATCGCCCGCAACGCCGGCTTCGCGCTGGGCACCGACGAGGTGCAGGTGGAAGGCCTGGTGCCCGAGTCGCTGCGCGAACTGGATACCGAGGCGTTCCTGGCGCGGCTGGACGAACTCGACGTACCGCTGGCGGCGCGCCATGCCGAGGCGAAATCGCGCGGCTGCGTGCTGCGCTTCCTGGCCCGGCTCAACCAGCGCGGGCATGCCCGCGTCGGCCTGGCCGAGGTGCCGCTCACCCACCCGGCCGCGCGGTTGTATGGCACCGACAACCAGTTCGCGCTCACCACCACCCGCTACCACGCCCAGCCGCTGGTGATCCAGGGGCCGGGTGCGGGACCGGAGGTGACTGCGCAGGCGTTGCTGGGGGATGTGCTGGCGCTGGGCTGAACCCGCCCGGGCCGACGGCTCATTCGCTGTCGCTGAACCCGATCGACGCATGCGAGCCGTCGCAGAATGGCTTGTTCCGCGACGCACCGCAGCGGCACAAGGTCATCCGGTTGCGTATTTCGTAGGCGAAGCCGTCAGCGCCGATCAGTTGCACGCCGCCACGCAACCAGATCGGGCCGGAGCAGTGCTGGGCAGGATCCTCGATCAGGGCAATCGATGGCTCGAACGCGGGCTCGATCGGCTTGCCGGTTTCATTGTCCCAGGCCACCAGCCGCCCGGACGGGCAGGCGCAGGTCTGGCTGACGAAGTGCTTGCCGGCCACGGGCTCATCGGATTCGCCGACGAGGTTCCATACCTTGCCATGCGGGTCGCAGAAGCGCGCGAACGCGCACAGGCCCTCGACGTCGGTGAGCGACATGGTCGGGCCGCGGATGACTTCGGCCTGATCGAGATAGGGCTCGCGGCTCGCTGTTTCGCTGCCGTCGAATCCGATCCTGGCGTGCGTACCATCGCAGAATGGTTTGCTCGCGCTGTGGCCGCAGCGGCACAACGCATATTGCTCCTGCGCGGGGTACTGCCGGCCCTTGTCCCAGCTGGTCGACTCGCCATCTTCGTTGGTGCCGATGGTCTGCTTGTGCAGAGGCAGCGCCCCGGAGACGAGATAGGGGCCGTTCTTCGAAATCTTGACTCGGGCACCCACCGGCTTCTGCGGATTCATCTGACGCCCCTCGGTTGAACAACGTGAAGGCCACGATCCAGGAATCCACTGTACAACTTGTGCCGTGATGGGCGGTCATTCGAAATGACAGAGCGCGCGGTACGTGGCGCTGGCCCGAGGCGACTCAGGTGGTGGGCACGGCGATCGCCTCGACCTGGATGCGCAGCGTTACCGCCATGTTGAAGCCGTAGGCCTTGCCGGCATCCATGCCGAAGGCGTCGCGCTGGAAGGTGGCCAGCGCGTCGGCGCCGCACAGTTCGCGCTTCAGCAGCGGGTGCGGCATGCACTTGAAGCTGTCGATCTTCAGCGTCAGCGGGCGGGTCGTGCCGTGCAGGGTGAGCGTGCCGTCCACGCGGGTCGGCTTGCCGTCGACGAAGCCGGCGAGGTGGCCCTGGTAGATGGCTTGCGGATACTTCGCCGTGTCGAACAGCTCCTCGCCCTGCGCCTTCTGGTTGAGCTGGTCCTGGCCGAAGTCGGCGCTCTTCATGTCCACCACGACGTTCACTGTGCCGCTGCCGGTCGCCTTGTCCAGCGTCACCGTGCCGCTGCTGTGGTTGAACTTGCCGCGCCACACCGACAGGCCGCCGAGGTGGTCGGCCTCGAAGCTGGGGTAGGTGTGGTCGGGGTCCAGCTGGTACTTCACCTCGGTGGCGTTGGCGGTGGCCAGCGACAGCAGGGCGAGCAGGCCGAGGGCGTGAAGGGCGGTGCGGATCATGGACGGTTTCCTTGCGTGGCAGGAGAGGTGTCTGCGGGAACGACGAATCGGGCGCCGCGATTTCGACAATGCCATGCGCGGGTATTCGCCACCATCCCGTATTGCGTCGCCGCGCGGTTGCCGCCAATGTCCGGATATCCCCATGCTGGAGAGATGACTCGATGAATTCCCGTTCGCCGGCGTCGCCGGCATGCCCGCACGGCGGCGGCGCGATCGGCACTGGCGGGTCCTGCGCATGAGCACTCCCGTCAACCGCTGGTTCGCGCCGGGCGACCTCAACGGCTTTCTCGGCCTGCTGGTGGACAACCTGTCCATCATGGGCTTCCTCGCCGCGGCGCTGATCGGCCTGTTCGGCTTTCCCGCGGACATCGTGTTCCTGCGCATGTTTCCCGGCACCGCGCTGGGCGTGCTGCTGGGCAACCTCGCCTATACCGCGATGGCGCGCCGGCTGGCCCGGCGCAGTGGCCGCGACGACGTCACCGCGATGCCGCTGGGGCTGGATGCGCCGACCAGCATCGGCATCGCGCTGCTGGTGCTCGGCCCGGCCTTCCTCGGCTTCAGGCAGGGCGGCATGGACGAACATGCCGCAGCGATCGCCACCTGGCAGCTGGGCATGGCCTCGCTGGTGGTGATGGGCGTGCTGAAGTTCGTGCTGTCGTTCTTCGGCGCGCTGGTGCAGCGGCACGTGCCGCGCGCGGGCCTGCTCGGTTCGATCGCCGGCATCGCGCTGGTGCTGATGGGCTTCCTGCCGCTGGTGGAAATCCTGAAGTTGCCGGTGGTGGGATTCGCCGGGCTCGGTGTGGTGCTGTACGCGCTGGTCGCGCACGCGCGGATGCCGTTCGGCCTGCCCGGGGTGCTGGTGGCGTTCGTGGTGGGTGCGCTGCTGTACTACGGGCTCGGCGCGCCGGGCTGGCTGGGCACGGGCTATCACCCGCCGGCGGCGTGGCAGTGGCGTTTCGCGCTGCCGTGGCCGACGCTGCAATGGGTGGACGGGCTGGCGTACATCGTGCCGTACCTGCCGCTGATCCTGCCGTTCGGCTTGCTGATGGTGGTCGGCGGCATCAACGTTACCGAGAGCGCACGCGCCGCCGGCGACGACTATGCCACCCGCGACATCCTGCTGGTCGAGGCGCTGGCCACGCTGGCGGCCGGCTTCTGTGGCGGCGTGGCGCAGACCACGCCGTACATCGGCCAGCCGTCGTACAAGGCGATGGGCGCGCGCAGCGGCTACACCCTGCTCACCGGCATCGTGGTCGGGCTGGGCGGCGTGTTCGGCTATCTGTCGAACCTGGTCGAGCTGCTGCCGCTGCCGGTGCTGGCGCCGATCCTGGTGTTCGTGGCGATCGGCATCACCGTGCAGGCGTTCGAGGCGACGCCGATGCGCTACGCGGCCGCGGTGGTGTTCAGTTTCTTCCCGGCGATCGCGCGGATGCTCACGATCAAGCTGAGCGACCCAACGTACGTCTCGCCGGAGCAATTCGCACGGCTGTTCAACGACGGCGCGCACGGCATCTCCGAGCTGGCGGTGATCACCGTGCTGGGCAACGGCTTCATCATCACCGCGATGGTCTGGGCCAGCTTCGTGGTGGCCCTGATCGACCACCGCCCGCGGCGCGCTGCGCTGATCCTGCTGCTGGGCGGGGCGCTCAGCCTGTTCGGGGTGATCCATTCGGTCGAGCTGTCCGGCGGCATCTACCTGCCGTGGCTGCTCGATGCCGCATCGCGTGGGCTGGTGTGGCAGTTCGCCGGTGCCTATCTGGTGCTGGCGATCGTGCTGGTGCTGCTGTCGCTGGGCGATGCGCGGCGCACGGCTGCCGTTCGCTGAAAACAAAAACGCGCGGCTCGTCGCCGCGCGTTCCGTGGCATCGGCACAGGCTGCTCAATGCCCGGTGATGCGCTCGGCGGCCCATTCGTCCGGCGGTACCAGCGGCGCGTCCGGATGGGCGTGCGCCTCCAGCTCGGCCGCCTCCACCGACGGCGTGCGCCAGCCCGAGCGCACACCCCACAGGTAGAACACCAAGCCGATCGCCGCTACCACGACCAGATCCCAGCCGTAGGGCAGGTAGCCCTTGCCGCCGAAGGTGGTGCTGCCGGCCCAGGAGACAAAGGCGATCGTCGGCAGGTAGGCGACCAGCCACCAGGCGCCCTTCATCTGGCGGCCGAAGTCGTGCCAGCCGCTCTTCGCCTGGTAGTAGAAGTAGATCGGCAGGGCCACGACCATCAGCAGGATGATCTCGCCGGTCAGCGGCCAGCGGGCCCAGTACAGCAGCTCGGTGGACATGACGAAGGCGACGCCGGCCAGCAGCGGCAGGCCGGCCAGGCGCAGCGGGCGGTGCAGCCCCGGCGCGGTGCGGCGCAGGGTCATCACGCTGACCGGGCCGGTCAGGTAGGAGATGATCGTGGCCACCGAGATCACCGCCGCCAGCGTGCCCCAGCCGCGGAAGAAGAACAGGAACAGGAACGACACCACCAGGTTCACCCACATCGCCGGGCGCGGCACGCCCCACTTCGGGTGGATGCGGCCGAGGATCTTCGGCAGCGTGCCGTTGCGCTCCATGCCGTACAGCATGCGCGCGGTGGTGGCGGTATAAGTCATGCCGGTGCCGCTGGGGCTGATCACCGCGTCGATGAACAGCAGCGTGGCCAGCCACTGCAGGCCGAGGATGATCGCCAGGTCGGCGAACGGCGAGCTGAAGTTGATGCCGTGCCAGCCCACGTTGGCCAGCATCTCGCGCGGCACCGCGCCGATGAACGACACCTGCAGCAGCACGTAGATCACCGTGGCCAGCGCGATCGAGCAGACGATCGCGAACGGGATGCTGCGGCCGGGGTTGCGTGCTTCGCCGGCCAGATTCACCGGGCTCTGGAAACCGTTGAAGCTGAACACGATGCCGGCGATCGCCACCGCGGTGAGCACCGAGGCGAAGTCGGTCTTGTGCAGTTCGCCGTGGATGCCGACGCTGAAATTCTCCGGGTGGAAGCCGCTCATCATCAGCAGCACCGCGGTGAGCGCGGGGATCACCAGCTTGAACAGGGTGATCGCGGTGTTCGAGCGCGCGAACAGCTTCACGCTCCAGAAATTGAACAAGAAGTACACGATGACCAGCGCGGCGGCGATCATCAGCCCCGCGGTGCTCAGCTCGCCGTGGCCGCCGGGCGCCTGGTGGTACAGGTCCTTCGCCCACTGCCACTTCCACGACGACATGTATTGCGCCGAGGCTTCCGCCTCGACCGAGATCACCGAGACGATCGCGATCCAGTTCGCCCACGCCGCGATGAAGCCCACCAGCGAGCCGTGCGAGTAGTGGCCGTAGCGCACCATGCCGCCGGATTCGGGGAACATCGAGCCGAGTTCGGCATAGGTCAGCGCGATCGCCATGATCACCGCCGCGCCGATCACCCACGCCCAGATCGCCCCGGGCCCGGCGATCTGCGCCGCGCGCCAGGCGCCGAACAGCCAGCCGGAGCCGATGATCGAGCCCAGGCCGGTGAGCATCAGGGCGAACGGGCCGACATCGCGGCGGATCGCGCGTTCTTGGGTCATGTGAGGGTTCCCGTGTCGACGCGCAGCGCGCCGGAAAGGGGCCGATGGTTGCAGAATTGACCGCCCCCTGTCACCCCGCCAAGGTCACGGCCCGGCACGACCCCATTGGCAGGAGCCCGCTCGCGGGCGATGTTGCTGGCCGGAATGAGCAGACGTTCGTCTGTTGAAAGCCGGGATTCGGGATTCGAAAAGCATCGCCCGCGGGCGGGCTCCTGCGTGACGGGGCGCGCTGTGTACAAGGGGGTGAACTCAGTCGTCCAGTGCCAGCCCGCCCTGCGACTGCGCCGTCGGTGCCGCGCGAGCCCGCGAGAACGCCAGCAATTCGCCCAGTCGGGCACCTTTCTCTCGCCAGTCATGGAACAGCGATTCGCCGACCAGTGCGTAATGCCACACGCGACCACCGCGCTGCTCCGGCTCCAGCGCATTGATCCGCTCGCACCAGGTCGTCGCGGCCTTCAGCTTGCGCTGCACGTTCGGATGGCTGACCTGCTCCTGCCCCTTGGTCTCGACCAGGTAGATCGCGTCGGCGGTACGCACCAGGAAATCCGGGATGTACAGCGCCGCCATGCCGTCTTCCTTGACGTAACGCAGGCGCACGAAGTCGTGCCGGTTCTCGCTGATCTTGCAGAACGCCTCCACGCCGGCATCGGCCTGAGCCCACTCGATGAACGCCCGTTCCAGACCGCCGCTGCGGGTGGGGTAGGGCAGGCGCTCGTAGATGCACTTGGTCACTTCCAGTGAAGCGCTTTCGCGCACCATCAGCCGGGTCACCTCGGAGAGACGGCGATGTCGCACCTCGGTGCTGCCGGTGACGGTGTGCTCCTCGGCGCGCACCAGCGCCAGCCCGAAGATGCGCACGATGTGTTCGATCACCGGCTGCAGCAGCAACAGTCGCCAGCCCTCGTCCTCGAACGGCTCGAACGCTTCGCCGAACAGCTGCTCGCGGATGTAGTCGTCCAGCGCGGTGGCGAGCGCGGCAGTATTCATCTGCAGGTAGGGGCGATCCAGGTGCGGAGAAATCCTGTTGCCCTTCGGCAGTGGATGGTTCAGCGCCTGACTCACCCGCCGGGTCAGTCGGGACAACAGCTCGTTGTAGCCGCTGACGTTCATCGCCGCGCCATCGACGCGGTAGTCGCCGAACAAGGTACTGCTCTGCAGGTCCTGCGAGGTGAAGGTGTCGCCCTTGCCGAGCAGCTCCGCCAGCTTCGCGCGGGTCATCGCACTGAAGCTCGGCAGGCTGGCGACCTCGATCGGCAGGTGTTCGACGCTCTCATCTACCTCGCGCAGGATGAACGGGATGGCGAAGTCGTACTGCTCGTAGCCTTCGCGCAGCTCGGAAGGAATCAGGTCGCCGGTGCTGCTGCCCTCGTCGTCACTGGTCTCGCCGACCAGGCCTTCGCGCATCAGCTCGTCGTAGAAACTCTGGAACGCCGGGTGCTCGACGATCGACAGGATGTCGATCAGCGAACCCGGTTCCTCGCCGTGGTTGATCCGCTCGCGGTTCTCGCGCTTGATGTCGGCATATTCCGGATCGCGCCACATCAGCCGCAGGCCGCGGCCGATGGTCTGCTCCAGCAGGATCTGCGCCTGGCTGGAACGCAGCGGCACGATCACGCAGATGTTGTTGACGTCGAAACCCTCGCGCAGCATCAGCACGCTGACGATCACCCGCGGCTGTGCGTGCCTGTCCACGTTGAACAGACGCTGGCGCAACGGTGCCCAGTCCTTCTCGCCCAGTTCGGCCTTCCTGCCGGAGTCGACGGTGAGCACGTCGTCGTCATGCAGGCCTTCGTCAAGCAGGAACTGCGCCACCAGCGGCGATACTTTGGTGTCTTCGCACACCACCAGCATCTTCGGGTGACGCGTGGCGTCGAGCCGGACGAAATCCGCCTCCAGCTTGCGCAGCTTCTGCAGCCCGGCGCGCAGCATCACGCGCTGGCCTTCGGAAAGCGCCACGTTGCCATCGGCATCGCGCTCGGCGGTGAACTCCAGCGGCAGAGCGCCGAGTTCCTTGCGCTTGTCCAGCACCAGCGACTTCACCAGGCCCAGCCGCATGGCGTCCTTCAGGTCGAAATCGACCACGATGTGCGGGAAGTACTTCTTGCTCTTCTTCTTGCCGCTGCCGACGTCGTTGTATGGCGTGGCCGAGAAGTCCATCTGCACGAAGCGGCGGCCCTTGCCTGCGGCGATGATCGACAGGCTCTTCTGCCACTCGACCTCGGTGGTCTCGCCTTCCTTCTTCAACTCGTGGATGTGGTGCGCCTCGTCGTTGAACACCATCAGCTCGGGCAGGTCGGCGAGGTAACTCAGCACATTGCCGCGCGCCCAGCGCCGGTCCAGCACGTCGAGACTGTTGCCGGCAGCGCGGCCGGGCACCAGTGGCAATACGTCGTAGGCGACGCGGGAAGCGTCGGCGACCATGCCGGGCGCGTCGACCCGCTCGGCCTCGTCCTGTTCGATCTCCTCTTCGGCCTCGCTGAGCAGGTGCCAGTTGGTGATCGCGATCATGCCGTTGCCGGTAGCCTTCAATCCGATCTCGGTCTTGGTGCAGACGTTGCCGCGCACGAACTGCGCGATGCGCTCGCGCCGTGCCGGCGGCGCGAACAGCTCGGCGTAGCTGGCGATGTCGGAGCTGGCGAAGTCGCGGCTCTTGTCCTCGTTCTCCTTGCCGAGGAATGCGTCCAGCAGCCGTTCGTACACGATCAGCCCCGGCGCCACGATCAGGAAGCGGCGGGTGAAACGCGGGTCGTCGCGCCCCTCGTCCAGTGCCGCGGTCTTGTTCAAGAGCTGCCACACCAGCAGCGCCTGCAGCACCCAGGTCTTGCCGGTGCCGGTGGCCATCTTCAGGCAGTACTTCGGGTGGCCGTGCTTGTCCTGCGCCACGTCGGCCAGCCGCGTGCCTTCCAGCAGCGCCTCGGCGCAGACCTGCTCGTACAGGTTCTTCAGGTTCGGACTGTCCAGCACCTCGTGCGCCACGATCACGTTGAGGATCGCCTGCTTCTGGCCGGGGTGGAAATTGAACGTGCGCGACTGGCAGGCATCCTCGCCGAACCACCAGCGCAACAGCTCGGTGGTCACCGGCGTCACCAGCTCGTAGATGTCGGCGATGCCCTGTTCCAGGCCGATGCAGAGTTGTTCGGTGCGGTGGGTGAGCGCGGAAGCCAGCGCCAGCGGGTTGTCGGCGACACTCATGCCTTCGGCTCCGCCACCACCTGCACCACTTCAGCCTCGAAGCCGAACACGTCGACCACGCGCACGCACACCCGACGTTCACCGGCCTTGCGCGGCACGCTGAACTCGGCGGCAGTGATCACGCGCAGCGGGTCGTCGTCGTTGGCGGTGTTGCCGCGGTAGTCCTGCCACACCGACCGGAACACCGATCCGTCGTAGTCCGGGTCTACCGCCCAATACTCGATCAGCGCCAGCGGTTCGGCGTTCGCCACCTTGAGCAGCTTCTTGCGGTTGTCGTCGTCGAGATTGATCGCTTCGGGCGAGAGCAGCACGTAGTTGTCCAGGGTGACCTGCAGCTGTTCTTGTCTCCCCTCTCCCTCCGGGAGAGGGGTTGGGGGTGAGGGTACGCGTCGCACCGGCTTGATCGTGAGGTACTGCAGGCTGGAGAAGCGCACCTGGCCGCGCAGCTTCTCTATGCCGCCCTTCTTGCGCAGGCGGTCGAGCAGGTCGGGCGGGATCACCAGCACCTTCAGGCGGTCGTCGTTGAGCGCGGTAATGCTCTCGCCGATCGAAGGCTCGAAGTTCCAGCCCAGAACCACTACTGAATCCCAGCCGCCAAGCAATTGCTCGCGTTGGGCGATCGCCTTGCGCAGGGTGGCGGCGCCAGTGAGCTTGTTTGGCGAATCGACCAGCACCAGGGTCTTCTTGCCGCCATACACCACCGCGCCGAGATTGCGCAGCGGATTGTCTTCCGGTTGCAGCGGCAGCGCGCCGTACAGCGACAGCACGATGCCGGACAGGTCGCCGACGCGGAAGCTGCGTCCCATCGCGCTCTTCGCCGCCTCGACCTGGTAGTCGCCGATCGCCTGGTACAGGAACGGCTTGGCGCCCTGGTCGATCAGCCGCTTGCGCATGATCATGCAGGCCGGCTTGCCGAGGTCGGTGGTGATCCAGCGACGGCCAAGTTTTTCGGCGACGGCGGCGGTGGTGCCGGAGCCACCGTTGAAATCGGCGACGAGGCCGTTGTCTGGGCAAGACGCTTGGATGATCCGTTCGAGAAGTTTTTCGGGCTTTTGCGTTGCGTAATCGATGCGTTCAGCAGATGTGTTGCCGATCCGTCCGAGATCGTTCCAGATGGTTGTAAGCGGCTTGCCTTTGGTTTCGTCCAAGTAGACCTTCAGTCCATCAAGGCGAGGTGTTCCATCCTGTTTCAGCAGAATCCGACCTTCTTGGTAGAGCCGCTCCAGATCATCCCGGGAATATCCCCATGAACGGTGTGCGGGTGGTTGCGTGCCCCGCCATTCGAATTGACGATTTCTATTAGCGGTGGAAAACGTCAGGTCGCGCCCGGTGAATAGCCGTCCACTTTCGTCTTTCTTGTATCGGGACAACTGTGCTTCGCCGTATTCAGTAAATTGCTTGGCGAAGTGGAACGACTCCATCTTGCTGTAAAAGAAAATCACATCCTGCGCCCGGATGTAGGTCTTCGTGGGCATGTTATGGGCGTTGGTCCGCTCCCAGATGATTTCGTTTTGAAAGCGGTCCTTCCCGAATACTTCGTCCATCATCAACTTGACGTAGTGACTCACATGCCAATCAAGATGCACGTAGATCGACCCGCTATCGCTCAATAACTCCCGCATCAGAATCAACCGCGGTGTGATCATCGCCAGATACGACGCCGTACCGTCCGACCACGTATCGGAATACGCGAACTGCTCGATCACCGTGGGCCGCTGCTCCAGTTCGACACCCGGCAGCGAAACCTTGGTGCGGTAGTCGGCCTTGGAGTCGAACGGCGGATCGATGTAGATCAGGTCGACCTTGCCGCGCAGGCTGGGCGTGTGTTCGTCGCCGGCCAGCAGCGCGGCCATAGCCAGCAGGTTGTCGCCGTAGATCAGCCGGTTGGTCCAGTCGGCCGTGCCTTCCTCGCCCAGATGCGCCTGCCGGTTCGCCGCGGCAATCCAGTCGCTGTCGCGGGTGTCCTTCGAAGGCAGCACCCATTCGCGCGTCTGCAGGCTGACCCGGTGGCGCCCTTCCAGGCTCTCCAGGATCTTCTCGGCGTGCTTGCGGCCTTCCCTGACGATCTCCGGCAGCTGTTCCAGCAGTGAATTGGTCACGCGGCCGTTCCCCATGAATTAACTACATACGTTAATCATAGTGAACTCAATACGTGAACTGGAAGGCAGGACGGTCGGTAACTTGCCAAGGGATGAGCAATGAACGCGCCGAATTCTCGAAACGCCTGTCTGCCGCAATGATTGCGCAGGGCTACGAGCCGCGCCCGGGGGTGCTGGTCACGCAGTTCAACCTGCGTTTTCCGGGTACCTCGGTGGTGTTCCAGACGGCTTCGCGCTGGTTGAGCGGCAAGGGGATCCCCGAGCAGGACAAGTTGGTCGTGTTGGCGGACTGGCTGAAGGAAAGCCCGGATTTCCTGCGGTTCGGTGATCGCGCGGCGCGCGGGAAGCGTAGTGCGAGGCAGGTCAAGGAAGACGCTCCGACCTACGATGACCAGAAGGTCTTCGACATCTACCGGCAGCTGCCGGCGGCGCAGCAGAAGGTCGTATGCGACGTGATCCTTGCCTTGGCGTCGCCTTCAAGACGGCTGGTGTCAGCCAAGCCACGCAGCGGCACGAAAGCGAACAGTCATCGGTAGTTGCGCGCGGCGGGGCGGCGTTGCGACGTACGGCCACCCCCATACAGTGAACAGGCCGGCGGCCCTTCTCAGCGGGGGAGGTTGCGGCGGGACGCCTTGGGTTTCGGTGCCTGTGCGCTGTGCAATTCACAACCGACGGCATTGGCGCAGTGGCCCAGCGCAGGGAATTCGTCGGCAAGCGCGTTATAGGTCTCGGCAAACGCGGGATTCTTCGACCAGCGATTCTTCGTGGCCGGGATGTTCAGTGGAATTGGGTTGTAGCGTTCGTGAGGCATGCTTGTTTCGGTCCGTCGCGGTTGTGGAGCATCGCCCGCGGGCGGGCTCCTACGGGTGAGGCTTCAGCACTCGATGACGTTGACCGCGAGGCCACCGCGACTGGTTTCCTTGTACTTGTCCTTCATGTCGCGGCCGGTGTCGCGCATGGTCTTGATGACCTTGTCGAGCGAGACGCGGTGTTTGCCGTCGCTTTTCAGTGCCATGCGGCTGGCGTTGATGGCCTTGACCGAACCCATTGCGTTGCGCTCGATGCAGGGGATCTGCACCAGGCCGCCGATCGGGTCGCAGGTGAGGCCGAGGTTGTGTTCCATGCCGATCTCGGCGGCGTTCTCCACCTGCATCACGTTGCCGCCGAGCGCGGCGGTGAGGCCGCCGGCGGCCATCGAGCAGGCCACGCCGACTTCGCCCTGGCAGCCGACTTCGGCACCGGAGATCGAGGCGTTTTCCTTGTACAGGATGCCGATGGCGGCGGCGGTGAGGAGGTAGTTGATGATGCCTTCGTCGTCCGCCTTCGGGCAGAAGCGCAGGTAGTAGTGGCCGACCGCGGGCACGATGCCGGCGGCGCCGTTGGTGGGCGCGGTGACCACGCGGCCGCCGGCGGCGTTTTCCTCGTTGACGGCGAGCGCGTAGAGGTTGACCCAGTCGAGGATGGTCAGCGGGTCCTTCAGCGCGGCCTCGGGCTGGTTGCGCAGCTCGTCGGCCATCGCCGGCGCGCGGCGCGTGACGTGCAGGCCGCCGGGCAGGGTGCCGGGCGAGCGCAGACCGCGGGTGACGCAGTCCTTCATCGCCTGCCAGATGGTCAGCAGGCCGGCGCGGGTTTCCGCTTCGGAGCGCCACACGCTCTCGTTCGCCATCATCAGCTGCGCGATGGTCAGCCCGTGCTGCTTGCACAGTGCCAGCATTTCGTCGCCGGTGTTGAACGGGTAGGGCTGCGCGGTGGTGTCGGCGACGATGCGGTCTTCCGCCGCCTCGTCGGTGTTGACCACGAAGCCGCCGCCGACCGAGTAGTAGTCGCGCGTGGCCAGTTCGTTGCCGTCGGCGTCGTAGGCGGAAAAGCGCATGCCGTTGGTGTGGAACGGCAGCTTCTGGCGCTTGTTGAAGACCAGGTCAGCCTTCTCGTCGAAGGCGATCTCGCGCTTGCCCAGCAGATGGATGCGGCCCGTGCCGCGGATACGCTCCAGCGTGGCGGGGATCTGGTCCGGATCGACCGTGTCCGGGTGCTGCCCCTCGAAGCCCAGCAGCACGGCCTTGTCGGTGCCATGGCCGCGGCCGGTCATCGCCAGCGAGCCGTACAGCTCGGCGCGCACGCGGGCGACGCGGTCGAGCACGCCCTTCTCTTCCAGCCAGTGCTCGGCGAAGCGCGCGGCGGCGCGCATCGGCCCTACCGTGTGTGACGACGAAGGTCCGATGCCGATCTTGAACAGGTCGAATACGCTGACGGCCATGGGTGCGCTGCTTGGGTGTGGGTTGGCCGGTTATTCTACGCGGCGTTCCCAGCCATTCGCAGCCGCATGTCCGACCTGATCCTGTACCAGCGTGATTACTGTCACTTGTGCGATCTCGCCCTGGCGGTGATGGCCGAGGCGCGTGCGCCGGATTTCGACAGCGCATGGGTGGACGATTCGGTCGAACTGGAACAGCGCTACGGCACCCGCGTGCCGGTGCTGCGCGATACGCGCGATGGGCGCGAACTGGACTGGCCATTCGATGCGGCGGCGGTGCGCACGTTCCTCGGAGCCTGAGCTCCCTCCCCTGCGCAGCAGGGGAGGGTTGGGGTGGGGTTCGCTTTTGATCGTGATTGCAAAGTCAAAAGCCTAACCCCCTCCCAGCCTCCCCCTGCAAGCAGGGGGAGGAGCAAAGCTGCTAGGCGCGGCGCGACTTCAGCCGCTTCAGGATTTCCTCGCGCGCCTCGCGCAGGATCGAGTCGCGGTCGAGGCTGGCCACGATGTCGGCGACGGCGCGTTTGGCGCCGGCTTGGCCCCAGGATTTACCGGCGATCAGGTAGCGCTCCGCGGCGCGGCCGATCAGTACGGTGGCGTACCAGCCCAGCGCGCCCTGCGCCGCGGCGGTGACCACGACGGACAACCCGGCGCTGACGCCTTTCAACGCCGAGGCGACCAGTTGCATGCCCCAGATCGCGCCCATCAGCGCGGCCAACTGCGCGGAAATCACCGCCACCAGCCGGCCGGATTCGGCGCGGGTCAGCGGCAGGCCGTAGACGCGGGACAGTTGCACCACCATCGCCGCGTCCAGCCCCGCGGCGGCCAGCAGGTCGGCGACCGGGATCGGGTTCAGCGCCACGGCGACGCCCTTGGCGATGCAGTAGTGATGGATCAGTTTCGCCGCCACCGCCTTGCGGGTTTCGGCGATGCGAGCGCTGACCTGGTCGGTGAGCCGGCCGGCGTACAGCCCCGCGTTGATCGCCGACAGCGTCTTGCCTTCGCGCGCAGCGATCGCCAGCAGGCGTTCGCGCAGCGTGGCGACGTCCGGCGTGCGCGCCTGCTCGCGCGGGTGCTCGTGACCCCGGGTGTCGACCTCGACCACGCGTTGCGGGGCCGGGTGGGCCGCCACCGCCAGCACGTCTTCGGCGCGCACCAGCCCAGCCACGCGCAGGCGCAGGTGTTCCAGCAGGCCGTCCAGTTCGTCGCGGCCATAGCGATCCGCCTTGTTCAAGGCGAGCAGCAGCGGGCGCTGGGTCGCGGCGAGATTTTTCAGCGCGTCGAGTTCTTCGCGGGTGAGGTCGCCGTCGCAGACGAAGATCACCAGATCGCTGACCTCGGCCACCTCGAACGCCAGCTTTTCGCGGGCCTCGCCGTCGAGCTCGTTGATGCCGGGCGTGTCGATCAGTACCAGGCCGTCGTGCTGGGCCTCGTCCAGCAGGGCGTGGTCGGCCGTGGTGGTGGTGCCGTGCAGGACGCCCACGGTGAACGCCTCGCGGCCGAGCAGCGCATTGCCCAGCGCCGACTTGCCCGCGGAGACGCGGCCGAACACGGCCACGTGCAGTTCGCCGCGCTGGAGCTTGTCCAGCATCTGCTCGATGCGGCCGAAATCCGCGGCCAGCTCGCTGCGTACCGACGCGGAGATGCTCGGGTCATCCAGCAGCGCGCGCAGGCTGTCGGCCACCTGGGTGGAGCCGGCGTCCGCGCGCGGTGGTGGCGTGGTGGCCCGGTCGCCGCCGCCGCTGACCAGTCCACGTAGGCGCTGCCACAGGCTGTCGTTCGGCATCGTGGAGGTTTACTTCGCCGCCAGCTGCAGATGTGCCGTGACCTTCACCTCGCCACCGATCACCGAGGTGTCGGCGTAGTCGCCGGTGCCCACGCCGAAGTCCAGCCGCTTCAGCGTGCCGGCCACGTCCAGCGTGGCGCCACTGGCTTGCGGCTTGAACGTCACCTCGAGGCTCACCGGTTTGGTCACGCCGCGCAGGGTGAGCTGGCCGTCGGCGATCACCTTGCCGCCGCTCTGGCGGAAGCCGGTGGTGACGAAGTGCGCCTTGGGGAATTTCGCCACGTCGAAGAAGTCCGAACCGGGCAGCGCGCCGTCGCGGTCCTTGTCGCCGGTCTTCACGCTGGCCAGGTTCACTTCCACGTCGAACTTCGACGCGGCCAGGTTCGCCGCGTCGTAGCTGATCGCGGCGGTCCACTGGCCGAACCGGCCGTCGAACGATTCGCCCTGGAAGGTGTTGCTGAAGCCGAGCGTGCTGGTCGCCGGCTGCACGGTGTAATCGGTGGCCGCGGCGGCGCCGGGCAGGGCGAGCGCCAGCAGGATGGCAAGACGTTTCATCGATGGTCTCCTTCGGAAGGGCGGCGCTCACGCAGACGGCCAAACGGCAGCATCCGGCGCAGCGTGTCGTCGTGGTCGCGCAGGTGGTGTTTCAGCGCGCCGCCGACATGCGCCACCAGCACCAGGATGAGGAACCAGAACAGGTACTCGTGCACGCCGTGCGCAAAATCGCGCAGCGTGTCGTTCTTCTGCACCAGCGCCGGCAGGTTGAACAGCTTGAACCACTGCAGCGGCTTGCCGGTGACCGAGTTGAACCACCAGCCGCTGAGCGGCAGCAGCACGATCAACACGTACAGCGCGCCATGCGCCGCTCGCGCGGCAAGTTGCTGCCAGCGCGGCGCCGGTTCCTCGGCCGGGCGGCGGTCGGTCCAGCGCCACGCGATGCGCAGCAGCGCCAGCGCCAGCACGGTAAGGCCGATCGACTTGTGCAGGGCCAGCCAGTTGATCTTCTGCATCGGCGAGCTGGCCAGATCCATCAACAGGCCGAACAGGCCGTTGCCGAGGATGCCCAGCGCGATGATCCAGTGGAAGAACCTGGCGACCGAACCCCACTGGTGGTCGTTGCTGCGCAGACTCATGGTTGCTCCTTGGTGGATGGAACGGCGTGCTCGTCACTGATCGCTTCCAGTTCCAGCCACACGCTGACGTTGGCGCCGATCGAGTTGGCGTTGGCGGTGATGCCGAAGCTGTTGCGGTCCAGGCTGGCAGTGGCCGAGAAGCCGGCCACCTTGTGCGATTCGTAGATGGTCCTGGCGGCGCGGTTGAAGGTGAACGCCAGGTCCAGCGGACGGGTGACGCCATGCAGGGTCAGCTGACCGTGCAGCACGCCGTGCCGGTCGTCCGTGCGCTCCACGCCGGTGCTGACGAAATGCGCGTAGCGCTGGCCCGCGCAGTCGAGCAGGGCCGGTTTGCACACGGCCTTGTTCCAGTCGGCGTCGCCCATGTCCAAGCTGGCCAGGTCGATGTCCAGTTCGGTGGCCGCCGTGCTCCAGTTGTCCGGGTCGAAACGCAGCCAGCCGCGTGCGATGTGCAGCCGCCCGAACGGCCGCGAATAGCCGTTGTGGCTGATGCTGAAGACGATCTGGCTATGCACCGTGTCGTAGCGCCAGCCGTCCGCGGCGGCGTGCACCGACGCCAGCGGCAGCACGGTTGCCGCGAGACACCACAGCCAGCGGGTTGGGCGCATTCGGAACATGCGGTGAAGTCTCGCCGATCGGCGGCGAGGCCGCCAGCGACGGGGGCTGAACGATGGGTTTCCGTGGGTGAGCCAATGGGGGACGGTCGATGGGTTCACTCCGTGGCCTCTGCTCTCTTTTGAGCACAGGGCTTTTGCTCGCCGGGTACATCTGTAGGAGCGCACCCTGTGCGCGATGCTCTTGCCACCTTCAAAGCAAAAAACTCTAGGGGCAAGAGCTTTCGTGCGCCTGCGGCGCCCGAGTCACTTTCTCTTTGCGTGGCCAAAGAGAAAGTAACCAAAGAGAAAGGCCACCCCGCTTGGCGCTTGTTGGGCATCCTGCCCAACAAGTCCGTGAGTCGGGGCCGGGCTTTTCGAGCGGGCATCGTGCCCGCGCGAAAAGGCGTTGCCATCCTTGGCAACGCCCGCTGCGCGGCCTGTCGACCCCGCCTCACCGCCGCGCAAGGGACCCCGGGTGGAGCGGCGGGCCATCGTGGCCCGCACTCGGTGATGGAGCTGAAGAGCAGAAGCCACAGCAAAGCGTCGCTTTGCTGTGGCTTCGTTTGGGCTTTTGATCTGGCTCTTTTGAAGAGTGCGCGCAGGATGCGCGCTGCTCTACCCGGGGCCCCTCTGCAGCGGCGGGCGGGCGGAGGAAAAGCCCGCAGGGTGGCCGGCATGGATGCCGGCCAGTTTGTCGTCAGGGCAGGATGCCCTGTCGACAAACCCCGTAGCCCGACCGCGAACCTTGCGGGCAGGATGCCCGCAAGGCGCGTAAGCGGGGTGGCCTTTCTCTTGGGTTACTTTCTCTTTGGCCACGCAAAGAGAAAGTAACTCGGGCGCCGCAGGCGCACGAAAGCTCTTGCCTCTGACGCTTTTTTGCTGTGAATGCAGCAGGAGCATCGCGCACGACCACAGGCCCCCTGCGGACAAAATGCGCTCCCGCCAGCGCATCGAAAGTGGAGAGCCCCGCGGCTGAATTCCGCCAACCGTCAGAACGTGCGCTGCACCGAATACTCGGCCAAGGTCGCCAGGGCATCGCGATGCGCCGATGCCGGCAGCGCGGTGAGGGCCGTGCGGGCGGCGCGGGCGTGCAGCAGGGCGCGCTCGCGGGTGCGTTCCAGCGCACCGGAATCGCGGATCGAGGCGATGATGCGGTCGAGCGAGTCGAGCCCGCCGTGCTCGATGGCATGGCGCAGTGACTGCGCCTGTTCCGGGTTCGCCTTCTCCAGCGCGTAGATCAGCGGCAGGGTCGGCTTGCCCTCGGCGAGGTCGTCGCCGATGTTCTTGCCCAGCGTGCTGGCGTCACTGGTGTAGTCGAGCAGGTCGTCGGCGATCTGGAACGCGTAGCCCAGTTCCATGCCGTAGTGGCGCAGCGCGGCGATCTGGTTTTCCGGCAGGCCGCCGAGGATGCCGCCCAGTTCGGTGGCGGCGGCGAACAGCACCGCGGTCTTGCGCTCGATCACGGCCAGGTAGGCCGCTTCGCTGACGTCGGCGTTGCCGATGTTGAGCAGCTGCAGCACTTCGCCCTCGGCGATGGTGTTGGTGGTGTCGGCGAGGATGCGCATGATGCGCATGTCGTCCAGTTCCACCATCAGCTGGAACGAGCGCGAGTACAGGAAGTCGCCGACCAGCACGCTGGCGGCGTTGCCCCATAGCGCGTTGGCGGTCTTGCGGCCGCGGCGCAGGTCGGATTCGTCGACCACGTCGTCGTGCAGCAGGGTGGAGGTGTGGATGAACTCAATGATCGCGGCGAGCTTGGTGTGATGCTCGCCGTGGTAGCCGGCGGCACCGGCGGCCAGCACGTGCAGCATCGGGCGCAGCCGCTTGCCGCCGCCGGCGATGATGTGGTCGGCGATCTGGTTGATCAGCACCACGTCGGAGGACAGCCGCTGGCGTATCAGCGCGTCGACGCGCTGCATGTCGGCGGCGGCAAGATCGCGCACCTGGGCGAAGTCGGCGGGGCGGGTGGCGTCGGCAGGCATCGAGTTCATGGGTGCATCGCAGCGGCGTAGGACGTGATTATAGGGGCTGCAGGAACTTGCGCCGCGACATGTCACCACAGTCGTTGTGCGTGGTGCCCCCTATAATGCCGGCCATGGCTTTGGCGATGTACATCCCCCAGTGAGCAAACTCTCAAGCATTGAACTGCGCAGCGCGTTGACGCTGGCCTGCGTGATCAGCCTGCGCCTGTTCGGCCTGTTCCTGATCATGCCGGTATTCTCGCTGTACGCGAAGGCGATGCCCGACGCCAGCGGCTTCATGATCGGCCTGGCACTGGGCGTCTACGGCATCGGCCAGGTGCTGCTGCAGATTCCGCTGGGGTTGCTGTCGGACCGCATCGGGCGCAAGCCGGCGATCACCCTGGGGCTGATCCTGTTCGCCATCGGCGGATTGATCGCGGCGATGTCGCATACGCTGGCCGGCATCGTGGTCGGCCGCGCGGTGCAGGGCATGGGCGCGGTGGCCGGTGCCGGCATCGCGCTGGCGGCGGATCTCACCGCCGAGGAAAACCGCGGCAAGGCGATGGGCATCATCGGCGTGTCGATCGGGCTGGCGTTCCTGCTGGCGCTGATCCTGGGGCCGCCGCTGGAGGCGGTCGCCGGGCTGCCCGGGCTGTTCGCCGCCACCTCGATCCTGGCGCTGGCCTCGCTGGCGCTGCTGTGGCTGATCGTGCCCACGCCGGCGCGTGCCCGTGCGCCGGCAGCGGCTGGCTTCGGCCCGGTGCTGGCGATGCTGCGCGACGGGCGGATGCTGGTGCTTAACGGCTCGGTGTTCTTCCTGCACGCGCTGCTCACTGCCAGTTTCGTCGGCCTGCCGCTGCTGCTGGCGAACACGCTGCACCTGCCGGTGAACCGGCACTGGGAGTTGTACCTGCCGGTGATGACGGTGGCTGCGTTTGTGATGGGTGCGAGCCTGCACCTCATGCGCGAGATCGCGCAGAGCCTGCGCATCGTGATGGTGTGCGTGGTGGCGATCGGTCTGGCCCTGCTCGGCTTCGCACTGTCCGGCAACCACCTGGCCGCGTTCGGCGTGGCTGCGGCGGTGTTCTTCTCCGCCTTCAACCTGCTGGAGGCGGCACTGCCCAGCCTGGTCTCGCGGCTGGCGCCGGAACACCTGCGCGGTGCGGCGATGGGTGCCTATTCGACCAGCCAGTTCATCGGCGCGTTCGTCGGCGGCACGCTTGGCGGCATCACGCTGGGTCGACTCGGGCCCGACGGCGTGTTCGTCTACGCCGCGGCGCTGACCCTGCTGTGGCTGCCGCTGGTGGTTGCCGGCTCGCGCCGGATAGGTCGCCAGACTGCAGGCGAAGCCCAACCGGCGTAGTGCGGCCCGCGCAGGGTTTGCAATAGCCGATTGGCGGGCCAATCATGGATGCTCGGCGCTTCGCTGCATCGGGTACCGCTTCGATGGCTCATGAAATCCTCGCACTGATCGCGCAGTACGGCGTGCTGCTGGTGTTCCTCAACGTGCTGGTGACCCAGCTTGGCGCGCCGCTGCCGGCGGTGCCGACGCTGGTGGTGGCCGGTGCGCTGGCGGCGCATGGGCAGGTGTCGCCGGTTGGCGTGCTGCTGGTCACCGTGGCGGCCTGCCTGCTCAGCGATGCCCTGTGGTACGCGGCCGGCCGCCGTTATGGCGGGGGCGTGATGCGCCTACTGTGCCGTATCTCGCTGTCGCCCGACTCGTGCGTGCAGCGCTCCGAGATCCAGTTCCAGCGCTGGCGCGGGCAGGTGCTGCTGATCGCGAAGTTCGTGCCGGGGCTGGCCACGGTGGCGCCGCCGCTGGTGGGTGCGATGGGCTTGCCGCTGTCGCGGTTCGTGTGGTTCGACGGGCTGGGTTCGCTGCTGTGGGGCGCGGTGGCGGTTGGGCTGGGCTATGCCTTTGCCGATCAGATCGACGACCTGCTGGCAGCCATCGCGGATGCCGGCACGTTCGCGCTGGGAGTGTTGCTGGTCCTGCTCGCGCTGTACGTCCTGGCACGCTGGTGGCAGCGCCGGCGCCTGCTGCGCACGCTGCGGATGGCGCGCATCACGGTCGATGAGCTGGAGCGCGCGATGAAGTCGGAGTCGGCGCCGGTCGTGCTGGACGTGCGCGCGGAAGGCTCGCGGCTGCTCGATACGCGAGTGCTCCCCGGCGCGCTGCTGCTCGACGACCACGGCATCGACCGCAGCGTGCACGACATCCCGCTCGACCGCGAGCTGGTGGTCTACTGCAACTGCCCGAACGAAGTGTCCGCCGCCCGGGTGGCCAAGGTCCTCATGGCGCAGGGTTATCGCCGGGTGCGCCCGCTGCTGGGCGGACTGGAGGCGTGGGACGCGGCCGGCTACGGGGTCGAGCGCCTGCCTGTACCGTCCGCTGCGGCCGACCTGCGGGCTGCCGGCACGCCGGCCTGAAGCACCGCCTGGCCCGGACGGCCTGGGCCGGACGAAACCCACGTCTGCCGGGGTTCCGGGCCGCTGCGCCGGACCCGTGCTGCGGTTATGATAGCCCGCCTGATCCACCACTCCGGCCGCAACCCATCGCAGACTTGCGCCCGGCTCAACGAGGACATACCCATGGCACGTGGCGTCAACAAAGTCATCCTGATCGGCAACCTTGGCTCAGACCCGGAGCTGCGCAGCACCGGCAGCGGCATGAGCATCTGCAGCTTCAGCCTGGCCACCTCCGAGTCGTGGACCGACAAGCAGTCCGGCGAGAAGCAGGAGCGTACCGAGTGGCACCGGATCAAGATCTTCGGCCGGCTGGGTGAAATCGCCAACGAGTACCTGAAGAAGGGGCGCCAGGTTTACATCGAGGGGTCCATCCGCACCGACAAGTTCACCGGCAAGGATGGTGTGGAAAAGTACTTCACCGACATCATCGCCAGCGAGATGCAGATGCTCGGCGGCGGTAGCGAGGGTGGCGCGGGTGGCGGCGGTTACCAGCGCGAGCGCCCGCAGGGCGGCCAGCGCCAGGGTAGCGGCGGCAGCGCAAGCGGTGGCCAGTCGCGCGGCGGCGATTACGGCAACCAGTCGCGCCAGTCGCCGGCTCCAGCCGACAACGGTTTCGCGGATGACGAGATCCCGTTCTGAGGAACACCCTCCGACGCTTGTCGCCTTTCCCTGACGGCCCGCCTCTGGCGGGCCGTTTCCGTCAGGGGGCGGCCTTCTCTTTGCTGCGCAGGCGCGCCACGGCTGACGCGGCGTTCACCTGCAGCGTGCCGTCGGAAAGCCGGCTGCTTTGCAGCAGCAAGTCGTGCACCGAACGCGCATCCAGCCCGGGCGCCATGGAGAGCAGCAGGGCGACGATGCCGCTCACGTGCGCGGCGGCCATGGACGACCCGGAGGTGAAGTCGTAGCCGCCGCCCGGCTGGGTGGTCAGGATGTCGTTGCCGGGTGCGCTCAGCACCCCCGGCGGCGCTCTCGATGCGTTGCTGCTGCGCACGACGATGACTCCCGGCGCACTGTCGGGAAAGCCGGCGGCGTTGCCGTCCGGCGGCAGGGCCGTGATCACGATGCGGCCCTGCTCCAGCAGCCGCGCAAGCAGCTGGTCGAGCAGCGGATCGGCCGGGCCGCCCAGGCTCAGGTTGATGATGCGGGTATCGGTGTCGATGATCGCCGCCAGGGCCTTGGCCAGGGTGAAGGTGTTGCAGCGGGCGCCGGCGCCGGGCGAGGGCGGATACCAGCATGCCTTGTAGATGCTGAGCCGGGCCTTGGGCGCCATCCCCACGATGCCCTGGTGGTTGTTGGCGTCGGCGGCGATGACGCCGGCGACCTCGGTGCCATGATTGTCGCGGTCGAACGCCGCGCGATCCGCGTCGACCAGGTTGGTGGTGTCGCGAATGCGTCCGCGCAGGTCGGGGTGGGTCAGGTCGGCGCCGGTATCGACGATCGCGACATCGACCTCGGCTCCCTGGCTGAAGTTGTGCGCGAGTGCCGCATCGGTTTCGACGAAGCCGCGCTGCAAGTCGGCATAGGGATCGTTGTAGTGGTGGGCACCCTGCCGTGGTGGATCGGCGTAAACGGAATAATCCTGCAGTGGCTGGGCAAGCCGCACCCGGGCGTCTGCCGCAAGTGCCTTGAGCAGGGCGGCGCGGGGCATGCCGGGGGCCGGCGTCAGCACGATGCAGTACAGGTCGAGCGCCTTGACCGGCCAGCCGGTGACCTCCTGCCAGCCGTAGGTTCTCTTCAGCGCCGCCAGCGTCGATGCTGCCCGCTGGCCGACTCCATAGTTTGCGGACGGGACATAGCCCAGCACGCTGGAACCGGCATGCGTGGCGGGAGGGGCCAGCGGGTTGGCGACGGCCAGCACGATGTCGCGCTGGCTGTCCATGGCGGATGCGCTGGCCACGGATGAACGGTGCGGTTCGGCGGGGGCATCGGCCGGCGCTGCGGGCCGCAGGTGCGCACAGGCACTCAGGGCCATCGCCGCAGCGAATACGATGGCGCCATGCTTCATGGCGTGGTGGCGACGGGCTCCGCCAGGCGGATGCCGTGAGTGGCGCGCAACTGCTGCAGCACCTGCTGCTCCGTCGTGGTGGTGCTTCGCGGTACGACGGTATAGGCGCCGACGTCGTTGGGGCCATCCACCACCTGCAGGCCGAGGGCGTGCAGCAGCGCGTCCCAGTCGGCCAGCTTCATGGCCGCATCAGGCACGACGCGGATCGAACCCGGGGTGGCCGGCCGGGGCGACTCGCTGAGGGTGCGGTAGTACGGGCGACCGCCTTCCGACCACAGCTTCGTGCCCAATGCCCCGATGCCGATGGCCTGGATCAGCACGACGGCGGCCAGGGCGCGCGTCAGCCGGCTTGCCGTGCGTGAACGAAACGGCGCCTCCAGCGGAGCCGGCGCGTCGAGGCGGCCCAGCAAGTGTTTCAGCCCGACGTTGGCGTCGAGAGGGATATCGGAGGGCAGCGACAGCGCCAGTTGCAGGCGGCTCTGCTGCGCAAACTCGGCGCGGCACGCTTCGCAGTGCACCAGGTGGCCCATCAGCGCTTCGCCCTGCTCCCGCGGGGCACTGCCCTGCAGCACCCAGGGCATGGCTTCCCAGGCGCGGGCGCAGTCGCGACCGGAACTCGTCTGGAACATCATGGCGCGCCCTCCTTGCGTATCGGCGAGTCTCCAGCCAGGGAGGGAAGTACGTTACGCAGTTTCACGCGCGCGTGGAACAGCCGCGCCTTCACCGTGCCCACGGGGCATTGCATGATGGCGGCCACGTCATCCAGGGAATGCCCCACGCCGTAGACCAGCTCGATCACGACCCGCTGGTCCACCGACAGGCAGCCGAGACCCTTGCTCAGCCAGTCGCGCAGTTCGCGGTCTTCGCCCGGGTCGTGGGCGGGGATGCGATCCTGCCCCAGCGCGTCGTCGGCGACGGGTTCGTCGCCATGCTGGCGCAGTGCCTTGAGTCCGCAGCGGTAGGCAATGCCCATGATCCAGGTGGAAACGCGCGAGTCGCCGTGGAAATTGTCCGCCTTCTGCCAGGCGATCCAGAAACAGTCGTTGATGACCTCCTCGATGACGTCGGGACGCCGCGTCAGTCGGGACAGGAAGCGGCACAACCTGCCGTGGTAGCCGCGGTAGAGCACCGCCAACGCGGTACGGTCGCCCATCGACATGCGCTGGAGCAGCATGCGATCGGTGGCGTCAGCGTCGGTATCAGCGTCGTTCATGGCTTCGTGGGTGGTCGGAACGCGGTCGGTCCATGCGTGAGTACCGTTTCGGCCGGCAAAGGTTGCCGGTGGATCAGAAGGACCGCGAGAGCGTGGCGACCCAGGGCTGCGCGGCCATGTCCCGCGTCGACCATCGCGATCCCAGGTCCGTCATGACGCGATCGAGTTCCAGCCGCCATGCGCCATCGACCCACATCAGCCCGACGTGGCCGTAGCGGTAGAAGCCTTCGCCATCGTGGGGCCGGTAATGCCCATATTGGCCGTAGTGGCTGTACCGCGCGGGTGGGACGTGGGCGACGCCCGCTCCGGCGGAAACGAAGGCATGTTCCGTCAACGGCCAGTGGAAATCGAGATCGGCGGCGGCCCGCGTGCGCCGATCCGCGGAGCCGATGCTGCGGCTGGCCGACAGGCCGAACGTCAGGATGTCCCGGTACAGCCAGTTGATCCCGGCTTCGCCGCGGTCGTAGGCGGTCGAGCGGGCGTCGCCGGAATAGCGGTAGTAGAGCACGCTGGCCTGCATCTGCCAGTCGCCGGAAAGCGACCAGTGGCGCGACCCCTGGAGCAGGGTCTGGACGATGCGCCCCGGCGTACGGACTTCGGCACTTCCGGACAGGCTCACCGACCAGCCTGTCGACGAGATCCACGAGGCAGCCACCTGAAGGGTGGGCGTGGCCGGCGTGATCGCCAGGCCGCGGTCGGCCAGCTGCGAACCGAGTGCGACCGTACCGGCCACCCTGGTCGACTGCGCGTGCAGCCGGGCGGGATACGCGGCGGCCATCGCCACGGCAAGCAGCCCCAGCCCCATGCGGGCAAGGCAGCGGCCGCGGGTGCCGACGTCGAGGTGGAAGGGCCGGGCCCGGTGCGGCACGATGCCTGCGCAGCGTGGGCCACGTGCCGCCATCGAATCTACCTGGGGCTCGAACGCACGGGCACCGTGCCGTGGGCACGCGCCGTCGCGGCGACGTGCGCCAGAGGCCTTGACCGCGGGACAGGTAAGCCACATCGCGTCATTGTTCGATCGGTCGAGTACGGCTGCGCCCCATGGCATGGCCGCACCACGGAAGGCATGCACGCGTTATAGCCGAATCTGCGCGGAAAGGGGTGTCCTCTCTCAAGGGACGATGCCCGGACGTGGCACGGGCATCGTCGGCCGGCTGCGGGAACGGCGCCGGCGTCCGCGCGTACAAGGCGGCCAGCCCCGCGGGTGTCCGGTGAACGGGGCGGGCCACGCGGCAATGCCCTTGCGCGCCTTCAGAATGCCGCGCTCACGGAGATCGTGAAGGCGTTCAGGTCCCTGGCGTTGGTCATCGGCGCCCCGGGCGGCGCGCCGAAGATGTTGGTGCGCGCGCCGTTGAAGCGGCTGAAACGGAACCAGGTGGCGTAGATCCTCAGATTGGCCAGGGAGTTGAAGGATGTCTTGCCGAACGGTACCCAGAACACGCTGATCAGGTTGCTGGTGGTATCGGGATTGCCGTAGGGAATGTAGCGGGCGGGGTCGCGCGACCCGGTGCTGACCATGCGGGACAGCGCGATGCCGTAGCTTTGCCTGAAGGTGTAGATGGCGGTGGCGATCTGGTCGCGGGCTGAGCCCTGCGGCAGCGCGAGCAGGCCCGGAACAATGGGACTGGCAGGCGTGCTGCCGTAATCGCGCTTCTCGAAGATGTTCACGTAGCTGAGCTGCAGGATGTTCTGCCGGTTGCCCAGGTACTGGTAGGTGAGGTCGTAACCCAGGTCGGTGATGTCGTCGGCGGGCCCCAGACGGGGCCGCTGGCGCCGGGTGGTCAGACCCACCACGCCGGCCGAGACGAACTGGGCCTTGAACTCCTTCATGTAGGCGAAGCGGAAGTATCCGGTGTCGCTGAACTTGCCCGGATCGCCCCCGACCGAATAACCCAGCCGATCCTGCACGGACGTCTGCAACGAGTTGTAGGTGCCGACTTCGCCGTACCAGTCCGAGTCGTACAGGGCGTAGACCGTGGCGCCGATGACGCGGTTGGCCGGTGCGCCGGGGCTGGACAGGTTCAGCAGGGTCCCGGTGACGCCGGGTGGACCCAGGGTCGAAGCGGCTGGCAGCACGGCGAGGGGGTCGTTGAACCCCGGGTTGTTGTTGACGCTCACGCCGAGCGTCAGATCCTTGCCGCCCAGCTTGAGCGCCTTGGCCACGAAGCGCAGATCGAGGTTGCTCAGCCTGGTGTTGTATTTGCCGTTGCCGATGTTGTCGGTCTCGATCTTGACGAAGCTGCCCACGTGGTCAGTCAGTCGCCCGGCCAGGTAGATGTCGGCTTCGGTCAGTCGGCTCTTGCTGTCGCCACGCGCGGGGTTGGTGCGGGCCGCCACGAGTTGCGCGGCCACCGGCAGCGCGTCGCTGATGTTCGCGTCGGTGTAGCCGTTGAGCTTGAAACGCATGCCGACCGGCGTCAGCCCCGGCCCGTTGTCGCCGCCGCCAAAGGCGCTGGAGTGGCAGACCGCGCAGACG
The DNA here is from genome assembly GCF_030291135.1 of Rhodanobacter thiooxydans. Taxonomy (NCBI): domain Bacteria; kingdom Pseudomonadati; phylum Pseudomonadota; class Gammaproteobacteria; order Lysobacterales; family Rhodanobacteraceae; genus Rhodanobacter; species Rhodanobacter thiooxydans. The sequence continues at coordinate 2,795,484 of NZ_CP127409.1, read as the reverse complement.
TAGCCGGTCTGCCGGGCAAACGAGGGAACTGCATGGACGGCGTTGCTGGCGAACAGCAGCAGGATCGCCAGGCCGTGCCACAGGAGGCTCCCGCGGCGGCCGGTTTCGGATCGGGTCGGAAAAGGCAACATGGGTTCTCCTTGGGTCCTGATCGGATGCGGCGATGCGCGGGCCACGCGCCGGCCAGCGATGCTGCCCCGGCCGTACCGGCAGACCGCTGCAGGCTGCGGGTAAGTGCCGGCCGGGCCACCAAAGGTTGCGCGCGGCGCCTGGGCGCGCCGGCGATTGCGCCTGACCCGGGGGCAGGCCGTGCGGCGCCGGCGATCCGCCGCCTGCTGCCCGGCGCAACCTTTGTCCAGTCGGGCGGCACTCAAGCCTGTAAGTCGCCATCCCATGATTTGCAGCCGGGTCCGACCCATGGAAATCCAACGCATCCAGTTGCACAAACATGGCGACAGCCGCGGCATGCTCGTCGCGCTGGAACAGGACGGCAACGTGCCCTTCGCGATCCGGCGCGTGTACTACATCTTCGCCACGAAGAACGGCGTGCATCGCGGCCGGCACGCGCACCGCCATCTCAGCCAGCTGGCGGTGGCGGTGCGCGGCTCGGTCACTTTCCTGCTGGATGACGGCAGCGGCGTGGCGGAGATCGTGCTCGACGATCCCGCCCAGGGCCTGCTGCTCGGCAGCATGGTGTGGCGAGAGCTCTACGACTTCAGCGACGACTGCGTGCTGATGGTGCTGGCCGACCACCCGTTCGATCCAGACGACTACATCACCGACTACGACCAGTTCCTGCGCGAGGTGAGCGGCGTCATGCAGCTGGAGGGGGCGACGGCATGGCAAGGCCGCTAGTCCTGATCGGCGCCGGCGAGTTTGCGCAGATCGCCTGCGAGTACTTCGAGCACGACAGCGACTACGACGTGGCGGCCTTCAGTGTCGAGCGCGACTACCTGGTGCAGCCGACGCTGGCAGGGCGTCCCGTGGTGGCCTTCGAAACACTCGAAGCGGACTACCCGCCGGGCGAGGTGGACGTGTTTGTCGCGATCCCCGCCAGCCAACTCAACCGGCTGCGCACGCGCCTTTACCAGGAGCTGAAACGCCGGGGCTACCGGTTCGCCACCTATGTCAGCACGCGTGCGTTCGTGTGGCGCAATGCCGAAGTGGGCGAGAACAGCTTCATCTTCGAAGGCAACGTGATCCAGCCTTTCGTGCGCATCGGCAACAACTGCATCCTGTGGAGCGGCAACCACGTGGGGCACCGCACGGTCGTGCACGACAACGTGTTCATCGCCTCGCACGCGGTCGTGTCGGGCTACTGCGAGATCGGCGCCGGCAGCTTCGTCGGCGTGAACACTACCTTCAACGACCACGTGAAGGTGGCGCCCGACAACGTGATCGGCTCCGGCGCGCTGGTGACACGCGATACCGAGCCGGGCCGGATCTACGTCGGTTCGCCGGCGCGCGCCGTGCCCGACAAGTCCAGCTTCGACGTGAAGCTTTGAATGGCCATGGCCGCGTGGAGGAAGAAAGGGCTGGTATTCGACACCGCGCGGCATGGCGTGGGCGGCTGGATGCGCCACTCGGCGCTCACGCCGACCCCGTATCGCATCGACGACGAACGCATCCGCGTCTACGCGGGCTTTCGCGATGGCGATGGCGTCAGCCGCATCGGTTATGTCGACGTGCGCGCGGACGACCCGGCCACGATCGTGCGCGTCAGCGCCGAACCGGTACTCGACGTCGGCCGGGGCGGGTGTTTCGATGACAACGGCATGATCCTGGGCGACGTGGTCGACGCGCCGGGCGGCCTGCACCTGTTCTATGTCGGCTTCCAGCACGTGGCCAGGGCCAAGTTCCTGGCCTTCACCGGCCTGGCGATTTCGACCGATGGCGGCGAGCACTTCCGGCGCGTGCAGGAGACGCCGATCCTGGATCGCGCGCCCGGCCGCAGCACGATCGGCGCGGTGCATTCGGCCATCCATGAAGGCGGCCGCTGGCGGCTGTGGTACGCCGTGGGCGACGACTGGGAAATCATCGGCGGCCAGCCGTTTCCGCGTTACCACATCCGTTACGCGGAGACCGACGATCTGCGCGCCATGCCGCACGAAGACCAGGTCTGCCTGCTGCCACACGGCAGCGAGTACCGGATCGGGCGGCCACGGGTGTACCGGCGCGGCGGCGGGTACGTCATGTACTTCACGCGGGGCAACCTCAGCGGCGAATACTTTCCCGGCCTGGCCTGCAGCGACGACGGCATCCGCTGGGAACGCCGCGACGATGCGCTGGGCCTGGGCTTGTCCGACAGCGGCTGGGACTCGCGGACCATCTGCTACCCCGCGCTGATCCGCCAGCGCGACAAGCTGCTGATGTTCTACAACGGCAACGACATGGGCGTGGACGGCTTCGGCGTGGCCGAAGCCCTCGTGTCGCACCTCGACGGTGGCGCCGATGCTCGCGGTTAGGCGCTACGTTCCCGCCGATGCCGATGCCTGGGACGCCCTGGTCGAGCGCTCCAGGAACGGCAACCTGCTGCACCGGCGCGGCTACATGGACTACCACGCCGATCGCTTCGTCGACTGTTCGCTGGTCGTCGAGCACCAAGGCCGGATCGTGGCGGTGTTCCCGGCGGATATCCGCGACAAGCTGGTGACCAGTCATGGCGGACTCACCTATGCCGGGCTGATCAGCGGCCATGCCCTGCGTGCCGAAGCGACGCTCGCCGTGTTCGGGCAGATGGCCGATCTCTACCGGGCGCTGGGCGCGCAGCGCATCGTCTACAAGGCGGTGCCGCACGTGTTCCATGCGTACCCGGCCGAGGAGGATCTTTACGCGCTGCAGCGCATGGGGGCACGCGTGGTGCGTCGCGACCTGTCCTCGGTGATTGCGCTGCAGGAACCGTTCCAGTTCACCGAGCCGCGCCGGCGCGCGGTCAGGAGGGCGGGGCGAGCCGGCATCAGCCTGCACGTCGGCGCCGATCCGGCGTCGTTCCACGCGCTGCTGTCGCAGGTGCTGCGCAAGCATCACGTCGCGCCGACCCACAGCCTGCAGGAGCTGCGCCTGCTGCAGGCGCGCTTCCCGCGGCAGATCGTTCTGCACGACGCGCGCCGGGAAGGCGTGCTGCTGGCGGGCGCCCTCGTCTACGATCTTGGCCGGGTGGTGCACACCCAGTACCTGGCTGCATCGGAGGAGGGGCGGCAGCTCGACGCGCTCAGCTTCCTGCTCGCCGAACTGATCGGCGGCACGTATGCGGACCGGCACTACTTCTCCTTCGGCATTTCCACCGAGCAGGCCGGGGCGGTGCTCAACAGCGGGCTGGTGACGCAGAAGGAATACTTCGGTGCGCGCGGCATCGTGCACGATTGCTACGAGTGGCCGCTGTGATGGGCCTCGACGTGATGAAGAACGCACCGACGGAAGCCGCCCCGGCCGACGTCCCGTTCCTGAGCCTGCGGGAAGTCAATGCGCGTTACGCCGACGAGCTGAAGGCCGCTGCGGCACGCGTCATCGATTCGGGCTGGTACGTGCTCGGCGACGAGCTCGTCGCCTTCGAGCAGGAGTTCGCCGGCTGGTGCGGCGTGCGCCATGCCGTGGGCGTGGGCAACGGCCTGGATGCGTTGTCGCTGATCCTGCGCGGCTACAAGGAACTCGGTGTCCTCAGCGAGGGCGACGAGGTCATCGTGCCCGGCAACACCTTCATCGCCAGCTTCCTGGCGATCAGCGAGAACCGGCTGGTGCCGCTGCCGGTGGAGCCCGATGCGGCGACGTTCAACCTCGACCCGGCCTGCGTGGAGGCGGCGATCGGACCGCGCACGCGCGCGATCATGGCGGTGCATCTGTATGGCCAGCTGGCCGACATGCCGGCGCTGGCGGCGCTGGCCCGGCGGCGCGGCTTGCTGCTGATCGAAGACGCGGCGCAGGCGCACGGCGCGCTGTGCGACGGGCGCAGGGCCGGCGCGTTCGGCGACGCGGCGGCCTTCAGTTTCTTCCCGGCCAAGAACCTCGGCGCGCTGGGCGACGGCGGCGCGGTGGTGACCGGCGACGCGGCGCTGGCACGGCGCATCGCGGCGCTGCGCAATTACGGCTCCGAGGTGAAATACCGCCACCTCTGCCAGGGGCTGAACTCGCGGCTCGACGAAATGCAGGCGGCGCTGCTGCGGGTGAAGCTGAAGTATCTCGATGCGGACGTGGCCTGGCGCCGCCGGGTGGCGCATCGCTATCGCGACGGCATCCGCCACCCGCGGATCGGCTTGCCCGGCGCGGTGCGCGAGGAACAGCACGCCTGGCACCTGTTCGTGGTGCGCTGCGCCGAGCGCGATGCGCTGCAGCGGCACCTGCGTGCGCAGGGCATCCAGGCCCAGGTGCATTACCCGGTGCCGGCGCATCGGCAGCCGGCGTATCCCGCATTGCGCCGTGTCTGCCTGCCGCTGACCGAGCGACTGTGCGACGAGGTGTTGAGCCTGCCGCTGGGGCCGACCCTGGGCGATGACGACGTGGCGCGGGTGATCGATGCCTGCAACGCGTTCGGAGGCGGCGCATGAACATCGTGCGCGCCGGTTTCTACACCAGCCTCGCGACCGCCGCGCGGCTGCTCGCCGGGCTGGTGGCGATCAAGCTGGTGGCGTGGTTCGCCGGCCCGGAGGGCGTTGGCCGGCTCGGCCAGTTCATGAGCCTGATGTCGCTGCTGGCGGTGCTGGCCGGCGGCGGCATCAGCGCGGCCATCGTCAAGTACGTCGCCGAGTACCGCGACGATCCGCCCCGGCTGTCGCGCCTGCTGTCCGCCGCGCTGTGGTACGCGTTCTGCGCTTCCTGCCTGATGGGCGGCGCGGCGTTGCTGCTCAGTCGGCAGCTCGCCGCGTGGCTGCTGGGCGACCCGGGCTATGCCGGCCTGATCCGCGTGCTCGCCGTCGCCCAGCTCGGCATCGCGCTGCTCAACTACATCCTCGCGGTGGTCAACGGCTTCATGGACGTGCGCCGGCTGGCCTTCATCCAGGCGGGCGGGGCGCTCGTTGGCATCGTCATGATGATCTGGCTGGCGCGCTGGCTGCATCTGTATGGCGCGCTGCTGGCGCTGGTGCTGGGCCAGCTGCTGTGGCTGGCGATCGCCTTGCCGGCGTGGTGGCGCAGCTCGTACTTCCGCCGCGGCATGCTGCGGCTGCGCTACGACCGCGAGATGACCTTGCGCCTGGCGACGTTCTCGGTGATGACCCTCACCTCCGCGCTGCTGCCGCCGCTCGTCAACATCGCCGTGCGCGATCATCTCGCGCTGCAATTCGGCTGGGAGCAGGTCGGCTACTGGCAGGCGGTCAGCAAGGTGTCGGACGCCTATCTGCTGTTCTTCACCGCGGCCATCAACATCTACTACCTGCCCAAGCTGGCCTCGACGCACGGCCGCGAGGCGCTGCTGGCCGAGCTGCGCAGCGCCGGCCGCCACGTCCTGCCGGCGGTCATCGTGGTGGCGACCATGGTGTATGCGCTGCGCGGATGGGTGACCTGGCTGCTGTTCACGCCGCAGTTCGCTCCCGCCAACGCGCTGTATGGCCCGCAACTGGTCGGCGACGTCATCAAGGTCGCCTCCTTCGTTCTTTCCTACCTGATGCTGGCCAAGGCGATGACGAAACTGTTCGTCATCTCCGAATGCGTGTTCGCGGCCAGCTACCTCGTGCTTGTCTACGTGTTCGCCGCGCGCTACGGCCTGGTCGGCGCGATGTATGCCTTCGCGGTCAACTATCTGCTGTATCTCGTCTTCAACCTGCTGGTGGCCCGGCGTTATCTGGGAGGGCTGCGATGATGAGCGACGACGTGCCGCTGGTGTCCGTGCTGATCCCCGCGTTCAACCACGAGCGTTTCGTGCAGCGCTGCCTGGACAGCGTGCTGGAGGATCCGTATCCGGCCAAGGAGCTCATCGTCATCGACGATGGCTCGACCGACCGCACCGCCGAGCGGATTGCCGACTGGGTGGCGACGCATTGCATGGATATCCCGATCGAGTACGTGCGGCGGGAGAACCGCGGCATCGCGGCGACGCTGAACGAGCTGGCGGCGCGCGCGAACGGCGAGTTTCTCCGTCCCGGCGCCAGCGACGATTACCTGCTGCCGGGCGGTCTCGATGCCCAGGTGCGCTACCTGCTGGCGCATCCGGACAAGGGTGCAGTGATCGGCGATTCGGTCGTGGTCGACCAGCACGGCAACCGGCTGCACGACAGCGGCATGGGCCTGCTTCGCGGCGGCAGCAAGAGCCTGTATCGCTCCGACGACGGTATCCGCCGCGCCATCATCAGCCACTGGGCCATCGGCGGGCCGGTGGCCTTGATGCGCCGGAGCGCGCTGGACACCGTCGATCGCTGGAGCGAAGGCCTGCGCATCGAGGACTGGGACCTGTTCCTGCGCCTGGCGGCCCGCGACGCGCTCGGCTTCATCGACGTCAGCGTCTGCGCCTACCGCATCCACGGCGCGAACCTGAGTCGGACGCGGCACACCGCCACGCGGATCGGCAACCTCGCCGAGTCGCGCCAGGTGGCGCTGCGCCGGGCGTGCCTGTTCGACGAGCCGTACCGGACCCTGCTGCGGGCGCAGGCGCACCACATCGGCGCCAAGATCGCGTTCCTGCAGGGGCAGCCGTGGTCGCTGGCGCAGCATCTGCTCGCCTGGTCGTGGCTGTGGCTGCTGTCGAAGCTGCGCCCTGCATCCGGACGCCATGGCGTGGAGGCGGCATGAAACGTTTGCTGTGTCTGCCGTCGGCCTATCTCGCGCTGCCGCTGCTGTTGGCTTGCGCGCTGACCCTGCTCACCTACGATCTCCCGGTCGACTATCTGCAGGGCCTGCTGCTGCTGGCGGTGGTTGCCGCGGCGATCGGCTGGTTCGACGTGCAGGCGCAGATCAGGATTCCGCCGGCCTCGCGCTTTCGCGCACGCAGCTACGTCGGCACCCGCGACGCGTTCGTGGCGCTGGCCTTCGCGGGGCTGATCGCGGTTTTCTGCGTGCTCGACCTCGCGCTGTTCCCGATCCCGCTGTTCAGCAACCCGTCGTCCTACGCCGTGATGCAGGATGGGCACGAGCACGTCCGGCACGTATCGGACATCTGCTGGGTGCTGCCGCCGATCGGGCTGCTGTGCGCCAGGAAACGGTGGCTGCGCAACACGCTCATCGGCATCGGCTTCCTGTTCCCGATCCTGGTGATCGACCGCAACCGGGTGTTCGCCGCGGTGTTCGCGTTCGCGCTGGTGATCCTGCTGCGCCGGGACGAGGCCCGGCCCGTGCCGTGGAAGGCGGTCGGTTTGCTCGGCTTCGCCGGCGTCAGCGTGTTCTCGCTGCTCGGCATGCTGCGCTCCGGGCCGCTGGACCACCTCACCCTGCCGTTCAGCGCGATGTATCGCGCGGCACCGGAAGGCATCAAGTGGCTGCTCCTCTACGCTACCGCCGGGCCGTACAACTTCAGCGCGATCCTGGCCAAGCACTACAGCAACTCCAGCTTCCTCATCCACCAGGTCGTGCCGCTGAGCGGCTCGGTCGCCACCGCGGGCACGGGTATTCCGCTGGATGCGCCGACCATCAACGTGGGCACGGAGTTCTTCCCGTTCCTGATGGCGTTCGGCCCGGTCGGCGCGGTGGCCGCTGCCGTCGTGCTGTACGTGATGCTGCGCTGGAGCGTGTCGCGGCTGCGCGCCACGGTGTCGCTGTTTTCCCTGTTGATCTTCCTGCGTGTTTCCTACGTCTGTGTGATGGCGCCGTTCGCGCCGCAGGCCTACACGTGGACGAACGTCGGCTTCATCGGCCTGTGCCTGGTCATGCAGGTTGTCGCGGCCTGGCTGCCGAACCGCCGGGCGCCGGCGCCCATGTCCGCGCCCGCTGCGCCGATCGTGTCTCCGTCCTCTCCCCAGTGAGTGCCCAACCATGGAACAAGACGAAATCTACCTGATCGACCTCTGGCGAATCTTCACCCGCGGCTGGATCTGGTTCGCGGGCGTGCTGATCCTGACCCTGGCCGGCACCTATGCCTTCGCGCACCTGGTGAAACGCCAGTGGCAGGCGACCGCGTGGATCCAGATCGCCCAGGTCGGGCAGGTGCTGCCGGGCCAGGATCCGAAGGTCGAGCCGTTGTTGCGCGTGATCGAGCGGCTGGAGCTGGTGCCGTTCGAGAACGAGATCCTGAAAGGCGCCGGCCATGCGCGCGATTCGTCCGTGGCGAGGCTTTATCGCAACAGCCTGAAGCTGGAGCCGATGCCCTATGCCGGCCCGCTGATCCGCCTGAGCGTGCGGGCCTACTCCCGCGAGCAGGCCGCCGAACTGGCCACGGCGACGGTGACCCGATTGGCCGCAGTCCACCAGCACCTGGAAGAGGCGCCGCTGCAGGCGGCGCGCGCGCGACTCGCCCGCATCGAGGCCGACCTGCAGACCGCCGAAGGCGACCTGGCTCGCTATCAACGGGCGGCTGCACCGGGCAGCAAGGATGCCGCGGGTGCGGTGCTGGCCAGCCTGCTGCTGGCGAACAAGAACGAGGAGGTTCGCGGCTTGCGGCAGGCGCGGATGGATCTCATGGAACGTCTCGGCCCGACCTACACCTATGCAACGTCGATGATGTGGCCGGTCTACGTGCCCGACAAGCAGGCCTTCCCGAATCCCGAACTGACCTGGGGCATCGGCCTGCTGCTGGGCCTGCTGCTCGGCGCATGCGCGGCCGTGGCGAAGGCCGGTCGACGGCAGGGAACCTGAATCCGGCGCTGCATCCGCTGCCGGCGCCGTTCAACCAAACCGGCGCCGGCGCGCACTCACGGAGCGGATCCATGAAGTGCCGGGGCCGACCCGTGACGGGGTCGGCAGTGTCGCGGTGAAGGGATGTCTGCCTCACGGTGGGACGGAGTTCGTTCGATATGCGTGGACTGCACAAGCTGCGACCCGGGCACCGCGCCGTGCCCGCCGGAAGCACCCGCCAGCACCCGCGGCATCCGCCGCCAGACGAGGCGCAGCTGCTCGACACGCAGCGCGCCTTCGACAGCGTCGCCGCCGACTACGACGGGCCCCTCGGCAACAACGAGCTGATCCAGCGCATGCGGCTGATCCTGTGGGATACCGTGCACAGCATCGTGCCGCCTGGCGCGCGCCTGCTGGACCTGGGCTGCGGCACTGGCATCGACGCGCTGGAGTTTGCGCGGCGCGGCTTCCATGTCGTCGCCACCGACTGGTCGCCGCTGATGGTCGAACGTACGCGGGCGCGGGCGGCGGCCGCGGCCATGCAGTCGCGCGTGACGGTCGCACACCTCGGCATCCAGCAACTGGCCCGGCTCGACGACGAGTTCGACGGCATCTATTCGAACTTCGGTCCGCTGAACTGCGTGCCGGACCTCGGCGCCGTCGCCACCGAATGCGCGCGCCTGCTGCGCCCCGGCGGCACCCTGGTGTTTTCGGTGATGGGCCGGATCTGTCCGTGGGAGCTGGGGCACTACGCCCTGCGCGGCCGCTTCAAGCGCGCCGGCGTGCGCGCCGCACGTGGCGCGACGGCGGTGGGCATGAACCGCCACACGATCTGGACCTGCTACTACCTGCCGCGCGAGTTCTACCGTGCCTTCAGCGGGCAGTTCTCGCTGCAGGGCTATCGCGCGCTGGGCCTGTTCCTGCCGCCGCCCTACCTGGTGGACTACTACCGCCGCCGACGCCGCTGGTGCGAGCGTCTCGGCCGGCTCGATGATCGCCTGGGCGCGCTGCCGCTGCTGCGCGACATGGGCGACCATTTCCTGATCGTGCTGCGACGGCGCTGAGTCGATGGACTTCCTGCAGGCCGCGATGGATGTCAGCTTGTGCCGGGCCGTCTCGGTCACGCCCGCGGGCCACTCGCGCATGCCGCTGCCGATCCGGGGCGGGCGGATCGGCGCGTCGCTGGCGGCGCGGGCGTACCGGCTCGACCTGCATGACCATCTGGTCTTCCCCGGCCTGATCAACGCGCACGAGCATCTGCACGTCAACACGGTGCCGCCGCTGCCAGCCCGCGCGCCGTTCCCGAACAGCTACGCCTGGATCGCCGCCTTCCGGGCGCACTTCGAGGAGCCGGCGGTGATCGCCGCGCTGCGGGTGCCGAAGGCGTTGCGGCTGCGCCACGGGGCGCTGAAGAACCTGCTTGCCGGCACCACCTGCGTGGCGCATCACGACCCCTGGCATGCGGCGCTCGACGAGCCGGATTTCCCGGTCGCCGTGCTGCGCGACTACGGCTGGAGCTATGCGCTGGGCTGGCCCGATTACGGCCCGCCGGTGCGGTCGAGCTTCGCCGCCACGCCTGCCGATCGGCCGTGGCTGATCCATCTGGCCGAAGGCACCGATGCGATCGCGCAGGCGGAACTGGCCCGGCTCGACGAGATGGGATGCCTGGCGGCGAACAGCGTGCTGATCCACGGCGTCGGCCTGCGCGAGCAGGACGTCGACCGGGTGATCGAGCGCGGCGCGGCGGTGGTCTGGTGTCCGACCAGCAACCGCAACCTGCTCGGACGCACGCTGGACCCGCGGCGCCTGTGCGCAGCGGGCCGGCTCGCGCTGGGCAGCGATTCGCGGCTCAGCGGCGCCCGCGACCTGCTTGATGAAATGCGCGGCATCGTCGCCCGCGGCGAGCTGGACGCCGGGCAGTTGCTGGGCCTGGTCACCAGCCAGGCCGCGCGCATCCTGCGGCTGCCCTCCGGCGGCAGCCTGGCGCCGGGTGCGCTGGCGGATCTGGTGATCGTCGAGGACCGCGGCGGCGACGAGCGCTGCGGCCTGGTCGGCATCGAGCGCAGCCGGATCCGGGCGGTGGTGCGCCACGGCGTGCCGCGCATCGCCGATCCGGATTTCGCCGAATGGTTCGATGTCGCCGGCATGGACGCCGTGCCGGTGACGCTGGACGGCAGGCCGAAACTGCTGGCCAGGCCGCTGGCCGACGCCGGGCTGGTGGCGCTCGAACCCGGGCTTGAACTGGCCGCTGCGCACCACGCGCACAACCTCGCCATGGAGGCCGGTTAGCCGTGACGACGCGTCCGCCGATGCTGCTGCCAGCCGAGGCGTATGCCTTGTGGGCAGCCAGTTACCCCGCGCATGCGCACAACCCGGTGATGCAGGCGGAGGAGCGCGCCATGCTCGGGCTGATGCCGGCCACGCTGCATGGGCAGGCCGTGCTCGATGTCGGCTGCGGCAGCGGACGCTACATGCTGCATGCGCTGCGCCGTGGTGCGGCGCGCGTGATCGGCGTGGATCTTTCGTCGCCGATGCTCGCGCGCGCCGGCGTCGAGCTGGCTGCCTGGCAAGCTGGCGCGGACATCGACCTGGTGCAGGGCAGCCTCGAAGCGCTGCCGGTGCCGGATGCGCGGGCGAACCTGACCCTCTGCGGCCTGGTCGTCGGCCATCTCGACGACCTGCAGCGCGCGCTGGCCGAGCTGTGCCGGGTGACCCGGCCCGGCGGCACGCTGCTGTGCAGCGACGTGCATCCGATCGGGCATGCGCTGGGCTGGCTGCGCGACTTCAAGTCGGACGGCCAGCACTACGCCGTGCGGCACACGCAGCACCTGTACAGCCACTGGCACGCGGCCTGCGCCGCACTCGGGCTGCGCATCGAACAGGTGCTGGAACCGATGCTCGACCCGGCCGACGTCCCTGCCGGTGCGCGTTTCGACCACACCGCGCTGGCGGTTCCCGTGGCGCTGGTGTTCCGGCTGCGGCGCGGGCCGTGACTTCCCGAATTCGCAGGCTCTTGCCATGACCCATGCCTCACGCACCTTGCTGATCAACCCGACCATCACCTCGCGGCGCAGCGCGCGCTTCCCGTTGTCCCTGCTGCACCTGGCGGCCGCGCTGGAGCGCAGCGGCCACGACAGCCAGATCGTCGACGGCAACGTCGACCGCGATTTCGTCAACGACACCTTGCACGCGCTGGAGCAGGGCGCCTTCGGTGCGGTCGGCGTCAGCGTCATGGGCGGTCCGCAGCTGGCGCCGGCGATCGCCGTCTCCCGCGCGATCCGCGAGCGCTTTCCGGTGGTGCCGATCATCTGGGGCGGCTATTTCCCCACGCTCAACCCGGACGCGGCGCTGGCCGCGCCCTACGTCGACTACGCGGTGCGCGGGCAGGCCGGGGAAACCCTGCCCGAACTGATTTCCGCGCTGGACGGCAAGGCCGAGGCGAAGCTGGCGACGATCGGCGGCCTGTCGTGGAAGCAGGGCGGCGCGGTCGTGCACAACCCGAACCGCCGTTTCACGCTGGCCGACAACGGCATGGTGCTGCCATACGACAAGCTCGGCGACCCGCGGCGCTACCTCGCGCGCACCTATCTCGGCCGCCGCACCGTCGCGCACCAGGCGTCGATCGGTTGCCGCTTCCGTTGCACCTTCTGCGGCGTGGCCGCGATGTTCGGTGGCACCACCGTGCTGCCGGCGGCGGAGCAACTGGAACGCGACCTGAGTTATCTGAAGTACGAGCTGGGCGCGGACTCGGTGCAGTACTTCGACAACAATTTCTTCGATCGCGAACGGGACATGTTGCCGCTGCTCGAAGTGATGGCCAGGTTCGAAATGCCGTGGTGGTGCTTCGCCCGCGCCGACGCCCTGCTCAACCTGTCGGAAGAAGCGTGGAAGCTGGTGCGCAAGAGCCGGCTGCGGATGGCCTACATCGGCGCGGAATCGCCCAATGGCCAGATGCTCAAGGAAATCCGCAAGGGCACGCGGCCGGACCAGACGATGGCGGTGGTGGAGTTGTGCCGCCGCCACGGCGTGATCCCCGAGCTGTCGTTCATGGTCGCACCGCCGGAGAACACCGAGGAGGAGACCGAGCACACCTTCGAGTTCATCCGCGCGCTGAAGCGGATCAACCCGCAGTCCGAGATCGTCATCTACGTCTACACGCCGCTGCCGGAAAACAGCCGGCACGAACAGGACCGCGCGCGGCGTCCGGCCAAGCCGCTGTTCGGTCTCGACGGCGCACCGGTGGTGTTCCCGACCACGCCGGAGGAGTGGGCGCAGCCGCGCTGGGTCGACTACACCTGCCATGCCGATGCGCCCTGGCTTGACGAAAAACTGCGCCAGCGCATCCACGATTTCGTCACCGTGCTGCGTTGCCGCTTCCCCACCGTGCAGGACCTGCGCTCGCCGCCCTGGGCCAAACGCAGCCTGAGCGCGATGGCCGATTGGCGTTATCGCTACGGCAGGTACAACCGGCCGTGGGAACTGGAGCTGGCCAACCGGCTGGTGCGCCTGCGCATGCCGCAGGTGTCGGGCCTCTAGCCGGGTGCACGCCGTGCACGTCGCGCAGCTCAATTTTTTGCCCGCGCCGGCGGGACTTGCGCCGGCCGCGGTGCTGGAACGATGGCACTCGCTGGCGGACATCGCCGAGGCAGTCGCCAGCGCCGGCACCCGCGTGTCGGTGATCCAGGCGGCGGCGCGCGAGGAGCGGATCATGCGCGACGGCATCGACTATCACTTCGTCGACATCCGCGGGCTGGCGACGGCGGCCGAGCGGGGCCGCCGTTTCGCCGGCGTGCTCGGCCAGCTCGGCATCGACGTGCTGCACGGACACAGCCTGGGTTTCGCCGAGGATGCCTTCGCCATCGCGCAGTGCCTGCCGCGACTGCCGATCATCCTGCAGGACCACGCCGATCGGCCGCCGCGCCGGTGGCGGCGGTCGCCGTGGCGGCGCTGGTATGCGGCGCTGGCCGGCGTCGCCTTCACCGCGCCCGAACTGGCGCGACCGTTTGTCCGGGCCGGGCTGTTCGCGCCGCACACGCGGCAGTTTGCGATACCCGAATCCAGCAGCCGTTTCAGCGTCGGCCATCGTGCCGATGCCCGCGCCAGCACCGGCCTGCATGGCGATCCCGGCGTGCTGTGGGTGGGGCATCTGAATGCCGGCAAGGACCCGTTGAGCGTGCTCGACGGCGTCAGCCTGGCTGCGCGGCGGCTGCCCGACCTGCAGTTGTGGTGCGCCTTCGGCAGCGCGCCGCTGCTCGGCGCGGTGCGGGCGCGCAGCGCGCGCGATCCGCAGCTTGCCGGGCGCGTGCACTTGCTGGGCACGGTGGCGCACGCGCAGGTCGAGCTGCTGATGCGCGCGGCCGACCTGTTCGTCTCGGGCAGCCGCGCCGAAAGTTGCGGTTACGCCGCGCTCGAAGCGCTGGCTTGCGGCGTCACGCCGGTGCTCACGGATATTCCCTCCTTTCGCGCGCTGATCGGCGACAGCGGCGTCGGTCAGCTGTGGGCTTGCGGCGAGGCGACACAGCTGGCCGAGGCGCTGGTCGCTGCCGCCGCTGACCGGCCGCCGGCGGCACAGGTGCGCGCCCATTTCGACGCCGCGCTGTCATTCACTGCGGTAGGCCGGCAATGGGCCGCTGCCTACGCGCAGGTGCACGACGAGCGGCGCCGGAGAGCGTCGTGAAACTCGCGCTGGTGGTGCCGGGCGGGGTGGATCGCAGCGGCGAGTACCGGGTGATTCCGGCCTTGCTGGCGCTGATCGAACGACTGGCGCGCACCCACGAGGTGCACGTCTTCGCGCTGCAGCAGGAGGCGGCGGCGGGCCGCTGGGAACTTGCTGGCGCGAGCATCCACAACATCGGCGCCGGCTGGACCCGATGGCGCGCGATCGCGGCGATCCGCGCCGAGCATCGCCGCGCGCCGTTCGACCGGATCCAGGCGATCTTCTCCGGCTCGTGCGGCCTGGTGGCCGTGGCCGCGGCCAGGCTGCTGCGGCTGCCGAGCCTGGTGCATGTCGCCGGCGGCGAGCTGGTTGCGCTGCACGCGATCGACTATGGCGGGCGGCTGCAATGGAAGGGACGGCTGCGCGAGGCGTGCGTGCTGCGCGCCGCCGATGTCGTCACGGCGGCCAGCGCGCCGGTCATCGAGGCGCTGCGCGCGCTCGGCGTGGCGGCCCGGCGCGTGCCGCTCGGCGTCGACCTGCGGACTTGGCCGCCGCTCGCGCCGCGTGCGCGCCGCGCCGGTCCGGCGCGTTTGATCCACGTGGCCAGCCTCAACCGGGTGAAGGATCAGCCGATCCTGCTGCGCGCACTGGCCATGTTGCGCGACGCCGGGCTGGCCTTTCGCATGGATATCGTCGGCGTGGACACTTTGCAGGGCGAGATGCAGCAGCTGGTTCACCAGCTCGGGTTGGAAAACTGCGTCAACTTCCTTGGCTTCAAGACGCAACGCGAACTGCGCCCGTTGATGGAAGCGGCCGACCTGCTGGTGATGTCGTCGCTGCACGAAGCCGGTCCGCTGGTGCTGCTGGAGGCAGCGGTAGCCGGCGTGCCGGCGGTGGGTACGGGGGTCGGGCACTTTGTGGAGTGGTCGCCTGCGGCGGCCCGCAGCGTGCCCGTCGGCGACGCGGATGCGCTGGCCGATGCCGTCCGACAGGTGCTTGCGGACGAACCGCTGCGGCTGCGCATGGTCCAAGCCGCGCAGTGCCGGGCGCTGCTGGAAGACGCCGACAGCACCGCGCGCCTGTTCGATGCGCTGTACCGCCACGCATGCACGGAATCGCGGGAATCAGCTGGGCTTGCGGGCGACGTAAAGTCGAAACCTTGAAGGCTCGCGACGGCCACGAAGTTTCGCGATGAGCGGGCGCAGCGCCCAGCGCAGGCCGTACCAGGGACGATGCACCTCCCAGCGAATTGACAGCGCGTCTGCCATATGGCGCAGGCGCTCGTCGGTGAGATAGCCCAAGCTGGCGATGGCATCGGCGGCCGTGCCATGGCGGCGCAGAAAAACTTCGCGACGCTCGGCCAGCATCTGCCGGCCGCTCGCGTCGTGGGCGTACCACGGCGTGTCGCTGATGATCACCATGCCGCCCTTGCGCACGCAGCGCAAAGCTTCGCGCAGGCACGCTTCGCCGTCTTCGACGTAATGGAACGAGGCATTGAACACGGCGGCGTCGAACTGCTCGTCCGCGAACGGCAGGCGGCACATCTCAGCCTGGAAGCGCGGAAACAGTGCCGGCAGGCGCGCCCGGTAGTGCCGTGCCGCACCCAGCCCGTCGCGATCGTTGTCGAGCAGGTCGACCGCGGTCGGCCGATACCCGGCCAGCGCCAGACGAAAACTCATCCAGCCGTTGCCTGCACCGAGGTCGAGGATGCGGCCCCCTTGCGGCAGCCGCCGCACGAGGTAGTCGTAGCTGCGCGCACGCATCCGCCACTGGCGGCGATCCCTTCCCGTGGTGTCGCGGTAGGGAAGGGCGAGATAGAACGCTCCACTTTCGCTGCCGCGGCCTTCCGACGTCCTGATCCGCTCATAGTCGGCCATGAATCGCGCGTGGTGTGCGGCCGATTCGGGTGGCAGTGCATGGGCGATGCCGTCGTCGATCACGATGACGAAGCCGCATGCCGGGCAATCCAGTGTGCCGATGGCCGTTCCGCAGCGAGGACAGCGCAGTCGCAGACCCGCCAGCGCCGTCACCTCCGCGGCATGGCGGGTGGGTGATGTATCCGATGCTGGTAGCGCCAGCGACATGGGCGGGTGCTACGGCGCGGGCGCCGGGCCTTCCAGGGCCGCGCGCACTGCGAACATCGTGTCCATCCGCGGTACCGGTCGGGTCAGCCAGGCAAGGATGCGTCGTCCGTGCGACAGACCGGTCCAGTTCGACCCCTGCTGCAGCCAGAGCTGCGTGCGCAGCATGTCGGTACGCTCCCGGTTGGCCTCCTGCGTGGGCCTGACTCGCTGCCCGAGGTAGCGCCCGAGTTCGCCGAGGGAACGCGACCATTCGATGCCGTGCAGCGCATGCAGCCACAGGTCGGAGGACGAAACGCGGGTCAGGGTCTGGCGGCGCGATGCCATCCGCAGCAGGGTAGGGCAACAGGTGGCGAGCCGTGCCAGCACGTCGGCCGCGATTGCGTCCGGGTAGTAGCGCGCAGTCAGCAGCAGTGGCGGCAGCGCATACCAGGGAGCGTCGCCGGCCGGGTCGTCCCACAGCACGTTCCAGTCGCCCGCGGACAAGCGTGCCGAGAGCAGCGCGATGTCGTGCAGATGGAGCAGGCGCAGGCTGCGGTTGCAGAGGTTGCCGGCAGCATGCAGCAGCAGGTGGTTCATCAGCGCGCCGGGCGACGGGTAGGGGTTCAGTCCGGGCCGCGGCTGTGGCGGATGGATGCGCGCGGTGATGTCCACCGCGGTGACCGGCAGCCGCTCCTGGATGCGCGTGTGCAGCTCGATGTTGACCGGCGTGTCGCGGTGCTCCCCAAGGCCGGCAAAGGGAGCGCCGGCCGCCGGCCTGAACACCCGGTGCTTCCACCCGGCGAACGACTCCACGTAGCCCAGCTCCTGCAGCAGCGCGATCGCCGGCGCGGCATCCTCCGCGCGGACCAGCAGGTCGATGTCGGCCATCGGCCGGTCGCCGGGCGCGTAGATGCCGAGCGCGTGCAAGGCGGAGCCCTTCAGCGCGACGAGGGCGATGCCGCGAGCGCGGGCGCCGGCATCGATGCGCTGCAGCAGCGTATCGATGCGTTGATGGCGATGCTCGACGTGTTCACGCTGGTCGGTCAGGAACGATTGCCAGGAGGGGTTCCGCCACACGCAGCATCGGCACAGCAGCGGCGACACCCCATGCACGGCCGCGGCGACCGCCGCCAGCTGCCAGTCGAGCGCACTCCACGGCGGCGTGACGCTGCCCGGCCGCGCCAGCTCCGCGGCGAGCGCCTCGGTGGTGCGGCGCAGGCCGGCCCTAACGACTTTGAGCGGCGGCAGCATGGGGGAGCAGCCGGATATCGATTCGCTTCGTCGTCGTCGCATCCTCGCTGCGGTGCGCCCGTTCAGATGCGACCAGCGCATCCCATTTGGCATCGAGTGCCGCGCTCGCCTGCCGGTGGCGCTCCGGCGGGTCGGTGGCCTTCGATTGCTGCAGCGTGACCTGCTCGTGCAGCAGGTCGCGCACGCTGCGGTAGAAGTCCGAGTCATAGGCGCCGTGGAACATCATGGCCAGGTCGCCGCTGTCCCGCCAATGCGTCTTGTCGCCAAGCTGGGCCTTGACCTTGTCGTAGAACTTGGTTCCCGGCAGCGGATAGGAGACGCTCACGCCGATGTCGTCGGGCGCGGCTTGCGCCACCAGTTCGCGGGTCGCCAGCAGGTCGTCCAGCTGTTCGCCCAGATAGCCGAGCTGGATGAAGAAGCCCACGCGGATGCCGCGCCGGCCGAGCCGCACCCGGGCCGCAACCAGGTCGGCGACCCGGGTGCCCTTGGCCATGCTGTCCAGCACGCGCTGGCTGCCGCTTTCGGCACCCAGCCACGCCTCGGCGCAGCCGGCCTGTTCGAGTGCGTCGGTCATGCGCTCGCTCATCAGGTCGGCGCGGGTCTGGATGGTGAACGGAACCGATCCACCGGCGCTGCGCAGGCGCGCTCCGAACTGCGCAACCCAGTCGACGTGGAAGCCGAAGATGTCGTCGGCCATCCAGATGTGATCGGGCCCGAACGCCTGTTTCAGGTAGATCATCTCCGCCGCCACGTCGTCGGCGCTGCGCTGCTTGTAGTGGTTGCCCCAGATCGGCTTGGCGCACCAGTTGCAGCGAAACGGGCAGCCCCGCGACGCCGCCATGTTGAGGCTGAAGTAGCCGTGCCGTTCGCGCCACAGGCTGCGGTAGCGCGCGATATCCACCAGGTCCCAGGCCGGCGGACCGACCAGCCGGGGGTCCGGCGGCATGGCGCCGATGCGTCGCGCCTGGGTCTGGCCGTCCACTTGCGTGGCGATGCCGTCGATGCCGTCGAGCCAGTGGCGGGCGGTGATGGTCGGGTCGCGCTCCAGCCGCTCGATCAGTTCCAGCAGCGCCGCGATCCCTTCGCCCAGCAGCACCGCGTCCGCGCCGGCGGCGAGGAAGGGGCCCGGCTGATCCGACGCGTCGGAGCCGGCCACGATCACGCGGGCGCCGCGCGCATGCGCTTGCGCGATCATCCGGCACGCCGCCTCGCGCATGCGGCCGAGGCACATCTTGGTCAGGTAGTTGAAATTGTCCTCGTAGAGGACCACGACATCCGGCTGCGCGGCGCGCACGGCGGCTGCGTAATCCTCGACGCCATCGGCAAGCATCGCGTCGAACAGGGCGACGTCGTGGCCCCGCCGCCGCAGCAGCGCGGCGATCTGGATCGTGGCCAGCGGGGGATAGGGCTTGCCGCGTTCCCATTGCTTGGGGTCGTACCTGAGGAAGTAGGAGTGGCCGACCTGAATCTTCAGCATCGCGAAGTGGCCTCGATCTCGTCGCGGGAATGGCGGCAGCGGCGAGGGAAACCGGCCTCCTCGTCGATGCTGCCGGGACGTGAGTGCCGGCGCGCGGCGCTTCGGTTGCCTCGCGTGGCGGTCCGTGCGGGTTGCCGGTGCCGCGGCGCCGTCAGCGGGGCGCCCGGACAACCTTTTCGCCGTGGCCGCGCACTCAAGGCCAGGCGACCCGCTGCGGATTCGCCACATCGTGCAACCACCTCTGGGCGGGGCAACTCGATCGGTGACGACGGCATCGACTCCTCACGGCGACATGCGGGACGCCTGCGCGGATCCTTTCCGCGAGCGATCCGGCTGCCGCCGTGCCGTGAGCCGGCAGATACTCGGCGGGCGCTTCCGTTTCGAAAGCGCGAGCGAGGCGCTGCTGCAGCTGGTCGAGGCCGCTTACGGCGGCCTGCCGCCGCACCGTCTGCCGGCGGCGGTGCCGGAGTTCCGCATCGAGCTGCAGCTGTCGCCGCCGCGGCTGTCGCCGGGCGGGGGCGAACCACCGCCGGTGCAGGTGCAGGCGGGAGCCGGCTGGATCTGCGGCGTCATGGACGCGTCGAACTACGTGATGCTGGCGCCCGCGCAGCAGCGGGCCCTGGTGGTGGCCTCCGCCGACATGCTGGAGCGGCCCTACCATCTGCGCTACGAACTCATCGAGTTCGCCGTGTTCACCTTGGCCACGCGCGGGCAGGGCCTGGTTCCGCTGCACGGTGCCTGCGTGGGCCGGCGGGGCAAGGGCGTCCTGCTGCTGGGCGCCAGCGGCTCGGGCAAATCGACGCTGGCTTTGCTCGCCCTGCTGCAAGGCATGGATTTTCTCGCCGAGGACGCGGTGTTCGTGCAGCCGCACGCCATGCTCGCCACCGGCGTGGCCAACTACCTGCACGTGCAGGCCGATGCGCTGCGATTCGTCGACCCCGCCGGTGCCCGGCGCTGGATCAGCGGGGCGCCGGTGATCCGCCGCCGCAGCGGGGTGGAGAAGTTCGAAGCCGACCTGAGGCGGGGACCCGGCCGGCTCGCCGCGGCTCCACTGGAACTGGTCGGCACCGTGCTGGTTTCGGCCCAGCCCACCGACGACGCCACCGCCTTGCTGAGCACGGTTCCGGCTGCCGATGTCGCCGCGCGATTGTCCGCAGATCAGCCGTATGCGTCCGGCCAGCCCGGCTGGCCCTGCTTCGCGCAGCGGATGATGGCGATGGGCGTGCACGAGTTGCGCCGCGGCAAGCATCCGCGGGACGGCGTGGCGGCGTTGTGGGAACTGCTGGACGATGCGCCGTGATCGCGCCGCGCAAGGCTTTCCTCAGGAAAGATCCGGGCGGGTGCCTGTGGGCGGTGGTTCGGTGCCGCCCGAAGACAGCGGCTTCAGGCTTTTGCAGCCATGACGGGCCAGGGCTCGATCGGAGCATCCGCAAGGTGGCAGCAACGAAGTAAGCTCGGGTTTCCGCGGGTTCACGTTTCACGTCCAACGGGCACGGCCGGTCGGGATGGACTCTGGCCGGGGCGATGCCCCCTCACGAGGATCACGGCAATGAAAAAGCGTTTTGCGGGATCGATGGCATTGGGTGCGCTGCTTGCGCTGGCTTCGGCGATGCCGGCGGCCGCCGCGCTCGCGCCCGGCGCCGTGGCGCCGACGTTCACCGCCCAGGCCAGCCAGGCCGGCAAGGAGTTCACCTTCTCGCTGGCCGATGCGCTCAGGAAAGGTCCGGTCGTGGTGTACTTCTACCCGTCGGCGTACACCGGGGGCTGCGATCTCGAAGCGCACACGTTTGCGGTCGCGCGGGACAAGTTCGACGCGGCCGGCGCGACCATCATCGGCGTGTCGGCCGACAGCATCGAGCGGCTCGATGCTTTCTCGGCGGATCCGAAGTACTGCGCAGGCAAGTTCCCGGTCGCCTCGGACGCCGAGGTCAAGGTCGCTCTTTCGTACGGCCTGGAGGCGATGGCGGCGCGACCGGGCATGAAGGACGTGCGTGGCGTTGAGATCGATCACGCGTTCATCCCGCGCACGACCTTCGTCATCGCCGGCGACGGCAAGATCGTGGCCACGCTTTCCTCGGAGACCGACCACCTGCGCCCCGACGAGCACGTGAAACAGGCACTGGCCATCGTGCAGAAACTACAGGCCGGCAAGGCGCCGTAAGCGGGACCCCGGCGCGTAGTGGATGAGCTACGCGCCGGCCGGGCCGGGTGACGATGCAACCGTATGCGTGCCGAATGGCACTCACCGGCATCGCGGTCGCCTGCGGTGACGAGGTGCTGCCGTCGATCGTAACGGAGCGTTCCCGCCACCGCGGCGGATCTTGCCGGCCATCCATCCGGATCAGCAGTGATGCCTGACGAACCATCGCCGGCGCAGGGCCACACGCTCGACCTGCTGCGTTCGCTCGCGCGCACGCTCGGCGGCGGTGACCTGGCGGAAATCGCCGCCTATGTCGCGTTGTCGCTGGCGGCGGCACTGGTCGGCAGCCTTGCCGCGGTGCTGCTGGTGCCGCTGGTCCAGCCCGGGCACGCGTTGCGGCTGGCCGGCGGGATGTTCGACGTGGGCGGCAGCGTGGAGATGCGGGCTGCCGTCTTTGTCGCGGCCACCGCGACCTTCGCCGTGCTGCGCTGGCTGGTGGCATGGCTGGGCGCGCGCCTGACCAGTCGTTACGGCATGACCCGGCGGCGCCTGGTGCATGCACGGCTGGTCGATGCGCCGCTGGCCTCGCTGGCCGATGCGACCTCGGCGGAGATCGCGAACGTCCTGACCTACAACGTCGAAACCCTCACCCAGGGTTTTGCCGCGCTGTTGCAGCTGCTGGTTGCCGGCATCACCACGATCGTCAGCCTGGGCTTCGCGTTCTGGGTGTCGCCGCCGCTGATGCTTGTGGCACCGCTGCTTGCCGGTTTCGTGCTGATTGCCTCGCGCATCTTCGGCCGCGAACAGTCGCAGGTCGGTCGCCGCTATGTCGCCGACATGACGCGGCTGTTCTGGCTCAGCGAGGATTTTCCGCGGCGCCTGCGCCACATCCGTTCGTTCGGGCGGGCTGACGCGGAAAAGGAAAGTTACGGCGCCATTTCCGCGGCGCTGGGCCACGGCTACCGGCGCCAGCTGGAGCTGGTGGCAGCCGGACGGCTGGTGCTCGAACTGCTGGCGGCGGCCGCGATCGCCGCTGTCCTCGTGCTCGCCTATCGCTGGCACGGCGTCGATCAGTCGTCGCTGATCGCGGTGTGCCTGCTGCTCGGGCGCCTGCTGCCGTATCTGGTATCGACCCGGCAGAGCTTCCAGCAACTGCGTTCGGCCGTCCCGGCTTTCGGGCTCTGGCAGCGCTACATGGACCTCGACACGATCCGTTCGCCGGCGACGCCATCGCCCGCCGGGCCGGGGGCGGATCGGCCGGCGCTGCACATCGAGCGGATACGACTGGCGCCGCCGCTTGCCGGCCTCGACGTGCGCCAGGTGAGCCTGCGGCCCGGCGAGCTGACCCTGATCCGCGGCGACTCCGGCATCGGCAAGAGCAGCCTGGTCGACGTGCTGGCTGGCATGAGCGTGCCCGGGGTTTTCGCGGCGCGGGTCGACGGGCACGCCATCGGCTTCGACGCATACCGGGAGCTCGTGCGGCACGGCGCCTATGTCAGCCAGGGCGTGCGGCCCTGGCAGCACTCGGTGCGCGAATGCCTGCGCTGGGCGGCGCCCGAAGCCGGCGCCGAACTGATGCAGGCCGCGCTGCAGGACGTCGGCCTCGACCGGCGGCTGGCCGGCTCGCTGCAGGGCCTGGACACCGCGCTGCACAGTACGGCGAGCCGACTCTCCGGCGGCGAGCTGCAGCGGCTGCTGCTGGCCCAGGTGATCCTGCGCCGGCCTTTCCTGGCCGTGCTGGACGAAGCGACCAGCGCGCTCGACGCCGCGTCCGAGATCCAGGTGCTGGCCGCAATGAAACGCCGGTTGCCGCAGACGATACTCGTCGTGGTATCGCACCGGGACAGCGTGGCAGCGATCGCCGACCAGTGCCTGACCATCAACGGCGACCTCGTGGCGACGATGGTCGCGAAGGCCGATCCGTGCCATGCCGCGACGCGAAAGCGCGGCGGGCGCCCGCACGATGGGGCGAGCTGATCTTTCGGTCCGGCGCAGACGTTCGGGTGCTCCGAACCGGCCGGCAACGGCTTGGCGGACGGCGGAATGCCGTTCCAGGGCACGCTGGTCGACGCGCCGGCGTGTCGGCGGAAAGCCGGCCTGTGCTTCGTTGGCGCCGCGTGCACGCGCGGCGTGCCTAGCATCGGTGCCATGCGGTGGCAGGGCGGCAACGTGAGCGATTCCGACTTGAACCTCGAAACGGCGGCGCGCGGGCGCGCTGGCGCCGTGGCTGTGCCGGCGGCGGCGATCAGCCATGCCGCGCGCGTGGTTTATCCAGGCAGCGCGATCAGCAAGGGCGACGTCGCCGCGTACTACGCCGCGGTGGCGCGCTGGATGCTGCCGGAGCTGGCGAACCGGCCGCTGTCGCTGCTGCGCTGCCCGGACGGGGTGGGTGCGGCCTGCTTTTTCCAGAAGCATCATGCGGACGCGCTGGGCGAGCATGTGCAGGCGATCGCGCTGCGCGAGAAGAGCGGCAGCGTCGACGACTACCTGTACGTGCGCGACCTGGCCGGCCTGCTCGAACTGGTGCAGATGAACGCACTGGAGTTCCATCCGTGGGGCGCGCAGGTGGATCGGCCCGATGCCCCTGATCGCCTGGTGTTCGATTTCGATCCGGCGCCGGGCGTGCCGTGGTCGGCGGTGGTGCTGGCGGCACGCAGGATCCGTGCGCAGCTGCAGGAACTCGGTCTGCAGAGCTTCGTGCGCACCAGCGGCGGCAAGGGCCTGCACGTGGTGCTGCCGTTCCGCCGCGGGCCGGACTGGGACGCGGCGAAGCGTTTCTGCGAGACGCTGGCCAAAGCGATGGTGGCGCGGCACCCGCAGCAGTACATCGCCACCGCGAGCAAGTCGCGGCGCAAGGGCCGGATCTTCATCGACTGGCTGCGCAACACACGCGGCGCCACCAGCGTCTGCAACTGGTCGCTGCGCGCCCGCGCCGGCGCGCCGGTGGCGATGCCGTTGCGCTGGGAGGAGCTGGGGCGGGTGCAGGGCGGGGCGGCGTTCGACCTGCGCAAGGCGCTAAGGCGGGCGGCGGCGTTGAAGCGTGATCCGTGGGATGGCATCGGCACGTTGCAGCAGGTGTTGCCGGAGCTCTGAAACGGGGGCAGTGTGGACCGGACACTTACTTAAGGCAGCCCGACTCGCGGTCTGGCCCGTTCTCGCTGAGCGTAGCCCGCGCAGCGGGCGGAGTCGAAGCGCCGCCAGATGAGGGGCCATCCCCGTCGTCGGCATGTCCTTCGACTTCCTCGCTCCTCAGGACTGTGGCCATCCATGGCCACTCCGCCGCTTCCGCCCGCGACGTTCTCCACCCTCGCCTGCAACAGCCTGGACTCCGTCCGCAGCGGTTTCCGCTTGGCGCGCAACCCGACGACCTTCGCGCGCAACCGATCCACCTCTGCCCGCAAGCGAAAAACTCCGAAGCGCAAGGCCGAAAGCCTCGGACCGCGAAGGTCATCGACTGCGAATGCGAGGGTCAAACAGTCGCGTGCGGCTGAAAAACTTTCGTGGCCAACCCGGAAGGCTTCGCCTGCGGCGCTCCGGACCTTGTCGCTGCCAGGTCGTGAGGGCTGGACGCGAAGGTCTGGGGGTTGAACGGCAAGCGCGGAGTCTTGCGTGCAACGTCTCGGGCATCGCGCGCAAGGCTTGGGAGGTTCGGGCTTGGGAGTTTTTGGGTCGCGGGTGAGTCCGTGGGCCTTGGCTGCTGAGTCAATGGCCATGACGCTGGCACGCCTGGAATTGTCCCTGACACCTTTCCCGACCAGCTCTGAAAGCTGAGGACTTGCGACGACGCTGCGCCAAAAGCTGCTGCGGCGACGGATGACAAGCCAGCGCGAAGCTGGGCGAAACGCGTGCAACGAAGAACCACCACGAGCTACCGACTAACGCTTGAGTTAAGCGGCGGCGAAGCCGTCCGCCTTGAACGAGTGGTTAGCGCTCACCGCACCACACCAGAACAGCCCTCAAGATGGGCTGGTGTCTTGGAAATGACTCGAACTAGATCAGATTGGTACTCACGGCGATCTGCAACGATCCCCGTCCAAACCCCCGACAGCTCAACCGTTGCATGTCCGATCAAGCCGCAGAAGTGATCCATGTCGATCGCTTGTGCCGCATGCGTTATACCAAGCTTTTTTAAGGTGACACCAGCACTATCACCGACATAGATGACTATGGACTGGCCTCCAGAATGAGGGAAGGCTTGAGATGCTTTGCGATCTAGCGAAATATACAAATCACCCTCGCCACCAATGCGATAAGCACCAGAAACGATCGGGTGGCCCAGATAATGTTCGTAGCCTGCCATGTCCATGCCGTGCATATTGGGATGTGGATCTAGGACGAAGCTCGGCGAGGCCAAGGGGCCTATGAGGAGAAACGCAAGGATCCCGTAGGTTGTCATAAGCGCTAACGCTGGAGTTAAGCGGCGGCGAAGCCGTTCGCCTTGAACGAATGGTTAGGCATCATGCCGCGCCGCTTGATCAACTTGGCGAAGCACCCATGCCACCGTTGCGGGATTAATCTTACCCTGTCCCCAGTGTGTGCTGGTTTTACGGAACAGGTCTTTGAGGATGGACCTTGCTTTTTGCAGAAGCTCATCAGTTGGTTCAAGTCCCGCAAAGGGCTTCTCTCCGAAGATCAGCTCGTACTCGCGAAAGCCTCGCTCTTGCCAATAGGTTCCGTAGAACGGCACTGCATGAGCTCGGAGCCAAACCCACATGAAGGAAGGATCAGCGACGTTTGGTGCCTCAGCGTGGCATTGGGCACAAAGCAATACAAGATTATCGGGGGTGTCGGAACCGCCTAGAGATCTTGGAACCATATGACATCGCTGAAGCATGCGTTTGTGAGCGCAGCGCCAACATAGCTTTTCTGCCTCTGCCCAGTCGACAGACAAGCCGCACTCATCTTGGTGCCCGGACCAGTAATCAACAATCTCACGATGAGTTGTGATCATGATGCCTAACTTAAATTCGATTGTTGAATGAAGCCTAATCCCGCAGCCTAACCCAATAAAGCGGGCCACGGGTGCCGGAAACCTTCTACACGAATCAACGACTTCCCCTGCTCGCGCCGCCTATACCTGCAGCCTAATTCTGCAGCCTTTCCCGGAGGCGGCGACCATGCAGCGATGCTCTCACCCGGAGCCGGTGCCGGCAAGCACGGCCGATGGTGGCGAGGAAAAGGTGTCAGGGACAATTCGTGGCCCTCCCCTGCGAGCAGGGGAGGACGCAAAGCCCGGGCTCTATTTCACCTGCAGCGTATTGTTCGCGCGCAGCGCGTCCGGCAGCGCATGCGCCGGGTC
Source organism: Rhodanobacter thiooxydans (assembly GCF_030291135.1). Lineage (NCBI taxonomy): Bacteria > Pseudomonadati > Pseudomonadota > Gammaproteobacteria > Lysobacterales > Rhodanobacteraceae > Rhodanobacter > Rhodanobacter thiooxydans. The sequence goes on along the minus strand of NZ_CP127409.1, from coordinate 2,768,907 downwards.
GATGGTGGCTGAGACTACCTTGCGCGTGCCGGCCACGCGCACCACGTAGCTGCGGTGCTGCTGCCAGGTCTCCACCGGCACGCGGACATCCTGCTTGCTGCCGTCGTCATAGGTCACTTCGAGCGTGGCCGGCAGCACCAGCCGGTCCAGGTTGGCCACGGTGACTTCGGCGCCGTGGCTCCAGTTGCCGTCGATCGGCGCGACTTTCTGCACCGCCATGTCGAACTGCCAGTTGTGTTCGTACCAGCCGCGCCAGAACCAGCCCAAGTCCTCGCCGGTCTCGCTTTCCATGAAGCGGAAGAAGTCCGACGGGCTGGGGTGCTTGTACGCCCAGGTGGCGATGTAGCGGCGGAAGGCGGGATCAAAGCGTTCCGGGCCGATGATCTGCTCGCGCAGCAGCACCATGCCGAACGCGCCCTTGAAGTAGCTGATCGGGTGGCGGTACTTCTCCGGCGTCATGTCGGCGCCGTTGAGCAGGGCCGGCGCGGCGGGATCGGCCAGCACCGCGGCGATCTCGTCGGCCGGGTTGCCCTTGCCCGGTGCGTATTCGCTGTCGCGCTTGGGCGCGTACTCGCCGTGGTTGAACGCGTCTGCCTCGTAGACGTCGATGAAGGTGTTGAAGCCTTCGTCCATCCACGCGTCGCGGCGTTCGTTGCTGCCCACGATCATCGGGAACCAGATGTGCCCGATCTCGTGTGCGATCACCATGTGCAGCTTGCTGCCCTTGGCCAGCTTGTGGTCGAAGGTGATGCCGGGATACTCCATGCCGCCGGCGGTGCCGGCCTCGTTGATCGCCACCGGCCAGGGGTACGGATACCACTGCCTGGAGAAGTATTCGGTGGAGGCCTTGAGGTATTCGGTGGCGCGGCCCCAGGCAGCGTCGCCGCCGCTTTCGGCGGGATAGACCGACATCGCCAGCGCGCTCTTGCCTGCGGGCAGGTTGATTCGCGCCGCGTCCCACACAAAGGCCCTGGAGGCGCCGAACGCCACGTCGCGGGTGTTGTGCATCGCGAAGTGCCAGGTCAGCGTGCCGTCCTGCTTTGGACGGCTGGACGGTTGGGTGACTTCAGCCGCGCTGCGGATCATCACGGTCTTGTCGCTGTGGCGCGCCTGCTCCAGCCGCTGCTGCTCGGTCTTCGTCAGCACGTCCTGCGGGTTCAGCAGTTCGCCCGAGCCAGCCACGATCATGTCCCACGGCACGGTGATCGCGTAGTCGAAATCGCCGTATTCCAGGTAGAACTCGCTGTTGAGGTAGGGCGCGGTGTCCCACCCACGCAGGTCGTCGTAGACGGCCATGCGCGGGTACCACTGCGCGATCTCGAAGATCTCGCCGTTCTTGCTGGGGTTGACGTCGGTGCGCCCGCCGAATTCGCCGGGCACGGTGTAGCTCCAGGCGACGTGCAGGCGCAGCTTGCCGCCGTTGCCCTGCAGCGCCGCGGGCAGCTGCACCTGCATGCGCGTGTCGGAAACCAGCCATTTCACCGGCTGCCTGTTCCCGTGCGCGTCTTCCACTTCCACCGAGGCGATCTGGTAGCCGTCGGTGAACTCGGTGGGGAACTTGCTGGTGAACGCGCCGCGGGCGTCGCGGCGATAGCGGTTCTGGTCCAGCTGCAACCACAGCACGTCGAGTGCGTCGGGGCTGTGGTTGGTGTAGCTGATCACCTCGCTGCCGCGCAGCTGCCGGGTGGCCGGGTCGAGCGTGGCGTTGATCGTGTAGTCGGCGCGGTTCTGCCAGAACAGCGGGCCGGGCTTGCCGCTGGCCGAGCGATACGCGGTGGCCGGTTGCGGGTAGCTGTACGGGGCGAAGGTCTGCAGCGGATCGAAGCGCGAGGCAGTGCTGTCGGCGGCGAATGCGGGCGCGGCCAGCAGCGTGGTGGCCGTGATGGCGAGGGAAATCGCGAACTTCATCGTGCAGTGCCTTGGGGAGGGTGGTGGATTACGGCTGGCCGCCGGCGCGCAACAGCGCCAGCACGTCGTGGCAGGCGCCCATGGTGTGGTAGTCGGTCTTGCCGGCCGGGCTTTTCTCGTCGCTGTACTTGCGGTTGTCGCGGGTGAGGATGCGGTACCAGGCGCCGTGGCGATGGTCGACGAGATGCTGCCATGCATACGCCCACAACTTCCCGTACCAATCGTCATAGGCGGCCTCGCCGGTGCGCGCGTGCAGCCGCGCGGCGGCGGCCAGCGATTCGGCCTGCACCCAGAAGTACTTGTCGTCGTCGCAGACGCGGCCGTCCGGCGCGAAGCCGTAGCAGAGGCCGCCGTACTCGCGGTCCCAGGCGCGGGCCAGCGCGGTGTCGAACAGCTGCCGCGCGGTGGGCAGCAGCCAGTCCGGTGCGGAACCGCGTGCGCGCAGCAGCGGTTCCATGATCAGCAGCAGCTTGGCCCATTCGGTCTGGTGGCCGGGCTGGAAGCCCCATGGGCGGAACAGGTGTTTCGGATCGTCGCGGTGGTAGTTCCAGTCGATGGCCCAGTCGCGGTCGTAGTGTTCCCACACCAGGCCGCCGGCCAGCGCGGCCTGGCGGCGGGTCATGTGGTCGGCGAGGGTGTACGCGCGGTCGAGGTAGCGCGCTTCGCCGCTGGCCTGGTAGGCGGCCAGCAACGCCTCGCACAGGTGCATGTTCGCGTTCTGGCCGCGGTAGTCGCTGAAGTGCCAGTTCGCATCGGCCTCGTCGCGGTACAGCCCGGCGTCGGCGTCCCAGTAGTGCCGTTCGAGCAACTGCCAGGTTTCGTCCATCCATGCGGCCGCTTCGTCGATGCCGGCCTTCACCGCGCTGGCGCAGGCGAGCAGCACGAAGGCCACGCCGTAGGCATGGTTGGTGCGGTCTTCCGGCTGGCCGTCGCGGATGGTCCAGGCGTAGCCGCCGCTGGCCGGATTGCGATGCACCTCGCGCAGGTAGCGCAGGCCGTGGCGGACGGCGTCGAGGTACTCGCGTCGAAGCGCCGCGTCGTCGCCGAATTCGATTGCCGCCATCGCATAGTTGAAGACGAAGCGGGTGCTGCTGACCAGGTGACGGTGGCTGCGCTCGTAGATCGTGCCGTCGTCGCGGAAGTAGTGGAAGAAACCACCGTCCGGGTCGATCGCGCGCGGGTGGTAGAACGCCATCGTTTGCGCGATGTGCGCACGCAGGAAAGCGGCGGAGCGAAAGTCGGGAGTGGCATTCATGCCTGCTGTTCCATGAAGGCCAGCACCTCGGCGCCGCGCGGCATCGCGGCGAACGAGCCCCGGCGGGTGACGGTGAGTGCGCCGCAGGCAGCGGCGAAACGCAGCATCGCGTGCAGCCGCGGCATCGCGGCGACCAGGCGGTCGAGCCGGTTCGGGGTGGACTCCAGCTCGGCCAGGCAGCACAGCAGGCCGCCCATGAAGGCGTCGCCAGCGGCGGTGGAATCAACCACGGCGACCGCGTAGCCCGGCAGCTCGCCTTCGGCGTCGGGGTGGAACCAGCGCAGTGGTTTGGCGCCGTCGGTCACCACCACCAGCCGGGCGCGGCCCAGCCACAGCCGGTCCAGCGCGGCCTGCTCGCCGTCGATCGCCAGCCAGGCGAATTCCTCGGCGGAGAACTTCACCACGTCGGCCAGGTGCAACGCCGGCCACAGCAGCGGGTGCGGGTCGCTGCCGGCTGGCCACAGCGCGGGGCGCAGGTTGAGGTCGAAGCTGACCAGTGCGCCGACGCCGTGCGCGCGCTGCATGCCTTCGCGGGTGGCGGCGGCCAGCGCCGGGTCGGTCATGCTGTTGGAGCAGACGTGGAACACGGCGACGTCGCGGAAGGTGTCGGCGTGGAAGTCGGTCGGCCGGAACAGCAGGTCGGCGGTGTTGTCGCGGTAGAAGGCGAAGCTGCGTTCGCCGTGCGCGTCCAGGGTGACGAAGGCCAGCGCGCTGTTCGCCGCGTCGGTGCGCACCACGTCGGCGGTGCCGACGCCGGCCTGCTGCAGGCTGTCGAGCAGGAAGTCGCCGAAGCGGTCACGCGCGAGCATGCCGGCGAAGCGGGCCTGCCCGCCGAGCCGCGCCGCGGCGACCGCCACGTTGGCCGGTGCGCCGCCGGCGAATGGCACGAAACGGGTGGCGAAGCCATGGTCGTCGAAGCCGTCGGCGTGCAGGTCGATCAGTGCCTCACCGAAGCACAGGATGGGCCGTGTCGGCATGTCAATGGATCCCGCTGGCGTCCGGCGTCGGCAGGCTGCGGATGCGCGAGCCGCTCAGGCCGTAGAACACGATGTACAGGTAGCACAGCAGCGGCAGGAAGAACGCGTGCTGCAGGCCGATGTGGTCGGCGAACAGGCCCTGCAGCGGCGGGATGATCGCGCCGCCCACGATGGCCATGATCAGCAGGCTGGACGCCTTGCTGGTCATCGGCCCCAGCCGCTCGATGCCGAGCGCGAAGATGGTGGGGAACATGATCGAGTTGAACAGGCCAATCGCGATGATGCTGTACATCGCCAGGGCACCACTGCTGGACATGGTGGTCAGCACCAGCAGCGCGTTGATCGCGGCGAATGTCGCCAGCAGCTTGCGCGGCGAGAACTTCGCCATCAGCGCCGAGCCGAGGAAGCGGCCGACCATGGCCCCGCCCCAGTACCAGGACACGTACTTCGCCGCCTGCTGCTCGCTCAGGTGGCCGATCTCCGGCATCGACAGGTAGTTGACCATGAAGCTGCCGATCGACACTTCGGCGCCGACGTAGAAGAAGATGCCGAGCACGCCGAACAGCACGTGCGGGTGACGCAGCACCTCGGCGAAGCTGTGGCGCGCATGGTCGCCCTTGTCGGTGGCCTCGCTCAGCGCCGGCAGGCGGAACAGCCACACGAACACCGCCAGCAGGAACAGCACCACCGCCAGGCCGATGTACGGCCCCTGCACCGCCTGCGCCTGCTGGGTGTCGTAGAGCAGGCGCTGCGCCGGTTCCAGCGCGGCCAGCTCGGTCGGACTCTTCACCACGTTGGACAGGATCAGCAGGCCGCCGAACCACGGCGCCAGGAAGGTGCCGAACGAGTTCAGCGCCTGCGCCAGGGTCAGCCGGCTGGAGCTGGTCTTCTCCGGGCCAAGCAGGGCCACGTACGGATTGGCCGCCACCTGCAGCACGGTGATGCCGGTGGCCAGCACGAACAGCGCGCCGAGGAAGGCCGGGTACAGGTGCAGCCCGGCGGCCGGCCAGAAGCCCAGCGCGCCGACGCCGGCGATCGCCAGCCCGGCCACGATGCCCTTCTTGTAGCCCAGCGCGGCGACCAGTCGGCCGGCCGGCAGCGCCATCAGGAAGTACGCGCCGAAGAAGGTGAACTGCACCAGCATCACCTGCGCATAGTTGAGCTGGAAGATCGACTTCAGGTGCGGGATCAGGATGTCGTTGAGGCAGGTGAGGAAGCCCCACATGAAGAATATCGTGGTGAGCACGCCCAGCGCCGTCGGATGGCTGGTGTAAGGCTCGTGACCGGTGTGGTGGTCCGGCGTGGGCGCAGGCGTGGGGGACGGTGCAGCGGCAAGGGCCATGGCGGTATTCCGGTTCCGAGGGTGGTCGAGGGTGGGACGGGATCGAGCGAAGGATGTGCCGCCGCGCCAATGTAACCATTTTTACCGAAACGCCGATCACGCGCCGCAGCATGCCGCCGGCGGTGCTACCTTCGACGCCTTGCACCCGGCCAACGGAGGAAGTCCATGTCCCGTACCACCACGATGCTGCTCGCCCTGCTGGGGCTCCTGGCCTGCGCACCGGCGCTGGCCTCGAGCGGACATGCGGCCGATGTCGACCCGCGTATCGGCACGGGCGGCGATGGCCACACCTTTCCCGGCGCCACCGTGCCGTTCGGCATGATCCAGCTGTCGCCGGACACCGCGATGCCCGACTTCAAGCACGCCTACAAGTGGGCCGCCGGCTACCAGTACGGCGACAGCAGCCTCCTGGGCTTCTCGCACACGCACTTCTCCGGCTCCGGCCATTCGGACCTGGGCGATGTGCTGGTGATGCCGATCGCTGGCGACGTGCGGCTGGAACCGGGTGATCCGGCGAAGCCGGGCAGCGGCTACCGTTCGCGTTTCTCGCACGACAGCGAAGTGGTGCAGGCCGGTTACTACGCGGTGACGCTGAGCGACTACGGCGTGCGCGCCGAACTCACCGCCGGGCGCCGCATCGGCTGGCATCGCTACACCTTCCCGGCCGGCAAGCCGGCGCACGTGCTGCTGGACCTGCGTCCGAGCATCTACGACTACCCGGGGAAGGTGCTGTGGGCCAGCCTGCGCGTGCATGCGGACGGCAGCGTCACCGGCTGCCGCACCACCCGCGGCTGGGCGCCGGGGCGCGAGCTGTGCTTCGCCATGCGCTTCTCGCAGCCGATGACCTCGCGCGAGCTGTACAACCGCGAGACCGACATCACCTACAAGGGCTTCAAGGGGCCGGGCAACCAGATCGAGGACCGCGATGCGCAGGGCGGCCGCGCGCTGGTCGGCGTGTTCGACTTCGGCCAGCTGAAGCGGCCGCTGGAAGTGAAAGTGGCGATCTCGCCGGTCAGCGAGGCGAATGCGATCGCCAACCTGGACAAGGATGGTTCGGGCTGGGATTTCGACGCGCGCCGCGCCGAGGCGAAAGCCGCCTGGGACCAGGCGCTGGCGGTGATCGACGTCGATGCGCCGAAGACCGCGAAGACGCAGTTCTACACCGCGCTGTACCACGCCATGCTGTCGCCCACGCTGAGCATGGACGTCAACGGCGAGTACCGCGGGCCCGATCACGCGGTGCATCGCGCGGACGACTTCGAGTTTTATTCCACCTGGTCGCTGTGGGACGTCTACCGCGCGCAACAGCCATTGATGGTGCTGCTCAATCCCGGGCGCAGCACCGACTTCATCCGCTCGCTGATCGCCGCGCGCGAGGCCAGCCCGTTCGGCATCCTGCCGGTGTGGGCGTACCAGGGGCTGGAAACCTGGTGCATGGTCGGCTACCACGCGGTGCCGGTGATCGCCGACGCCTACGTCAAGGGCGTGCGTGGCTTCGACGCGGACAAGGCGCTGGCGGCGATGGTGGCCAGCGCCAGCTACGGCCCGTACGGCGACCTGGCCGACTACATGAAGCTCGGCTACGTGCCGATCGACAAGGAGCCCGAGGCCGCCTCCAAGACGCTGGAGTACGCCTACGACGACTGGTCGCTGGCGCGGATGGCGCAGGCGATGGGCAAGACCGATATCGCGGCCACCTTCGAAAAGCGCGCCGGCAACTGGAAGAACGCCTGGGACCCGAAGACCGGCTTCATGCGCGCCCGGCTCGCCGACGGCACGTTCCGCGAGCCGTTCGATCCCACGGCTGCGGGCTACGGCAGCGACTTCACCGAGGGCAACGCGTGGCAGTACTCGTGGTACGTGCCGCAGGACGTGGCGGGGCTGATCGGCGCGATGGGCGGTGACGCGAAGTTCGTGGCCAAGCTCGACGCGCTGTTCGAGGCGAAAGTCGACCCGTCGCACTTCAAGCATGTCGAGGACATCACCGGGCTGATCGGCTGGTACGCGCACGGCAACGAGCCCAGCCACCACATCGCGTATCTCTACGATTACGCCGGCGCGCCGTGGAAGACGCAAGCCAGGCTGAAGCAGATCATGGACAGCCAGTACGCGCCGCGCCCCGACGGCCTCAGCGGCAACGACGACCTCGGCCAGATGTCGGCCTGGTACGTGTTCACCGCGCTGGGCTTCTACCCGGTGACACCGGGCAGCGACGAGTACGCGATCGGCCGGCCGTTCGTGGCGCGCGCCTCGCTCCACCTGGGCCACGGCCGCACGTTCACGATCAGCGCGTCGCCGCTGGACGACGCGCACCCCTACGTCGGCGCGGTGACCCTGAACGGCAAGCCGCTGGATCGCACGTACCTGCGCCACGGCGAGATCGTGGCCGGTGGCGAGCTGCATTTCAGCATGCAGGCCGAACCGAATCGGGCATGGGGCAGCGCGGCGGTGGCCCGGCCGGCCGCGATGAGCCGCTACGGTGAATGAGCGCCACTTTCGCGGCATCGACGACGCGCGGATGAAACATGCCAGAATGCAGCGGGAACCCTTCACCGTGGGCCTGCCGATGTGGCGAGCGGCATGAAAACCAGGGGCATCATGCGCTGGCGTACCGTCGGCCTGCTGCTGGCGATGCTGATCATCGTCGGCCTGCCGTACATCGTCACGCTGCAGGGGTCACGCGACACAGAGCAGGCTGCCGAGTGGGTGGTCCGCTCAACCGAGGTGAAGTCGCTGGCGTACCGGATCGCCTATATCGTGCATGACAGCGAGGCGGCCACCTACCGGCTGCTGGCGGGTGACGTGAACGCGGCCACGCATGCGCGCGCGGAGCGGGTCGGCAAGGAAGTGCCGCCGTTGCTGCAGCAGCTGCGCCGGATGACGCGCGACAACGCCGATCAGCAGACCCTGATGGGCTCGCTGGCCAGCAGCGCCAACGGCCGCGTCACCCTGATGAACCAGGCGCTGGACCGGCTGCGGCAGGGCAATTCGGGCGGCGCCCGGCAGTCGCTGCGCGACGCCGACGACCTGTTCGGCATGAATGCACAGATCGCCGGCATCGTGCAGATCGAGGATGGCCTGCTGCAGCAGCGCCAGGCGGCGGCTACGCGACAGTCCCTCAATGGACGCATCGTGCTGTCGATCACCGCGCTGGCGCAGCTCCTGCTGCTGGTCATCATCGTGATCGCCTCCGAGCGGCAGATCGGCCGGCGCCAGCTGGCCGAGACCCGCGAGGGTCGCGCGGTGATGCGCACGCAACTGATCTTCCAGGCGGTGCGCGAACCGATCGCACTGTTCGACGAGAACCTGAACAGCCTGCTGGTGAACAACGCCTTCGGCGAGTTGTACGGGGTGGACCCGGGGCGACGCTCCCAGCCGCTGGTGCAGATCGGCGAAGGTGCCTGGAGCGACGGCGTGCTGCTGCAGCGCCTGAACGACGTACTGCTGCGCGATCGCGAACTGTGGGACTACGAGGTGGTCCAGCGCACCGTCGACGGCATCGACCGGCACGTGGTGATCAATGCACGCCGGCTGCAGCAACAGGACGGCGGCATGCCCGCGCTGCTGCTGACGGTCAGCGACGTCACCACGCGCGCGCTGGCCGAGCAGCAGGTGAACGAACTCAACCGGCAGCTGGAAGGCAAGGTCACGCAGATTTCCGACGTCAACCGCGAGCTGGAGGCGTTCAGCTATTCGGTGTCGCACGACCTGCGCGCGCCGCTGCGCCACATCGCCGGCTTCGCGCGCAAGCTGGAGCAGCACCTGGGCGAGCAGGTCGACGAGAAATCCGCCCACTACATCGAGGTGATCGCCAGTTCGGCGCAACGCATGGCCGTGCTGATCGACGACCTGCTGGTGTTCTCGCGGCTCGGCCGCGGTGCGTTGCGGCTGCAGGCGGTGGACATGCAGTCACTGGTCGACGAGGCCCGCGCGCTGGCCGAATCGGGCGTGTCGGGTCGGCGTATCGTGTGGACCATCGCGCCGTTGCCGATGGTGATCGGCGATGAGAACATGCTGCGCACGGTATGGCAGAACCTGCTCGGCAATGCCGTGAAGTACACCGGGCATTGCGAGGTGGCGCGCATCGCGGTGAGCGTGCGGCAGGGCCGCAACGGCGAATACGAATTCACGGTAAGCGACAACGGCGCGGGGTTCGACATGCAGTATGCGGACAAGCTGTTCGGCGTGTTCCAGCGTCTGCATCGCGCCTCGGAATTCCCGGGCAACGGGATCGGGCTGGCCAATGTGCGACGGATCGTGGCGCGCCACGGCGGTCGTGTCTGGGCCGAGGCCGAGCCGGAGCGGGGCGCCCATTTCCATTTCTCGCTGCCGGCCACCGACGCGGCCGGCACACGTACCTGAGAGCGAAGCATGAACAAGAAAGACCTGCGTACCATCCTGCTGGTGGAAGACAGCGTGGCCGATGCCGAGATGGCGATGGACGCGCTCGGCGAGGCGCACCTGGCCAATCCGGTGGTGCACGTGGAAGACGGCGTGGAGTGCATGGACTACCTCCACCGTCGCGGTGCGTGGGCTTCGCGCGAGCCTGGCGATCCGGCGGTGGTGCTGCTGGACATCAAGATGCCGCGCATGAACGGGCTGGACGTGCTGACCGCGATGCGCGGCGACGGCGGGCTGCGGCGGATCCCGGTGGTCATCCTGTCCTCCTCGCGCGAGGAAAGCGATCTGGCGCGCAGTTGGGACCTGGGCGCCAATGCCTACGTGATCAAGCCGGTCGACGTGGACCAGTTCTTCGAGGCGGTGCGCACGCTGGGGCAGTTCTGGGCGGTGCTCAACCAGGCGCCCGAACAGGAATGAGCGAATGGAGTGCGGCGATCCGCACCAGCCGGCAGGCTGCATGCGGGCATCGGAGACGGGCAGGGCAGCAGGGGAACATATGCCACACAGGCAATTTCGGGCGATGTCGAGTATCCGGGTGCTGCAGGTCGAGGACAGCCAGCTCGATGCCGAGCTGGTGCTGGCCGAACTCGATGCCGACAACATCGGCTACGAGGTGCGCCTGGTCGACGACGAGCCGGGCTTCCTCGCGGCGCTGGACGAATTCAAGCCGCACATCGTGCTGTCGGACCTCAGCATGCCGGGGTTTTCCGGCCAGCATGCGCTCGACCTGCTGCGCCAGCGCGACGAGGACCTGCCGTTCATCTTCGTCTCCGCCACGCTGGGCGAGGAGGCGGCGATCGAGGCGCTGCGCAACGGCGCCACCGACTACATCCTGAAGCAGAACCCGGCCCGGCTGGCCAGCGCGGTACGCCGCGCGCTGAGCGAGGCCGAGGCGCGCCGGGCCAGTCGCCGCTCCGAGGCGGAGTTGATCCGCGCCCAGCGTTTCGAGAGCCTGGCGATGCTCGCCGGTGGCCTCAGCCACGACCTGCGCAACTTGCTGCAGCCACTGCTGCTGGCCGGCGACAGCCTGCAGGATTACCAGGACGACCCACGCCTGGCGCGACTGGGTCGGCTGGTCCGCGACTGCGGCAAGCGCGGCCTGGACATGGTGCACTCGATGCTGTCGTTCGCCGGCGGCGCGCGCCGCGCGGAACAGGTGCGGCTGGGCGCGCTGTTCAGTGCGTTCGACCTGCTGATGCAGGGCAGCGTGCCGCACACGGTGAAAATGGAGCTGGTGATCGACGATCCGGAATTGTCGTTCGAGGGCAACCACACCGAGCTGCAGCAGTGCCTGCTCAACCTGTGCCTGAATGCGATCCAGGCGATGCCGGACGGCGGCCACCTGCGCGTCGAGGCGGCGCGGGCGCAGCTGCCGGAGAACTTCTTCCTGCCCGATGAGCCGTCGCGGCAGTGCTGCTACCTGTGCATCAGCGTGATCGACGACGGTCCGGGCATGGAACCGGCGGTGAGGGAGCGCCTGTTCGAGCCGTTCTTCACCACCAAGGAGTCCGGTACCGGGCTCGGCCTGCTCTCGTGCAAGCGCATCGTCAGCAGTCACGGTGGCGTGATGCGGGTAGCCAGCGAGCCGGGCCATGGCACCCGTTTCGACCTGTATTTCCCGCTGGAAGCCGCGGTCGCCGACAGCAGCCAGGCGGATGGCCAGGACAACCTGGAGGGCGCCGCCGAGCGGGTGCTGGTGGTGGTGGAAGAGGCCGGCCAGCTGTCGCTGCTGGTCGATACGCTGGATGCCTGGGGCTACCAGGCGCATGCCAGCCAGAGCGGCACCGCCGCGCTGCAATGGATCGAGGCCGCCGGCCTGCCCGACCTGGTGGTGCTGGACGCGGACATGAACCTGTTCACCGGCGTGCGCACGCTGGCGGCGCTGCTCGAACAGGGCTACGCCGGCGCGGTGATCCTGCTGACCCACCCCGGCGCCATGCCCGACCTGCACGAGCTGCCCATGCAGGAGCACCTGTACGTGGTCGACAAGCCGGTCACCACCCAGTTGCTGCTGCGCACCCTGCGCAAGGCGCTGGGCGCCGCCGGCAACGGCGGCTGATCCGTGGGTCGTGCGGACGCGGTGATCGGCAGGACCGGGATGCTGGCGTATTACTTCGATCTGGCCCTGCGCGGTTGCCGGCGCAGCAAGGCCTTGACCGCACTCGTGGTGGTGTTGATGGGTTGCGGCGTGGCCACCTGCATGGTCACCTTCGCCGTGTTCCGCGTCGCCGCGGCCGACCCGATCCCGTGGAAATCCGGCCAGCTGTTCGTGCCGCAGATCGACAACTTCGGGCCGGCGCACAACTGGAAGGGCGAGCCGCCGATCCTGCTCAGCTACACCGATGCGCAGGCACTGCTGCACGCGCGGCAGGCAAAGCGGCAGGTACTGATCTACGGCAGCAAGTGGACGGTGCTGCCGGACGACGCGCGGCAGCAGCCGTTGCCGCAGGAAGGCGATGCAGTCAGCAGCGATTTCTTCGCGATGTTCGACGCGCGCTTCCGCTACGGCGGCGGCTGGTCGGCCCATGACGACGACCAGCGCGCGGCGGTCGTCGTGATCAGCAGCGCGCTCAACCAGAAACTGTTCGGCGGCGCCGACAGCGTGGGCCGCGAGATCAACCTGGACGCGCACGTCTACCGCATCGTCGGCGTGCTGGACGAGTGGGAGCCACGCCCGCGCTATTTCGACATGGCCAGCACGTTCTACGCCTTCAGCCATCCGCGCCAGCTCTACCTGCCGTTCAGTCGCGCCATCGATGTGCGGAAGGCCACCACCGGGCAGTTCTATTGCAGCACGAATACCGTCGATCCCGACCTGCCGGACTGGAGCAGCGTGCTGCGCAGCGAATGCGCGTGGATCGTGGCCTGGGTGGAACTGCCCGCGCGTGCCGACGTGGCGCGTTACCGCGACTGGCTGCGCAACTACGCGGCCGAGCAGCAACGCCTCGGCCGCTTCGCCTGGTCGCCGAACACGGGCTTGTCCAACGTCGGGCAGTGGCTGCACGTGATGAAAGTGGTGCCGAAGTCGTCGGCGCTGTCGCTGATCGTCTCGGTAAGCTTCCTGCTGATCTGCCTCGTCAACGTGGTCGGCCTGATGCTGGCCCGCTTCATGCGCCGTGCGCCGGAGATCGGCGTGCGTCGCGCGCTGGGTGCGTCGCGCGGGGCGATCTATCGCCAGTTCCTGGTCGAGGCGGCGGTGATCGGGTTGGCCGGCGGTGTGTTGGGCCTGCTGCTGACGGCGCTGGGCATGGCCGGCATCGGCAAGGTGTTCGAGCCGGAGCTTGCCCGGCTGGCGCGGCTGGACGCGTCGCTGTTGCTGCTGACCGTGCTGGTCGCCGTACTCGCCAGCCTGATCGCCGCGCTGTATCCCACCTGGCGCGCTGCTCAGGTGCAGCCGGCGTGGCAGCTGAAGGTGAACGGATGAACGCGGTCATGCAGCTGCGCCCGATCCTCGCCGCGCTGCGCCGGCACAAGATGGCCACGGCGCTGATCGTGCTGCAGATCGCGCTGACCCTGGCGGTGGTCAGCAACGCACTGTTCATCGTCAAGACGCGGGTGGTGCACCTGTCGCGTCCGAGCGGTACCGACGAGGCGCATCTGTTCGCAATCAACAACCAGTGGGTCGGCCAGCCGGACGTACCGCATATTCACGCGCAGATGCAGGCCGACCTGGTGACCTTGCGCAAGCTGCCGGGTGTGCGCGACGCGTTTGCCAGCCAGGCCTATCCCATGGAAGAGGGTGGCGGCGGGCTGGTGCGCATCAAGCTGCAGGTCGAGCAGAAGAAGCTGCAGCTGGCGCTGTCCTATTTTGCCGACGAGCACGCGATCGATACGTTCGGCATCACGCTGGTAGCGGGCCGCAACTTCCGCGCTGACGAGATCGGCAGCCTCGGCCCGTACGACAAGGTGATGCCGGCCGTCATCATCATCACGCGCGACCTGGCCCACAAGCTTTTTCCGGGCGGCGCGGCGGTGGGTCAGCGCGTTTATCTCAGGGACGACGGCCCGAGCACCATCATCGGCGTGGTTGACCGGTTGCAAGGCAGCTACGCGGGCAGCAGCACGCGATCGATCGATGAGGACACGGTGCTGCTGCCGGCGCGTTACGCCAGTGCCGACGACGGGGCAGCCTATGCCGGCGGGGTGGTCTATCTGGTGCGTGCGCAACCGGGCCGACTGGCCGCGTTGCTGCAGTCGGCGCCGGCGGCGTTGCTGGCGCAGAATCGCATGCGCCTGATCAGCCCGGAAGACGGCGTGGTCACGCTGGCGCAGGCACGCACGAAGGCGTACGCCACCGATCGCGGCGTGGCGATCATGATGGGCGCGATGTGCGTCTTGCTGCTGCTGGCGACCGCCGGCGGCATCGTGGGCTTGAGCAGTTTCTGGGTCGGTCAGCGGCGCCGGTCGATCGGTGTGCGGCGTGCGCTGGGCGCGACGCGCGGCGACATCCTGGGTTATTTCCAGGCCGAGAATGCGCTGATCGTCGGCATTGGCACCGTGCTTGGCGTGGCGCTCGGCATCGCCGCGAACCTGTCGCTGATGGCGCACTACGAACTGCCGCGGATGCCGCTGTGGGTGCCCGGCGTCGGTGCGCTGGTGCTGTGGCTGCTTGGCCAGCTGGCCGTGCTCGGCCCGGCTCGCCGCGCCGCCGCGGTGCCGCCGGTGGAGGCGACCCGTTCGGTGTGAGCAGGGTGGGTTATGCAGGGCGGGCAGTGCCTGCCCTGCGAAACGGCGCTGAAACGTCGCGCGTCTGCTGTCGGCAGTTCAGTCGATGCCGAGCTTCTTCAGCTTGTAGCGCAGCGCGCGGAAGGTGATGCCGAGTTTGCGCGCGGCGGCGGTCTTGTTGTAGCGCGATTCTTCCAGCGCCTTGACGATCGCGGTGCGCTCGAGGTTGCTGATGTAGTCGTCGAGGCCGCCGTTCGCGCTGGCGGGCGCCGCGACCGGCGCCGGTGGCTGGCCCGGTATCGTCGCTTCCTGGGGCGACCGCGCGCTGCGCTGCGGCAGCATCAGGTCGGCCGCCTCGATGGTGCTGCCGTCGCACATGGCCATCGCGCGTTCGAGGATGTTCTCCAGCTCGCGCACGTTGCCGGGAAACTCATACGCGTCCAGTGCGTCGCGGGCGGACGGCGATAGCTGGCCGACGCTTTCGCCGCTCTTGCCGGCCAGCGCCTTGAGGATGAAAGTGGACAGCTGCGGCACGTCGCCGCGGCGCTCGCGCAGCGGCGGCACGCGCAGCTCGATCACGTTGATGCGGTAGAACAGGTCCTGGCGGAACTGCCCCTGCTCGACCAGCTGGCCGAGGTTCTTGTGGGTGGCCGACAGGATGCGCACGTCGACCGGGATCTCGTCGCGGCCGCCGATCGGGCGCACCGCCTTTTCCTGGATTGCACGCAGCAATTTCACCTGCATGTGCAGCGGCAGCTCGGCCACCTCGTCGAGGAACAGGGTGCCGCCCTGGGCGGCCTGGAACAGGCCTTCCTTGTCCGCGCTGGCGCCGGTGAAGCTGCCCTTGCGGTGGCCGAAGAATTCGCTTTCCATCAGCTCGGACGGGATCGCGCCGCAGTTGACCGGCACGAACGGGCCGCTGGCGCGTGGGCCCTGCTCGTGGATCAGCCGCGCCACCAGTTCCTTGCCCACGCCGGATTCGCCGGCGATGTAGACCGGCGCCTGGTTGCGCGCCAGTTTGCCGATGGTGGCGCGCACCTGTTGCATCGCCGCGGAGTCGCCGATCAGGCGGTCGCCGGAGTCGCCGGTTTTCGCCGCGGCGGCGCCGTTGCGCCTCTCCTCGGCCAGGCGCAGGGCGGTGCGTACCAGCCCGCGCAGCATCTGGATGTCGACGGGCTTGGAGACGAAGTCGAACGCGCCGGCCTTCAGCGCGTTCACCGCGGCGTCGACGTTGCCGTAGGCGGTGATCATCGCCACCGGCATGTCGGGGTGTTCCGCGGAGATCAGCTCGATGATCTCGTGGCCGCTGCCGTCGGGCAGCCGCATGTCGGTGAAGCAAAGGTCATAACTGCGTTCGGCCAGTGCGCGGCGTGCCTCGGCGACGGTGCCGACGGCGTCGACCTGCAGGTCCATTCGCCCCAGCGTGATGGTCAGCAGTTCGCGGATGTCGCGTTCGTCGTCGATGACCAAAACGGTCTGGGGATTCATGGCACGGCGCGTGGCAAACGATACGACAGAGAATACCCGGCCCCGGCCCGGGGGGCAAAGGCCGGCCATGCAGCAGGCGGCTGCCCACAAGCCGGTCGCGGGGGCGTGCGGCAGGCGCTGTCGGGCGGGTGGATCGTTGCCGCAGCCGCGATGCCGGATGGTGCGACGGCAGTTTCAGCGTGGCTCACGGAGCAACCGGGGCTTGCCATCGGCGCCGCGGTCGATGCGGATATCGTAATGCCTGCCGCGGAACGCGACGTTCTTCAGGGTCAGCGAGCGCCACGCCGGCGGAAGTACCGGCGCATACGCCTCGGCCAGGCCGTCGTCCTCGATGCGCAGGCCGCTGAGTCCGTAGACGAAGCTCTGCACGAAACCGGCCGAGGTCGCGAGGATGTAGCCCGCGTTGTTGGCGACGGTTTCCGTGCGCACGTTGAACGGCGGTTTCAGGAAGCCGACCAGGTTGCGCTGGATCCACTCGCCGGCGCCCTTGTCGTCGCCCAGTTCGGCTGCGCCGACGGCGAGCATCACCATCATCATCTCGTTCGGGTCGTCGCCGTGCACCTTCAGTTCGTGCAACTGGAACGCGAAGTCGTTGCGGCGCACCTGCGGCGACATCGGCAGGTCCAGGTTCGGATACATCAGCCAGGCCAGCGACGAACCCATCCAGGTGATCTTGTCGTGCGGCACCGAGGCGTCGAAGTCGAGATGGCGCTGGTTCTTCTCGTCGAACGGGATGGTCATCTTCGCGGCGATCGCGGCCCACTGCGGATCGGGCGTTTCGCCGACGAGCTTCGCCGCCTTGATCGCGATCTGCAGCGACTTGCGTGCCGCGGCATTGGTGAACGAGTCGTTCGGCACGTCGTCGTAAGCCTCGTCGGGCGAAGTGACGTGGTGGATCTCGTAGCGGTCCGTACTCTTGTCGTAGGTGACCCGGCTGACCCAGAACTGCGCGATCTCGCGGATCACCGGCCAGCCGTGCTGCTGCAGCCAGGCATCGTCGCCCGTGGCGAGGTAGTACTGCCACTGCGCGATCGCGATGTCGGCATTGACGTGGATCTCGCGGAACACGCCATAGGCGAAGTGCGGCGTGTTATCGACGCCGGTCTCTGGATCGGCTTCCCACGGGTACATGGTGCCCTTCACGCCGTACTGCTTCGCGCGCTCGCGCGCCGGCTGCATGGTGCGTGCGCGGAACATCACGATCGGTTTGGCGCGCTCGGGATGCAGCAGGAGCAGGGCGGGGAATACCCACGAATCGCTGTCCCAGAACGCGTGGCCGGCGTAGCCCGGAGTCAGCGCGCACGCGCCCATCGGCCAGGCCGTGCCGACCGTGGAGTTGGACAGCAGGTAGTACAGGTCCGAATGCACGGCGCGCTGCACGGCCGGATCGCCATCGACGACGATGTCGGACTTCCACAGCTCGTGCCAGGCGGCCTGGTGTTCCGCGAGCAACGCGGCGAAGCCCTTGTTGCGCGCGGCACGGGCCAGCGCCACGTTGTCGTGGGCACTGCCACCCCAGTCCTGCCGCGACGCGGCGATGTACTTGGTGAAGGTGTAGGTCCTGCCCTTTTGCACCTTGGCGACGAGGTTGAGCGACAGCTTGTACGGGCCTTTCTCCAGCTTCACGCTTTCGATCGCGAGACCCGGCGGCAGCCCGATCGCTGCCGCCTCGGCCATCGTCAGGCCGTGTTCGGCGCGGCCGTCCAGCCACAGCGTCAGCGCCTTCGTGTCGCCGTCGCTGGCCAGTACGCGGGTGTAGCCGGGGTACCACACGGCGGCGCGGTCGGGCGTCGGCACCGGCTTGTTGTCCAGCGTCTGGCCGCTGGCGATCACCGCCGCGATCATCTCGTCGCCGGTCATGCTGGCGATCGGAAAGCGCGGCGCATGCTCCGACCATAGCCGGATCGGGAAAGTCAGCTGCACCGGGCCGTCGAACTGCGGCGTGATGGAGAGCTGCGTCGCCGCCAGATGGTTCGAAGCCTGGCTGACGAAGGTGGTGACCTTGATGTCGGTCGACTTGTTCGCGTAGTCGAAGCGGTAGCTCGTGGTGAGCGTGCCGTCGTGCATGTCCAGCGTCTGCGCGTAGTCGGCGAAGATCTTGCTGTCGATGCGGGTCGAATTGAGCCAGCCGCCGCCGGGGTTGTAGTCGATCTCGCTCCAGCCGGGGATCGCGGCAGGGCGTGCGATGTCGCCGGGTTTGTAATCCATGAACGCGACCATGTACGCGCGGTTGCCCTCGGTGCCGCGCACCGAAGTCATCGTGGAGAAGTAACCGTTGGCCAGGTAGCTGGGGAAGTAGCTGTCGAAGTTCGCCGTGGTGCCGGTGAGCAGGAAGCTCGGGTCGGTGGCGGCGGGCGCGGGTGTGGCGAGTGCGGCGGCGAACAGGAACAGGCCGGCGAGGGTGGCGTGGTGTGGCTTCATGGTCGCTCCTGGCGGTGGGCTACTTGGCGGCAAGTCCGATCGCCGGCGGCGCGTCGACGCCGGCACGGTCGGTCTCGCGCTTGAACAGGAACAGCGTGACCAGGATCAGGCTCATCGGCAGCAGCGAAAAATAGAACGCGTGGATGCCGTCGAAGCTGGCGAACACCCGGGCAGTGATGTACGAGCCCAGCGTGCCGCCGAGCGCGGAGAACACCACGATCAGCCCGGTCATCGCTGCGTGCATCGGCTTGGGCAGCGAACTCAGCGCCACCGAATTGATCACCGGGTAGATTGGCGCCATCAGCAGGCCGAGCAGCGGGATCAGGTACGCCGCCAGCGGCGCGTCGAACCAGCCGACGTCTGGCCGTGCCACCACGCCGCGCGCCAGTGGCAGCACCACGACCACCAGCACGCCCATGCCGAGCACGCACGCATTGAGCAGCACGTACCAGCGTACCCGCTTGAGCACGACGCCGGCGCCGATGCGACCCAGCGCGGTCATGCCGGCGAGGATGCTGGCGAACTGGATGCTCATCGCGTTCGGCAGCTTCAGGATCTCGTTGTTGAAGGTTGGCAGCCAGGTACCGAAACTCTGCTCGATCAGCACGTACAGGAAAGCCGAGGCGAGGAACACGTAGACCAGCGGACGCACGAACAGGCGCAGCATCTCCATGATCGCGTCGGTGAAGGAGTTGTTGTGCCCCTGCGCATGCGCGGCGCTTTCGTCCAGGGTACCGGTGGCCAGCAGCGCGATGGTCAGCGCACAGGCGCCGGCGAGCAGCCAGTACACGTTGAACCACGCCGGGTCGCCCGGTTTGGCTGGGTCGATGAAGGCGCTGAAGACCCAGTTGCCGGCCAGCACGCCGACCATGAACAGGCCCTCGATGGTGTTGGTCAGGCGCGAGTGCGCGGTGCGGTCGGCGGTGAGCAGGCCGATCGACGAATACACGGCGACCTTGGTCAGCGCGAATGAAAAACCCACGCAGGCGAACAGCAGCCGCGTGGTAGGGAAACTGGGGTAGAGCGGCATCAGTACGCAGGCGCCGCCGACGATGGCCAGCGCCAGCATCATCGAGCGCCGGTAGCCGAACATCGGCAGGAACGAGGCGACCAGGAACGAGGTGGCCGCGATGGTGAGGTCCTTGTAGCGTTCCAGCGCGCTGGCTGCGGGCTTGTCGATGCCGAAGGTGGCGATCGACTGCAGGATCACCGTGCCGACGCTGTTGAGCAGGATCGCGAAGATCATGTAGATCAGCGCCAGCGCGACGATCATGCGGATTCGGTTCATGTCGCCTCCGGCGGTACGGCGTCGCACTACGGGAAAGACGCGGTCCGGATCCCCCTGAAGGCTCGATCCGGACCGCACCACGCAACAACCTCAGGTTCAGAACAGGTACTTCACCGTCAGGTTGACCTCGCGGCCTTCCATCGGGCGGGCCAGGATCACGCCATCGGTACCGGCGGCGGAGCCGAAGATGCGCGAGTTGCTCTCGGTCAGGCCCAGTTCGTTGGTCATGTTGGTGCCCTGCAGGCGGATCTGCCAGCTCTTCTGCACGTTGGCGACGATGCCGAAGTCCCAGGTGTCATAGCTACCCAGCTGTTGCAGGGCGGACTGGTCCTGGGTGTGCGGGCCGACGTGGGTGTAGGTCACGAAGGCGGTAATGTCGCCCCAGTCGAACGGTACGCGATAGCTCGGCGTGAGCATGTAGCGCACCTTCGGCTGGCGCTGCAGCTGCTTGCCGTTGATGCCGATGCACTGGGTGGAGCCGCTGACGAGGTCGGTAAACAGGAAACAGGAGTTGTTGTGCGTGTAGTGGCCGTCCAGATAGTTGGCGACCACCTGCAGCTTGAAGTTCTCGAACGGCGTGACCGCGCCGGCGAGGTTCACGCCCTTGGAGTCGGAGCCGTACAGCGCCTGCGCGCCGACCGGCACGCCCTGGCCGTTGGTGGGCTGGTAGGTCAGGCCGTTGAACTGGCGGTGGTACACGCTGATGTCGGCGTAGAACAGGTCGGACTGGTACTTGAAGCCGCCCTCGAAGTTCTGCACCTTCTGCAGCGGCGGGGTATTGCCGGTGGTGTTGCCGCGCAGCGCGTTGTCGAAGTCGCCGAAGTGCGCGCCCTTGTTGGCGCGGACATAGACGCTCATGTTGTCGGCCAGCTCGTAGTTCACGCCGACGGTCCACGACGGGTGGGTCTTGTCGTAGCGGGTTCTCGCGTAGGTGCCGTTGCACGTCGGCACGCTGTTGTCGTACAGCGTGTTCGGGTTGCCGTCGAGGTCGATGTTGGTGAGGTTGCACACGTTGTTGGTGGCGTTCTCGTTCTCGACGCGGCCGGACGCGTCGATCAGCCACTTGCCGATGCGCCACACGTCGGACAGATAGAACGCCTTGTTGGTGGCGCTGCCGTGCTGGGCGATGTTGTAGCCGCCGTAGTCGAGGAAGCCCTGGCCGTCGGTGAGGTACTTGGTCTGGCCGTTGTCGACGTAGCTGACCTTGATCGGCTGTGCGTTGGGCGTGTTGGTCATCAGCATCTGGTTGCCCAGCGCCCACTTGTCGTCCATGGTGTAGTGGGTCAGGTAGAGGCCGGCGGTGAGCGTGTTGCCCTCGAAGAGGTCCTTGCTCAGGCGGAAGTCGTTGCTGATGTTCTTCAGGTGCTTGTGGATGTACCACCAGCCCTGGTGGATCACGCTCTGGTTCGGGTCGACCATGCCGCCGCCGTTCACGTAGCTGGCGGTGGCCGAGCCGGCGGGCAGGTTGAAGGCGCCCATGCTCGAGGTATTGGTGTACAGCATGTCGTTCATGCTGCCGGGGTTGTTGCCCGAGAACAGCGCGTTGGTGTCGACGTCGCCGCCGTCGAGCAGGAACTTGTCCGACAGGTTCCAGCCGTTGCCCAGGTCGTAGTCGAAGTTGCCGCCGAAGAAGCTGAACTTGGTGCCGCGGCCATTGGCCAGGTTGGCGTCGGTGCCGCCGCCGGGGTAGCCGGGCAGGTGCACGTGCTGGATCGCCTTGCTGTAGTAGGTATCGGTCAGCGGGTCGAAGCCGGGGTAGGCGCTGAACTGGTCGGTGCCGTGCTGGAGTAGCGGCACCGGCGTGATGAACTGGTTGCGGTCATTGAGCTGGCGCGCGTACAGGGTCATCGTGCCGTTGTCGCTGTCGTGGCTCAGCGTGGCGGTGAGCTGGCCGCCCTTGTCCGCGGCGAACTGCGGGTCGCGCACGCCGTCGGAGGTGCGCCAGAAGCCGCCGACGCTGCCGTACCAGCTCTCGGCGATCGGGAAGCCGAAGAAGCCGTCCACGCGACGCAGGTTCTCGTTGCCGTAGGTGACGCCGACGCTGCCGCTGGGCACGTCGGTGCCGGTCTTCAGCATGAAGTTCGCGGTGGCGCCGATCTGGCCGTCGCCGAACACCACCGACGGGCCGCCCTGCAGGATCTCCACGCGGTCGACGGTGTCGTCGAGGCGGAAGATCGAGGTGGTCTCGAAGAACGATAGCGTAGGCATGCCGTACAACGGTGAGCCCATCAACTGGGTGCTGAAATAAGGCGCGTCGCCGCCGCCCGGGAAGCCGGCGATTTCGATGTTGGCGCCGGTCTGGCCGCCGGTGGATTCCGGCCACATGCCGGGCGAGATCTTCAGCAGGTCCGCCGTGCTCTTCGGGTTGGCCATCTTGATCTGCTCGGCCGAGGCCGTGGTGACCGAGTAGCTCGTGTCGATCTTCTTCAGGCCACCAGTGGCGGTGTTGCCGGTCACCACCACCTGTTCGAGGGTCTTGGCCTTGGCGGCGTCGGCCTTCTGCTGGGCCGCGCTCTTCTTCGCCGGCGCCTGGCTGGCCTGTGTCGACGTGGTGTCCTGGGCCATGACGGCGCCGCAGAACAGGATGGCGGCGATCGCCACCGGAAGACTCAGTCTGGACAACTGTTTGTTCTTCATTTCCGTCACTCCCCACCTTTGGATTGGATTGTTTTAGCCGCGCAGCTCATGCCGGCTGCGTGGAACGGCCGCTCACGCGATGAAACGGCTGATGTCGAACGCGGCAATGTCCGGCAGCAGCACATCCGCCTTGTCCAGCTCCTGCGCGCGGCCGATGCCGACCGCCGTCATGCCCGCCGCGTGCAGGGCGGCGATGCCCGCCGCGGCGTCTTCCACGCCGAGGCATTCCTGCGAACTCAGGCCCAGCCCGCGCGCCGCCGCCAGGAAGATCTCCGGATCGGGCTTGGAGCGGGCGATGCGGTTGGCGTCGACCACGCAGTCGAACAGCGCGGCGATGCCCAGCCGAGCCAGCAGCTGCGGCGCGTTGCGGCTGGCCGAGGCCAGCGCGGTCTTCAGCCCGGCGCGACGCACGGACTCCACGGCGGCGCGCGCGCCGGGCAGCAGGTCCTGCGGGCCGAGGCGTTCGATCAGCTCGACGTAATGGGCGTTCTTGCGTGCGGCGAACGCCTCCTTCTCCGCCTCGCTGTAGCAGCGCGGCGCCTGTTCCAGCAGGATGTCCAGCGAACCGCGACGGTCCACGCCCTTCATGCGTCCGGCGGTGGCTTCGTCGAGCGGCGCGCCGATCTCGTCGGCCAGCTGCTGCCATGCCGCGCGATGCAGCACGGCGGTGTCGGCAAGCACGCCGTCGAGATCGAAGACCACTGCCTTCAACGGCGGCAGCGGTGCGGCGAAGCCCGCGCACGGCAGGCGCAACGGCTGGCCGGCACGCAGGCGTTGCGGCAGGCCGTCGTGCAGGAAGGTGAGCGCGCTGCCTTCGGTGAGCGTGTAGCGCACGCCGTCGCCGTCGACTTCGACGCGCAGGTGCGTGCCGCGCCAGCGCAGGCCGAAGCGGTAGCTTTTCCAGGCCGCCGGCAGCCGCGGCGCCAGCGCGGGCAGGCCGTCGTGTACGCGCAGGCCGCCGTAGCCCCAGGTCAGCGCCAGCCAGCTGCCGGCCATCGCCGCCATGTGCAGGCCGTGCGCCGCGTTGCCGTGCAGATCGTCCAGGTCGACGCGCAGGGTGTCGCGGAAATAATGGAATGCCTTGTCGGCATGGCCCACCTCGGCCGCGATCACCGCGAAGGTGGAGGCGGACAGGGTCGAGTCGTGCGCGGTGACGCCTTCGTAGTAGTCGAAGTTGCGCCGCTTGGCGGCCACGTCGACCTGCTCGCCGGCCAGCATCAGGGCCAGCAGTGCATCGGCCTGCTTGCATACCTGGTGGCGGTAGATGGTGAGTGGGTGCATGCGCAGCAGCAGCGGGCGCTGGTCCGTCGCAGTGGCTAGTTCGGCGGGGAGCCGAGGCTTGTCGAGGAAGCCGTCGTCCTGCGGGAAGATGCCCAGCGCGGCGTCCACCGGCAGGTACATCGCCTGCGCCGCGGCCCGCCACTGCGCCGGCTCGTCGGCGTCGAGGCCGATGCGGGTGGTCAGCGCCGCATACTTGGCCGGATGGCTCAGCGCCATCCATTCGGCAGTGGCGGCGGCGTCGCGCAGGTGCCGCTGCGCCATGCGGTTGGTGTAGTGGTTGTTGTCGACCAGCGCGGTGTACTCGTCCGGGCCGGTGACCTCGTGGATGCAGAACGCGCCGCCGCGGCGCGGATTGAAGTGGCCGATCTGCAGCCAGATCCGCGCCGTCTCGAAGATTATCTCGGCGCCGCCTTCGAGCATGAACGCCTGGTCGCCGCTGGCGTCGACGTAGAGGCGGGTCGCCCACGCCACCGCGGCGTTGATGTGGTATTGCGCCGAGCCGCCGGGGAAGTAGGCGGAGCATTCGTCGCCGCTGATCGTGCGCCAGGCGTACAGCGCGCCGCGCAGGTGGTTGAGTTCGCGCGCATGCCGGCGCGCGTGGCCCAGCGTGCGATGGCGGTACGCCAGCATGGCGCGCGCCAGTTCCGGCGCCAGGGTGACCAGCGCCGGCAGCATGAAGGCTTCGGCGTCCCAGAAGTAGTGACCTTCGTAGCCCTCGCCGGTGAGCCCCTTGGCCGCGGTGCTACTGCGGCCGTCGCGGCCGCTGGACTGGAACAGGTGGAACAGGTTGAGGCGCAGCGCCTGCTCGGTCGCCGGGTCGCCCGCGATGGCGAGGTCGGCCTGCGCCCAGAAGCCGGCGAGCACTTGCGTCTGTCGTTCGAGCAGGGCCGGGTAGCCGAGCGCGACCGCGGTGGCCAGGGTGGCCTCGGCGCGAGCCGGCAGGGTCTCGGCGGCATCCGTGGCAAAGGGTGCGGTGAAGGCGTAGGCGACGTACTTGTCCAGGCTGACCGTCTGGCCCGGCGCGAGCATGCCGGCGTAGACCTGGCTCACGCCGTCCGCGGACTCCCGCGCGTGGCGGAAGGTAAGTTCCGCGCCGTGCACGTGGTGCTGCACGCAGGCCAGCCGGATGCCGCTGTGGCGGGTCTGCTGGCCGACCCAGGCCGAGCCCTCGTCCGCCTGGGTGGCCCAGCTGACGAGGCCGCCGGCGAGGCGGGTGCCGATGCGCGGGTCGTCGCCCTGGCCGGTGGCCTGGCGACCGGTGGCGATCGATGATTCCAGCGTGATCGGGCCGTGGTAGTCGAGCGAGCGCACGCGGTAACGGATCGCCAGCAGCCCGGCCTCGGCCAGACTGACCAGGCGCTCGGCCTCGATCTCCAGCGTGGCGCCCTGTGGCGAACGCCAGCGCAGGCGGCGGCGGTAGCAGCCGTGGCGCAGGTCGAGGTTGCGCTCGAACTGCAGCCATTCGCCCTGGTCCAGCCGCACCGGCGTGTCGCCCAGGCGCAGCCGGATGGGCGTGGCGTCGGCGACCGGGATGCGCGTGTCGGTGTGGCTGGCGAAGCCGGGGAAGCGTTCGTGGTACTCGATCGGGGTGCGTTCCCACACCCCGGACAACAGGCTGGCCTGGCTGGCGCTGTCAGCCTCTTCCAGGTTGCCGCGCACGCCGAGCGTGCCGTTGGCGAGGGCGAACAGGCTCTCATCCTGGGCAAAGCCAGCCGGGTCGGTGCCGTGGCGAACCAGCAGCCACGGATCGACCATGGTCTGCGCGTCGGGCATCCGGGCATTGGAGCTGGCTGCGGCCGTCGTCTGGTGATCCAAGATAAATCTCCCCTGGTTGCGCGCATGGGCCGTCCCCACCTGGCCGGGCAGAGCTTGGCATCAAATGATATCGGTATCAAGATATCGATATCATTTGACTTGGCGAGCCTGTGTCGTCGCCGCCGAGCCTGCCGGCAAGGGCCGGCGGGTGCGCTGTCGGCCGGCGGGCGGCGAGCTTGCATCGGCAAGGCGAATGTCGACACACTGCAAGCGTCGGCCCGGGCCATCGCTGCAGTCCGGCAGCGTCGCGGTACCGGAGCGGGATCGGCCAGACCAACAGGGAATCGGATCGTTGAGCAAGAAGGGCACGCGCAAACACGCGTCAGGCGGCCCGACCATGGCCGATCTGGCGCAACTGGCCGGGGTATCCAAGATCACCGTCTCGCGGGCGCTGGGCGACAGCCCGCTGGTTAATCCGGAAACCCGCGAGCGGATCCAGGCGCTGGCGCGCGAACACGGTTACAAGCTCAACATCAGTGCGCGCAACCTGCGCCTGCGCCGCAGCCACACGGTGGCGGTGATCGTGGAGATGAAGCCGTCCACCGATCGCACCATGTTCGACCCGTACCCGCTGGTGTTGCTGGGTGGTATCTCGCAGGAGCTGACCGCGGCCGGCTACAGCGTGCTGCTGACTACCCGCCAGGGCGCTAGCGCGGCGGCAGTGCAGGCCGCGGACGGGCTGATCCTGTTGGGCCAGGGCGCGCACCAGGACGCGGTGCGCCGGTTCGACAAGCTGCGCCTGCCGATGGTGGTGTGGGGTGCGCAGTCGGCCAGCGACGCGCACGTGGTGGTGGGCAGCGACAACCGCCTCGGCGGCGCGGTAGTGGCGCGGCACTTCATTGCGCTGGGCCGGCGCCGTCCGGTGTTTATCGGCAACCCCAGCCACCCGGAAATCTTCGAGCGCCTCAACGGTTTCCTCGACGCGTTGGCGCTGCGCGGGATCAAGCCGCTGCTGATGCGGCGCGACGAGTTCACGGTGGACTCGGGTATGGACGCGGTGCGCTCGCTGCATGAACGCAAGGTCGGCTTCGACGCGATCTTCGCCTGCAACGATCTGCTGGCGATGGGTGCGATCCGCGCCACGCTGGATCTGGGGCGTTCGGTGCCGGCCGATGTCTCGGTGGTGGGTTACGACGACATGCCGCTCGGCGCCAGCTTCCTGCCGCCACTGAGTTCGGTGCGGCAGGACTGGCAGGAAGGCGGCATGCTGCTGGCGCGCAAGGTGCTGGCGCTGATCGAGGGCGAGCCGGCCAAATCGGAATGTCTGCCGGTCAGCCTGATCGTGCGTTCGACCTGAGCGGCTTCAGCGGGCTGCGGTCTGGGTGGTTTCGGCGGCTTCGGCCGGGCTGCGCGCCGGCGGCGTCAGCACCAGCCGGAAGCAGCTGCCGCCGCCGGCCACGCGCACGTATTCCAGCGCCGCCTGGTTGGCGTCACTCATCTGCCGGGCCAGGTACAGGCCCAGGCCGGTGCCGTATTCGTGGGTGGTGTAGAACGGCTCGAAGATCTGTGCGGCCACCTTGGGCGCGATGCCGGGGCCGCGGTCGATCACTTCCAGGATCGGCACGCCGTGCTCGCCCTGCCGGGTCACCACCATCACCCGCGCCGGCTCGCCGGGCAGGCGGCCGTAGCGCAGCGCGTTCTGCACCAGGTTCCACACCACCTGCTGCAACTGCTGCGGGTCGGCCACCGCCGCCACCGGGGTGCTGCCGTTGGCGATCGCGCGCAGCGAATCGGCGCCGAGGTCGTTGCCCTGGCAATACTCCTCGACGAAGGCCTGCGCCCAGTGACCCAGGTCCAGCGTTTCCGGCCGCGAGCGTTCGCGCCGCGACAGCTGCAGGATGTTCTCGATGATCTCGTTGAGCCGGATGCAGTGGTTGTTGATGATCTCGACCATGCGCTGGTCGGTGCTGTCCATGCTGGTCGACTCGGCCAGCAGCTGCGCCGAATAGCGGATCGCCGCCAGCGGGTTGCGGATCTCGTGCGCGATCGAGGCCGACAGCCGGCCCAGCGAGGTCAGCGTGAGCTCCTCCGCGCGACGCGACAGCAGCGAGGTGTCGTCGAGGAAGATCAGCACGTGCGAGTCGTCGTTCGGTGCCAGCCTGGTGAAGCGCGGCACCACCTCGGGCACGCCGTCGGCGAGCTGGGTGGCGGTCTCGTCGAGCTTGCCCGAGGTCATCCAGTGGTACAGCCGGCGCGACAGTTCCGGCGCCAGCTGGCCGAGGTCGCGCTGGTCGGCGCCGGGGTTGCCCATCAGCATCCAGGCCGACTCGTTGATCTGGTGGATGCGGTTGGCATCGTCGACCAGCAGCACGCCGGTCTTCATGCGGCGGATGATCAGCTCGTTGACCTGGGCCAGGTTGGCCAGGTCGGTGCTGCGCTGCTCGGCCAGCGCCTCGGTGGCGCGCAACTGCCGGCCCAGCACATGGCACAGCGTGGTGGTGGCGAAGTAGGCCAGGCCGAACAGCGCGGCCTCGAGCAGGTCGCGGTCGCCGGGGCTGCCGGTGGTGCCGAACAGGGTGTGCCCGAGCATGCCCAGCGTGGCCAGCGAGGCGAAGAAGCTGGACAGCCGCAGCGGCAGGATCAGCGCGCCGGCGCTGAGGTTCACCGCCAGCATCATGGCAATGCCGATGCGTGCATCGTGTATCGCGGCGATTGCCAGCAGGGCGGCGGCGATGTCCACCGCCAGGGTGGTTGCCACCACCGTGCGCGCGTACGGCATGCTGCGCCGGTTGAACAGCAGGGCGCCCAGGGCGAACACCAGGTACAGCATGGCCACGGTGCGGGCGAAATCGGGCGTGGCCAGTTTGGGCCAGCCCAGACCCGGCGGGCTGAACGCCAGGCCGACGTAGACCAGCGCCTGCACCAGCCGGAACACGTTGAGGAACGTCAGCTCGTGGCGGATCGTCGCCGTGCCCGCGGCGCGCTGGGCGTTCAAGGGTGCTGTGCTGGACATCATGCGGCCTGTGCGGGATGGGTCAGCGCGTTTCCGGGGGTCGGGGCGAGTATAGACGGGCTGATTGGCGCCGTGACGATGCCGGAAAGCGCGTGGAAACGGCCTGCGCGGGCGCTCCGGACAGGCGGCCCTTTCCATCGGCGCCCGCTTCCGCGAAAATAGGCGGCCATGTTGCGCGGTTTGGCCGGTTCCATCCGGCAGGCGCACTGCATCCCGGCAGCGCGTCCATCCGCCGTCCGACCGTCCTGACCCACGCCGATGTTCCGCGTGCGGCCGCCATCGTTTCTCCGTTCGCTCGAGGTATCGAATGAATTTCCACGAATACCAGGCCAAAGAACTGTTCGCGCAGTACGGCATCGCCGTGCCGCCGGGCAAGGTCGCCAACTCCCCCGACGCCGCCGTCGATGCCGCCAAGGCGCTCGGCGGTTCCCAGTGGATGGTCAAGGCGCAGATCCATGCCGGCGGCCGCGGCAAGTCCGGCGGCGTCAAGTTCTGCCGCAGCTTCGACGACGTGCGCGCCGCCGCCAAGGGCATGCTGGGCACCAACATGGAAACCTACCAGTCGGCCGGCCGCGCGCTGCCGGTGAATCTGGTGCTGGTGACCGACGCCACCAACATTGCCCGCGAGCTGTACCTGTCGATCCTGGTCGACCGCGATTCGAAGGCGGTTTCCTTCATTGCCTCCAAGCACGGCGGCGTGGACATTGAGCAGGTGGCGAAGGAAACGCCCGAAGACATCCACACCATCGTGGTCGACTTCATCGAAGGCCTGCAGCCGTACCAGTGCCGCCAGCTCGGCTTCGCGATGGACCTCAACAACAAGCAGGTCAACCAGCTGACCAAGATCATGCTGGGCCTGTACAAGCTGTTCAACGAGCAGGACCTGGCCCTGGTCGAGCTGAACCCGCTGGCCGTGCTGGAAGACGGCAACCTCGCCGCACTGGATGGCAAGGTCAACTCCGACGACAACGCCGAATACCGTCACCCGAACCTGGCCGCGATGCGCGACCTGACCCAGGAAGACGCCGCCGAAGCCGCCGCGCAGCAGAGCAACCTCAACTACGTGACGATGGACGGCAACATCGGCTGCATGGTCAACGGCGCCGGCCTGGCCATGGCCACCATGGACGTGATCAAGCTGGCGGGCGGCGAGCCGGCCAACTTCCTCGACGTGGGCGGTGGCGCCACCAAGGAGCGGGTGACCGAGGCGTTCAAGCTGATCACCTCCTCGGACAAGGTCAACTGCATCCTGGTCAACATCTTCGGCGGCATCGTCCGCTGCGACATGATCGCCGAGGGCATCATCGCCGCGGTCAAGGAAGTGGGCCTGAAGATCCCCGTGGTGGTGCGCCTGCAGGGCACCAATGTCGATCAGGGCCGCGAACTGCTGGCCAACTCCGGCCTGGCGATCACGCCGGCGGATGATCTCAACGACGCGGCGCAGAAAGCCGTGGCTGCGGCCAAGGCCTGAGGAGCAATCGAAACATGAGCGTACTCGTCAACAAGAACACCAAGGTGCTGGTGCAGGGTTTCACCGGCCAGCAGGGCACCTTCCACGCACAACAGTGCCTCGACTACGGCACCCAGATCGTCGGCGGCGTGACCCCGGGCAAGGGCGGCTCCGAGCATATCGGCCTGCCCGTGTTCAACTCGGTCGATGAAGCGGTGCTGGAAACCGGTGCCGACGCCTCCGTCATCTTCGTGCCGCCGCCGTTCGCGGCCGACTCGATCCTTGAAGCGATCGACGCCGGCATCAAGACCATCGTGGCGATCACTGAAGGCATCCCGGTGCTGGACATGCTGCGCGTGAAGAACGTGCTGCAGCAGCATCCGGAAATCGTGCTGATCGGGCCGAACTGCCCCGGCATCATCACCCCCGGCGAATGCAAGATCGGCATCATGCCCGGTCACATCCACCAGAAGGGCAGGGTCGGCGTGGTCTCGCGCTCCGGCACGCTGACCTATGAAGCAGTGTTCCAGACCACCAACGAAGGCCTCGGCCAGAGCACGGTGATCGGCATCGGCGGCGACCCGATCAACGGCCTGAACTTCATCGACTGCCTGAAGTTGTTCCAGGACGACCCGCAGACCGAGGGCATCATCATGGTCGGCGAGATCGGCGGCAGCGCCGAGGAAGACGCCGCCGAGTTCATCGGCGAATACGTCAAGAAGCCGGTGGTGTCGTTCATCGCCGGCGCCTCGGCGCCGGCCGGCAAGCGCATGGGCCACGCCGGTGCGATCATCTCCGGCGGCAAGGGCACCGCCGCGGCGAAGTTCGCCGCGCTGGAGAAGGCCGGTGTCACCACGGTGAAGTCGCCGGCCGACCTGGGCAAGACGCTCGCCAAGCTGATGAAGTAAGTCAGCCCGGTAGTGCTCTAAAATACGAAGGCCGCGATTCGTCGCGGCCTTCGTCGTTTCCGGAGCAGGAAGTTCATGGCAAAGCTGCGCATGGCGCTGGCCCAATTCGATTTTCCGGTCGGTGCGGTGGCGGCGAATGCCGCGAAAGCCCGCGAGCTGATCGCGCAGGCGCGCGCCGGCGGCGCCGCACTGGTGGCGTTTCCCGAGCTGACCCTGTCCGGCTACCCGCCGGAAGACCTGCTGCTGCGGCCGAGCTTCCTGGCCGCCTGTGACAGCGAACTGGCCGCGCTGGCGGCGGCGACCGACGGTGTCGCGGCCCTGCTCGGCCATCCGCACAGCGAGGGCGAGGTGTTCAACGCGGCCAGCCTGCTGCGCGACGGCCGGGTGGACTGCACCGCGCACAAGCAGGTGTTGCCGAACTATGGCGTCTTCGACGACAAGCGCTATTTCCGCCCTGGCCACGAGTCGACCACCGCGGTGGTCGACGGGGTGCGGGTGGGGTTTCTGATCTGTGAGGACGTGTGGCAGCCGGAGCCCGCCGCGCAGGCCGCGGCCGCGGGCGCGGAACTGCTGCTGGTGATCAACGCCTCGCCGTGGGACGGCGCGAAACAGGCCGAGCGCGAGACCGTGCTGCAGGCACGGGCGCGCGAAACCGGCTGCGCGCTCGCCTACCTCAACCTGGTCGGCGGGCAGGACGAGGTGGTCTACGACGGCGGCTCGCTGCTGGTGAACGGCGATGGCGCGATCGCCGCGCGTGCGCCGGCCTTCGTCGATGCGCTGCTGTGGGCCGAGTTCGATCCGGCCACGCACAGCTTGTCGGCGCAGGACTGGCCGGTCGCCGCCGACGCCTCGCTGGAGGCGACGCTGTACGCCGCGCTGGTGCGCGGCACCCGCGACTACATCGACAAGAACGGCTTCGGCGGCGTGCTGCTGGGCCTGTCCGGCGGCATCGACTCTGCGCTGACGCTGGCGCTGGCGGTCGATGCGCTGGGCGCGCAGCGGGTCACCGCGGTGAT
Organism: Rhodanobacter thiooxydans; assembly: GCF_030291135.1. NCBI lineage: Bacteria > Pseudomonadati > Pseudomonadota > Gammaproteobacteria > Lysobacterales > Rhodanobacteraceae > Rhodanobacter > Rhodanobacter thiooxydans. Next base: position 2,737,102 of record NZ_CP127409.1, on the reverse strand, counting down.
GATGCCCACCCGCTACACCTCGCAGTTGTCGCTGGACGGCGCGCGCGCCCAGGCGGAACGGCTGGGCGTGGATTACCACGTGATCGACATCGAGCCGACCTGCCAGTCGTTCGTGGCGGCGCTGACCCCGACGTTCGCCGGCAAGGCAGCCGACACCACCGAGGAAAACCTGCAGTCGCGCACCCGCGGCACGATGCTGATGGCACTGTCCAACAAGCATGGCCGGCTGCTGCTGGCGACCGGCAACAAGAGCGAGATGGCGGTCGGCTATTGCACGCTGTACGGCGACATGTGCGGCGCCTATGCGCCGCTGAAGGATGTCTACAAGACCGTGGTGTACCAGCTGGCGCGCTGGCGCAATGCACAGGCAGTGCGTGCCGGCGAAGCCGAACCGATTCCGCCGGCGGTGATCGACCGCCCGCCTTCGGCCGAACTGCGCGACAACCAGACCGATCAGGATTCGCTGCCGCCGTATGACGAGCTGGACGCGATCCTCGAACGCTTCATCGAGCGTGAGCAGTCGCAGGCGGAGATCGTGGCGCAGGGTTTCCCTGCCGACGTGGTGCGCCGCGTGGTGCGGCTGGTGCTGCTGAACGAGTTCAAGCGCCGGCAGTCGGCGCCGGGGCCGCGCGTGACCACCCGCGCATTCGGCCGCGAAAGACGCTATCCCATCACTTCCGGCTGGCGTTGAGTCGCCACAGAAAAGGCCGACGATCACTCGCCGGCCTTTTCCGTCATGCGACGCGTGGGCTCAGTGGTGCCCCGAGAACGGCACCATCTTGCGCAGCGTGGACGGCGCATGCGGCCACCTGGCATCGCTCAGGTACGGGTGGTTCGGGTAGTTCAGCGCCAGCACCTGGCGGCTCTGGTCGGCCAGGGTCTTCTGGTCAAGCGCCAGGTAGCTGCGGGTGAGGATGGCCAGCGCGTCGCCGGTCTGCGGAGCCTGCTGGTAGTGCTCGATCACGTACTGCGCGCGGTCGGCGGCAGCGACATAGGCCTTGTTGCGCAGGTAGAACTCGGCCACGTTGATCTCGTACTGGGCCAGGATGTTGCGCAGGTAGATCATGCGCTGGCGCGCGTCGGCGGTGTAGGCGCTGTCCGGGAAGCGGCGCGACAGCTCGGAGAAGTCGTCGAACGACTGCAGGTTGTAGCCCTGGTCGCGGCGCGCCTGCGAGCCTTCGCGGTTGATGTAGCGCTCGATCACGCCGCTGGTGCGATCAAAATTGATCAGGCCGCGCAGGTAATAGGCATAATCGACATGCTTGTTGGTCGGATAGGTCTTGATGAAGCGGTTCACGGTCGACAAGGCATCATCCGGCTGGTTGTCCTTGTACTGTGCATAGGCCAGCTCGAGTTGGGCCTGCTCGTTGTATTCGCCCGACGGGAAACGCGCGATCAGGCGCTGGTAGGCCTTGCTGGCGGCCGCATAGTCGGCGTTTTGCAGCGAGTCGTGCGCGTTGTCATACAGCGCGACCAGCGGCATCGTGTCGATGGTGTCCTTTTTCGACTTGAACATCGAACATGCGCTCATCGACGTGACGAGCGCCAGCACCACAAGCACTTTCAGAACGGGCAATTTGGGCATCGGCAGCTTGGGCGAGTCGATTGTTGGGCGCATAAGGAAAGAATTCGGATGTTTGAGCGAAAAGGCATGATAGCCGAAACCGGCCACCGCCCGCGGAGGCCGGCATGACCACGATCCGGCACGAGGCGGAGGTGCCGCGGGCCGCGGCGGGACGCAGGTTCGACCAGGCGCTGGCCGAGATGTTCCCCGATTATTCGCGTTCGCGGCTCAGCGGCTGGATCAAGTCCGGCGCGGTGACCCTGGACGGCGTGCAGGCGCCGCCGCGGCAGCTGCTGCGGGGCGGCGAGCAGGTCTGCCTGCAGGTCGAGCTGGAAAACGAGGTGTCCAGCGCGCCGGAGGACATCGCGCTGAACGTGGTGCACGAGGACGCGCACCTGCTGGTGCTGAACAAGCCGGCCGGGCTGGTCGTCCACCCCGGCGCCGGCAACCCGGCCGGCACCCTGCTGAACGCGCTGCTGCACCACGACCCGAAGCTGGCCGAGCTGCCGCGGGCCGGCATCGTGCACCGGCTGGACAAGGACACCTCCGGCCTGATGGTGGTGGCGCGGACGCTGCCGACGTACACCGCGCTGGTCGACCTGCTGTCGCGCCACGAAGTGGAGCGCCAGTACGAGGCGGTGGTGCTGGGCACGCTGGTGGCCGGCGGCACGGTGGATGCGCCGATCGGCCGCAGCATGGGCGACCGCCTGCGCCAGGCGGTGCGCGACGAGGAAGACGGCAAGCGCGCGGTGACCCATTACCGCCTGCGCGAGCGTTTCCGGGCGCACAGCCTGCTGCAGTGCCAGCTGGAGACCGGTCGCACCCACCAGATCCGCGTGCACCTGACCCATATCGGCCACCCGCTGGTGGGCGACCCGTTGTACGGCGGTGGCCTGAAGCTGCCCAAGGGCGCCACCGCGGAACTGGCTGCCACCCTGCGTGGTTTCCGCCGGCAGGCGCTGCACGCCGAAAAGCTGTCGTTCATCCACCCGGCCACCGGCGAGGCGCTGTCGTTCGAAGCGCAGCGGCCGGCCGACCAGCAGGCGCTGATCGAGGCGTTGCGCGCGGATCTGGCTGAACACGGTTCGGATCACTACTGAGGGCAGGCGCCAAGGAACGCCGCCGGTGCTTGTGCGATGCTTTCCGAATCCCCAATCCCCAATCCCGAATCCCGAATCCCGAGAAAATGACCGATACCTGGATCTTTCCCGACTGGCCGGCCCCGGCCCGGGTCCACGCGGCGATCACCACGCGGCAGGGGCCGGGCATCTCGGCGCAGCCGTTCGATCGTTTCAACCTCGGCCTGCGCAGCGGCGACGACGTCGACGTGGTGCAGTCCAACCGCAGCGCGCTGCAGCAGGCGTTGCGGCTGCCGTCGGTACCGCGCTGGCTGCGCCAGGTGCATGGCACCGGCGTGGCCGAACTGGGGCCGCTGCCCAGCGCGGACGAGCCGCAGGCGGATGCGGTGGTGTCGCACATTCCCGGCACGGTGCTGGCCATTCTCACCGCCGACTGCCTGCCGGTGCTGTTCTGTGCCGACGACGGCAGCGAGATCGGCGCGGCCCACGCGGGCTGGCGCGGGCTGGCCGCCGGCGTACTGGAGGCCACGCTGACCCAGCTGCAAACTCCGCCGGCGCGCCTGCTGGCATGGCTGGGGCCGTGCATCGGCGCGGCTTCCTACGAGGTGGGTGAGGAGGTGCGCAGCGCCTTCGTGGCAGCCGATGCCGGTGCCGCGGACTGCTTCGTGGCCACCCGTGCCGGACACTGGCTGTGTGACCTCGCCGCCCTGGCGCGGCGCCGGCTGCAGGCTGCCGGCATTCAGCGTATCCATGGCGGCGGTTTCGACACGCTGGCCGATCCGCGCTTCTATTCCTACCGACGCGACGGCGCCCGCAGCGGCCGCTTCGCCAGCCTGGTGTGGCTGGACCACGCCTGATTTTCCGTTGCTGCCCCGACCGGCCCGGCCTTTCACGCCGCTTGCTTGAATCACCTGCCACAGTCCGCATTTAAGCGGGCAGTGGCGGCGTGGCCCGCCAGAACCATTCATCTCTTGCGGGGATCATTGCGATGCGGATGGACAAGCTCACCTCGCGTTTCCAGCAGGCGCTGGCTGACGCGCAGTCGCTGGCCGTGGGCCGCGACCACAACATGCTCGAACCGGCACACGTGATGGCCGCGCTGCTCGGCCAGCAGGGCGGCTCGACCGCGCCGCTGCTGACCCAGGCCCAGGTCAACGTGCCGCTGCTGACCCAGCGCGTCAACGACCTGCTGGAGCGCTTGCCGAAGGTCAGCGGACAGGAAGGGAATATCAACCTGGGCAACGACCTCAACCGCCTGCTCAACCTCACCGACAAGCTGGCGCAGCAGCGCGGCGACCAGTTCATCGCCAGCGAACTGTTCGTGCTGGCGGCGCTGGACGACAAGGGTGAGCTGGGCGCGGCGCTGAAGGCGGCCGGCGCGAACAAGGCCAATCTTGAAGCGGCCATCGACAAGCTGCGTGGCGGCGAAAAGGTGCAGAGTGAGAACGCCGAGGAACAGCGCCAGGCGCTGGAGAAATACTGCATCGACCTCACCGAGCGTGCCGAGCGCAACAAGCTCGATCCGGTGATCGGCCGCGACGAGGAGATTCGCCGCACCATCCAGGTGCTGCAGCGGCGCACCAAGAACAACCCGGTGCTGATCGGCGAGCCCGGCGTGGGCAAGACCGCGATCGTCGAGGGGCTGGCCCAGCGCATCATCAAGGGCGAAGTGCCCGAGGGCCTGCGTGACCGCCGCGTGCTGGCGCTGGATATGGGCGCGCTGATCGCCGGCGCGAAATTCCGCGGTGAGTTCGAGGAGCGCCTGAAAGCGGTGCTCAGCGATCTTTCGAAGCAGGAAGGCCGGGTGATCCTGTTCATCGACGAGCTGCACACCATGGTCGGCGCCGGCAAGGGCGAGGGCTCGATGGACGCCGGCAACATGCTCAAGCCGGCGCTGGCCCGTGGCGAGCTGCACTGCATCGGCGCTACCACCCTGGACGAATACCGCAAGTACATCGAGAAGGACGCCGCGCTGGAGCGGCGCTTCCAGAAAGTGTTCGTGGGCGAGCCTTCCGTCGAGGACACCATCGCCATCCTGCGCGGCCTGAAAGAACGCTACGCCGTGCATCACGGCGTGGAGATCACCGACCCGGCGATCGTCGCCGCGGCCACGCTGTCGCATCGCTACATCGCCGACCGCCAGCTGCCGGACAAGGCGATCGACCTGATGGACGAGGCTGCCTCGCGCATCCGCATGGAGATCGACTCCAAGCCGGAAGAACTCGATCGGCTGGAGCGGCGGTTGATCCAGCTGAAGATCCAGCGCGAGATGCTGAAGAAGGAAAAGGACAGCGAATCGAAGCAGCGCCTGGCCGACCTGGAAGCCGACATCGAGAAACTCGAACGCGAGTTCTCCGACTTGAATGAGATCTGGAAATCGGAGAAGGCCGCGCTGCAGGGCACGACCAAGGTCAAGGAGCAGATCGAGCAGGCGCACCAGGAACTGGAGGCCGCCCAGCGCCGGCAGGACTACGCCAAGATGAGCGAGCTCCAGTACGGCAAGCTGCCGGCGCTGGAGAAGCAGCTCGCCGCGGCGCAGGCCGCCGAGACGCAGGACTTCAAGCTGGTGCAGACCAAGGTCACCGCCGAGGAAATCGCCGAGGTGGTCAGCCGCTGGACCGGCATCCCGGTCAGCAAGATGCTTGAGGGCGAGCGCGACAAGCTGCTGCACATGGAGGATGAACTGCACAAGCGCGTGGTCGGCCAGGATGAGGCGGTGCACGCGGTGTCCGATGCGATCCGTCGCTCGCGTGCCGGCTTGTCTGACCCGAACCGGCCGAACGGCTCGTTCTTGTTCCTCGGCCCCACCGGCGTGGGCAAGACCGAGCTGTGCAAGGCGCTGGCCGAGTTCATGTTCGACACCACCGACGCGATGGTGCGTATCGACATGAGCGAGTTCATGGAGAAGCATTCCGTCTCGCGCCTGGTCGGTGCACCTCCCGGCTACGTCGGTTACGAGGAAGGCGGCTACCTGACCGAAGCCGTGCGCCGCCGGCCGTACAGCGTGATCCTGCTGGACGAGGTGGAGAAGGCGCATCCGGACGTGTTCAACATCCTGCTGCAGGTGCTGGACGACGGCCGCCTTACCGACGGCCAGGGCCGCACCGTGGACTTCCGCAACACCGTCATCGTGATGACTTCGAACCTGGGCTCGCAGATGATCCAGGATGCCTCGGAAAACGGCGGCGATGCGGAGGAGCAGTACACCCAGATGAAGGCCTCGGTCATGGGCGTGGTGCAGGCGCACTTCCGCCCGGAGTTCATCAACCGTCTCGACGAGATCGTGGTGTTCCGTCCGCTGGACAAGAGCCAGATCCGCGCCATCGCGAAGATCCAGCTCGAATACCTGGAAAAGCGCCTGGCCGAGCGTCAGCTCAAGCTGGACGTGGGCGACGATGCGCTGACCCTGCTCGGCAACGTCGGTTTCGATCCGGTCTACGGCGCGCGGCCGCTGAAGCGGGCGATCCAGCAACAGCTGGAGAATCCGCTGGCGAGGCAGATCCTGGAAGGCCGCTTCCAGTCGGGCGACACGGTGAGGGTGGCCGCCGAGGGCGGGCAGCTGGTGTTCCGCAAGGCGTGAGGTAGTCCGTGCAGCGGGTGTCCCCGGACGACACCCGCTCTGGATGGTCAGGCTGGTCCCGGCCTGACCGCTCGCCCAACTCCGGCAGTCAGTCGAGGTCGAGCGGGTCACCTTGCTGCCCTAGTGCCGCTGCTGTTCCTTCTGCTCGTAGCCCCGGCCTCGCGGCCGGCAACATACAAAAGCCACGGTCGAGCCGGGGCTTTTGCGTGTTGCCAGGGCGGTGCCGGGCCCGTTACTGCCAGCTGTAGCGCACCTTGCCGTAGACGTAGGCACCGTTGTAGCCGAACGGGGAGAACGTCGAGTACGGCAGCGTGCCGTTGTTGGTGTTGTTGGGAATGTTCTTGTCCGGATGCACGTTGAGTGCGTCGTCCGCCCCCACGGTGAAAGTCCAGTCGCTCAGCTTGTAGTTCACCGCCAGGTCAAGGATCCACTTGGGCGTGAAGGTCTGGTCGACGACGCCGGTTGCGACGTTGTAGCTGGCCAGGCTGCTGACGTAATTCGTGTAACGGCCATAGCGGGTCAGCGTGCCCGTCACTCCCCAGTTCCCGACGTTGTACTGCTCGCTGAGGATGAGCTTGCTGCGCGGAGTCGAATTGGCCAGGTAGCCCTTGATGTCCTGGCGGTTCAGGCGAACGAAATTGACGCCGAGGTTGTTCAGCACCGCCGGGTTCGGTTTTACGTCCGTGACGATGTTCTGGTTGTAGTTGGCGCTCAGCGTGGTGGCGAGGGTGCCCGCACTGCCGAGGTCGGCCAGATAGGTGCCCACGATATCGATGCCGCGCGTGCGCGTGTCCGCCGCATTGGTGAAGTAATTGATGCTGCGGAAGTTGAGGTTGCCGATGCCATTGGCCGCCAGGTAGTTCACCACGGCCGGCGTGGTGGTCGAGATCGCGCCGGACAGGGCGATGCGGTTCTGGATCCTGATCTGGTAGAGGTCCACGCTGAGGGTCAGCGCATCAGTGGGATTCCAGACCGTGCCCAGGGTGAAGTTCCTCGACTTCTCCGGCTTCAGCGCTTCGGAGCCGAGCAGTTGCGCGATCTGGCTGCCGACGGGCACCAGTCCCGCGTTGTAGATGCCTGCAGGCAGGCCGGCCGAGTTGCCGTTGGCGAAGAACAGCGAGGATGTCTGCGAAAAATATTCCTGACCCAGGGATGGCGCCCGGAAGCCGGTCGAGGCGCTGCCGCGGATGGCGAAGGTGTCGGTGAAGTCGAAGCGGGCGGCCAGTGATCCCGAGGTGGTGTTGCCGAAATCGTTGTAGTGCTCGTGCCGCACCGCCGCGGCGACGCCGAGTTTGTCGGTCAGGTTGGTTTCCAGATCGAGGTATTCGGCCACGTCCTGGCGCGAGGCATCAATCGCGTTGGACGGTTGCCAGCCGGCAAACCCCTGCGCGCCACCCGAGACGCCGGACGTGCCGACGTACCAGGACGGCAGCGAGCCGGCCTGGATACCGTAAGTCTGGCGCAGGTATTGCGCGCCGAATGCCACGGTGACGGGGTTGGGCAGCCAGCCGACGGCGACATCCTTGGCGATGTCGAGGTCGAGGCTTTGCTGCTTGGCGCTGAGGATGCCGTCGCTGAACACGCTCGGCGTGCTGCCGAAGTCGTGCAGGTAGGCATAGTTGAGGCTGTGCCGCGTCTCGTAGGAGACCCGGTTGCGACCGAAGTTGCCGCTGAGGTCCCAGCGCCAGCCGCTGACCTCGCCGCGCAGGCCTGCAACGAGGGACTGGTCAGTGGAGTCGGCGTGCTCAAGCGGCAGGAAGCCGTCGGGATAGACCAGACCTATCAGTGGATTGTTCGGCTTCGGCGAATTGGTGCCGTAGCGGAAGAATGCCGGCGATGTGCTCTGGCGGCGGCCATAGTGGCCGAACGCGTAGAACTGCACATTCGGCGTGATGTCGTACTGCGCGTTGAGCAGCAGGTTGGTGTCATGCACCGAGGGGTCGCCCTGGCGGAAGTTCACGCCAAGACCGGGGAAGCCGGGGCGTTGGTCCGGTTGGGCGCGATTGGTGTGGTCCTGGTTGCCGCTTTGCACGGTGAAGCGCAGCCAGCCCTTGTCGTTGTTCAGGGGGATGCCGAAGTTGGCCGAACCCTGCCACTGCCGGCCATCGCCCGCGGAGTACTGGCCGCCGCTGAGCTCGACGTCGCCGCCCTTCGCGCCCTTCTTCAGGATCACGTTGATGACGCCGGCGATGGCGTCGGAGCCGTACTGCGCCGAGGCGCCGTCACGCAGGACCTCGATATGGTCGATCGCCGACATCGGGATGGTATTGAGATCCACCGATTGCGAACCCCGGCCGATCACGCCGTTGTTCAACAGGATCGCGCCGGGATGCCAGCGCTTGCCGTTCACCAGTACCAGCACCTGATCCGGCGACAGCCCGCGCAATTGCGCCGGGCGCTGCGTGTCCGCCGTGTCGGCGGCGGCGGGGCGCGGGAAATTCAGCGAGGGGATGATGCGCGCCAGTGCGGTGGGCAGGTCGTTGGTGCCGGTCTGCTGCAGCACCTTGGCCGAAACCACGTCAATCGGGGTCAGCGAGCTGCTTTCCGTCCGGTTGCCGGCACGGGTTCCGGTGACGATCACCGCGCTGAGCTCCTTGGCCTTGGCCGGCGGTGGCGTGGTGGCTTCCTGTGCGGCGACGTTGCCGGCCAGCGCCAGCAGCACCGCGGCAGGAAGCCATACCGAAACGATCGGGTCGGGACGTTTGCTCATGGGGACTCTCCAGATAATGGGGTGCTGCGGCGCAACATCCGCAGGTTAGTGGCATATCGCATTGGTCGTCAATAGACGTATAGACGTCCATACGCTTGTTGACGCGTCCATCCCGCTCGGCAGGCAGCTGATGGCGGCCTGGCTCCTGCACTGCTCCTCGCTTGCAGGCTACTACTGAGATCCAGGCGTCGCCATGACCCAACCGGGACGTTGAAATCCGGCCGCGCACGCCGATAATGGCCTGTTGCCGGCCCCGCGATGGCCGGCGTGCCCGGAGTCTCCATGCCCATCTACGAATTCGAATGCAGCCATTGCGGCCATCGCTTCGACCGCCTGCAGAAGTTGTCCGATACCGATCCCACCGTCTGTCCCGCCTGCGATGCGCCGCACCTGCGGCGGATGGTCAGCGCGCCGTCGTTCCGACTCGCCGGCAGCGGCTGGTACGAGACCGACTTCAAGAAGAACGGCGAGAAGAAGCACAACCTGGCTGGCGACGCCGGCCAGTCCGGCACGGCGGCTGCCCCCGCGGCGGCCCCGGCGCCGGCCTCCGGTGACTCCGGAAGCAGCGCCAGCTGAACCGGTGGAACGCCCGGCCGGTTGCCGTATTCCGGCGCAGGCTATGCTGATTCCGAAAGGCCACGGCGAGGCGCCGGGGTCGGCATGGGTGGAGGAGGCGAGGAGATGCGCACAATCGGCGGATGGATGGTCGGGGTCATCGTGGCGGGACTGGCGGGCGGCCTGCTGGGAGTGGCCTCGCCGGTGCAGGCGCAGTCGGACGCGCCGGTACGCTGCGTGAGCAGCGACGGCCACTACGCTCGCTGCGCGGTGCCGTGGCGGTATGTCGAGCTGTACAAGCAGGAGTCGAAGGGCGCCTGCATCCGCGGCGAGAGCTGGGGCATGGACCAGGGCACGCTGTGGGTCGATCGCGGCTGCCGCGGCCTGTTTGGTCCGGCCGACCGCGATGGCTACGCCTACGGCGACCGTGATCGCGGCCGTTACGACGGCCGTCCCGGCGATCGCGACGACGACGCCTGGGGCGATCGCCGGGACGATCGTTACGACGACCGCGGCGACGACCGCGGCTGGCGGCCCGGCCCCGGCTGGGATCGCCGGATCAGCCTGCAATGCGACAGCAACCAGAAGAAGTACCAGCTATGCCAGGTCGACGTGGGTCGCAACGGCCGCGTGCGGCTGGGCCGGCAGCTCTCCGACGCGAACTGCACCGAGGGCTACAGCTGGGGCTGGAACCGCGCCGGGGTGTGGGTGGCGCACGGCTGCCGCGGCCAGTTCCTGGTCGACCGGCGCTGGTAGCGCGGCCCGCCGCGACACGCGGCAGTGGTAGACTTCGCGGTCTTTTCCCTTGCCTGAAGTCGCCGCGGCGACGCCGGAGTTCCAACGCATGCGCACGCATTACTGCGGCCTCATCGACGAGGCGCTGATCGGCCAGACCGTCACCCTGTGCGGCTGGGTCAACAAGATCCGCCTGCAGGCGCACGTGGCGTTCGTCGACCTGCGCGACCACGAGGGGCTGGCCCAGCTGGTGATCGAGCGCGACAACGCCGCCGCATTTGCGGTCGCCGGCGAGATCGGCAACGAATACTGCCTGCGCGTCACCGGCACGATCCGCCCGCGGGTGTCGGTCAACGACAAGCTGAAGACCGGCACGGTCGAGCTGCTGGCCGATACGGTCGAGGTGCTCAACGCCGCGAAGGACCTGCCGTTCGCGCTGCACGAGAACCCGAACGAGGACATGCGGATGACCTACCGCTACCTCGACCTGCGCCGCCCCGAGATGCAGGCGATGATGCGCAAGCGCATCAAGCTGGTACAGGTGCTGCGCCGCTATCTGGACGAGCGCGGTTTCCAGGATGTGGAGACGCCGATCCTGACCAAGGCCACGCCCGAGGGCGCACGAGACTACCTGGTGCCCAGCCGCGTGCATCCGGGCCAGTTCTACGCGCTGCCGCAGTCGCCGCAGCTGTTCAAGCAGATCCTGATGGTGGCCGGCTTCGACCGCTACTACCAGATCGCCCGCTGCTTCCGCGACGAGGACCTGCGCGCCGACCGCCAGCCGGAGTTCACCCAGCTCGACCTGGAGTTCGCCTTCGTCGAGGAACGGGACGTGCAGGATTTCGTGGAGGAGCTGATCCGCCACGTGTTTCGCGAGGTACAGGGCGTTGAGCTGGCTGCCACGTTCCCGCGCATGACCTGGGCCGAGGCGATGCGTCGCTTCGGCTCGGACAAGCCGGACCTGCGCATCGCGCTGGAACTGGTCGACGTGGCCGACGCACTGAAGCACATCGAGTTCAAGGTGTTCGCCGAACCGGCCAACGATGCGGACGGCCGCGTCGCCGCGCTGCGCGTACCCGGCGGCAGCACGCTGTCGCGCAAGGACATCGACGGCTTGGCTGAGTACGCCTCGCGCTACGGCGCGAAGGGCCTGGCCTGGCTCAAGGTCGAGGATCTGGCCAAGGGCCGTGACGGCATCAACTCGCCGGTGGCGAAGTTTCTCGACGATGCGGCGCTGGATGGCGTGCTCAAGGCCACTGGTGCGCAGAGCGGCGACATCGTGTTCTTCGGCGCCGGCAACTGGAAGACCGTCACCGACTTCATGGGCGCGCTGCGGCTGAAGGTCGGCAAGGATCGCGGCCTGGTCGAGGACAGCTGGAAGCCGCTGTGGGTCACCGACTTCCCGATGTTCGAGTACGACGCGGAAGAGCAGCGCTTCGTGGCCTTGCATCACCCGTTCACCGCACCGAAGGTGGACGACGCCGCCCAGCTGCGCGCCGATCCGCACAATGCGGTGAGCCGCGGCTACGACATGGTGTTGAACGGCAACGAGATCGGCGGCGGCTCGATCCGCATCCATCGGCCGGAGATGCAGAGCACGGTGTTCGAGCTGCTCGGCATCGGCGCGGAGGAGGCCGAGATGAAGTTCGGCTTCCTGCTGAAGGCGCTGAAATTCGGCGCGCCGCCGCATGGTGGCCTGGCGTTCGGCATCGATCGCATCGCGGCGCTGCTGGCCGGCACCGAGTCGATCCGCGACGTGATCGCGTTCCCCAAGACCACCAGCGCGCAGGACCTGATGACCGACGCGCCGTCGCCGGTGAGCGACGCGCAACTGAAGGAGCTGCACGTGGTCGTGAAGGAATAGGGAGCAGGGAATAGGGAAGGGTTCAAGGCGTTCGCCCGTGAGCTTGCCACTTCACCAGCTTTTGCGATTTCCCATTCACTCATCCCGATTCCCGGCTTTCGCCCCATGACCGATCACGTGATCCTGCTGCACGGCCTGTGGATGCGCGGTTTCGCGCTGTCCATGCTGCACCGGCGGCTGATCGAGTCGGGGTTCCGCGTGCACCGCTTCGATTACCTGAGCGTGGCGGCTACCCAGCAGCGCATCCTGGAACGGTTGCAGGCGCGCATGGCCGCGCTGGCGGGAGAGGCCGACGCGGTACACCTGGTTGGCCACAGCCTGGGCGGCCTGCTGGCCCTGCGCGCCTGCCTCGACGGCAGTCCGCCGCCGGGCCGCATCGTCTGCCTGGGTTCGCCGCTGAAGGGCAGCGCTGCGGCGCGGGGTTTCGCCGCCTGGGGGCGCGGCGGCGAAGTGCTGCTGGGGCACAACCGTGAGCTGCTGGAGCAGGGCTTCGAGCGCTGGGACGGGCCGCGCGAGGTCGGCGTGGTCGCCGGACGCCTGCCGCTCGGCCTGGGCGCCATGCTCGGCCATTTCGCCGGCGCGCACGACGGCACGGTGGCAGTGGAGGAAACCCGCCTGGCAGGGGTAACCGCGCACCGCGTGGTCGAGGCGAACCACACCGGGCTGCTGTTCTCGCAGGAGGTGGCGCGGCTGGTGGCGGAATTCCTGCATCACGGCCGGTTTCCGCCGGCAGCGCCCTGAGGCGTCATGTCGCGGTACGGCGGGGCGGCGCAACCGGCACGCAGGGCGAATTCAGGTAAAATTGACCGCTTGTCCAATCGCTTCGTGCAGGAATCGTCATGGGTAGAGGCCCGTCCATCGAAGGTCGCAAGAACGCCGAAGACGCCAAGCGCGCCAAGGTGTTCACCAAGCTGATCCGCGAGATCACCGTCGCCACGCGTTCCGGCGTCGCCGACCCTGGTGGTAATCCGCGCCTGCGTGCGGCGATCGACAAGGCCTTGTCGGCGAACATGACCAAGGACACCATCGAGCGCGCGATCAAGCGCGGCTCCGGCGCCGATGGCGGCGCCGACATGCAGGAGCTGCGCTACGAAGGCTACGGTCCGGCCGGCATCGCCCTGATCATCGAAAGCTTCACCGACAACCCCACCCGCACCGTGGCTGACGTGCGCTATGTGCTGACCAAGCATGGCGGCAATCTCGGCACCTCCGGTTCGGTGGCGTTCCAGTTCACCCGTTGCGGCGAACTGGTGTTCGCCACCGGCGGCGACGCGGCAGCCGAGGAAAAGGTGCTGGAAGCGGCGCTGGAAGCCGGCGCCGACGACGTGCTCAACGAACACGGCGAAAGTATCGTGCTGTGCACGCCGGAGAGCTTCGAGGCAGTGCAGCAAGGGCTGATCGCTGCCGGGCTGAGCGCCCAGCACGCCGGCGTGATGATGCGCCCGAACAACCGCGTCGAGGTGCCGGAGGAAGCGCTGGAACAGCTGCTCGACCTGCTCGAGAAGCTCGACGCGCTGGACGACGTGAGCGAGGTGTCGCACAACGCCTTGCTGCCCGCCGGGACTGCCGAATAAGTCGAAGGCCGCGCGCCTTCGCATCGCCTCGTGATGACTCGCATCATCGGCATCGATCCCGGCAGCCAACGCACCGGCGTGGGCATCATCGACGTGGACGACGCGGGCAAGCTCAGCCACGTCTTCCACGGCGCGCTGGCGGTGGCCGGCGAGGCCACCTTCCCGTTGCGCCTGAAACGTATCTTTGACGAACTGTGTGACATCATCGCGACCCACCAGCCGACCGAGTGCGGGATCGAGCGCGTGTTCATGGCGCGCAACCCGGATTCGGCATTGAAGCTTGGACAGGCGCGCGGCGCCGCCATTTGCGCGGTGGTCAGCCAGGGGATCGTGGTGCACGAATACGCAGCAACCGAAGTGAAGCAGTCCGTGGTCGGCAGCGGTCGCGGGGACAAGACCCAGGTACAGCACATGATCGGCGTGCTGCTCGGCCTCAAGGGGCCGCTGCAGGCCGATGCCGCCGATGCGCTGGCGGTGGCGGTGACGCACGCGCACACCCGTGCCAGCCTGGCCCGCGTCGGCATTCCGCGCACGGCCTGGAGGCGACGCCGGTGAAGGCGCCGGCGATGCACAAGGCACGAGGGCGACGCCGGTGATCGGGCGCCTGCGCGGCATCCTGATAAGCAAGCAGCCGCCGTCGCTGCTGGTCGAGGTTGGCGGTATCGGCTACGAGGTCGAGGCGCCGATGTCGACGATCTACGACCTGCCGGGCCTCGGCAGGGAAGTGGTCCTGCTCATCCATCATGCGGTGAAGGAAGACAGCATCACGCTGTACGGCTTCCTGCACGAAGCCGAGCGCACGCTGTTCCGCAACCTGCTGAAGGTCAGCGGGATCGGCGCGAAGATCGCGCTGGCGGTGCTGTCCGGCGTGTCCACCGACCACTTCGCGCGACTGGTGCAGGCCGGCGACGTGGTCGCGCTGACCAAGATCCCCGGCATCGGCAAGAAGACCGCCGAGCGCATCGTGGTGGAACTGCGCGATCGTCTCGATGGCATGTCCGGCATGCCCGGTGCCACGCTGCATGCGGCGGGTGCGCCGCTGGATGCCGCTGGCGAAGCGACCGTGGCGCTGCAACAGCTGGGCTACAAGCCGGTCGAGGTGAGCCGGCTGGTGCAGAAGGTCGCCGCCGAGGGCGACGATGCCGAAGCCATCATCCGCAAGGCGCTGCGCGCCGCACTCGGGAGCTGATCGTGGGACAGCACACCATGCAGGACGAATCGCCGACGGAGACCCGGCGCCGGTTGCGGACGCTGGCACTGGGCGCGATCGGCGTGGTGTTCGGCGACATCGGCACCAGCCCGTTGTACACCATGAAGGAAACCCTCGGCACGCACGGCATGACGCCGACCGCGCCGGCGGTATTGGGCGTGCTGTCGCTGGTGTTCTGGGCGCTGATCATCGTGGTGTCGCTGAAGTACGTGACCTTCGTGATGCGCGCGGACAACAAGGGCGAGGGCGGCATCATGGCGCTGATGGCGCTGGCGCAGCGCTCGATGAGCGGCTCGGCGCGCGCGCGCTGGGTGCTGGCGGGCTTCGGCATCTTCGGCGCGGCGTTGTTCTACGGCGACGGCGTGATCACCCCGGCGATCTCGGTGCTCGGCGCGGTCGAGGGCTTGCAGGTGGCCGCGCCCGGCCTGGGCAAGTACGTGGTGTGGGTCGCGCTGGCGATTTTGCTGGGCATGTTCGCGGTGCAGCGGCACGGCACGCACAAGGTCGGCAGGGCGTTCGCACCGGTGATGACGCTGTGGTTCGTGGTGCTGGCGGTACTCGGCGTGCGCCAGATCATCGCCAACCCGCAGGTGCTGTATGCGGTCAACCCGCTGCATGCGGTACGTTTCTTCATCAGCCACGGTGATACCTCGTTCATCGCCCTCGGCGGCGTGGTGCTGGCGCTGACCGGCGCCGAGGCGCTGTACGCGGACATGGGCCACTTCGGCAAGAAGCCCATCCGGCTGGCCTGGTTCGGCTTCGTGCTGCCGGCGCTGCTGCTCAATTACTTCGGCCAGGGCGCGCTGCTGCTGGGCGACCCGCTGGCGATCTCCAGTCCGTTCTACCTGATGGTGCCGCCGCCGCTGCTGTATCCGATGATCGTGCTGTCGGCCGCCGCGGCGGTGATCGCGTCGCAGGCGGTGATCTCCGGCGCGTTCTCGATGACCCGCGAGGCGATGTCGTTGGGTTATTCGCCGCGGCTGGCGGTGGTGCACACCTCGCGCGAGATGTCCGGGCAAATTTTCGTGCCGTGGGTCAACCGCATGCTGATGGTGCTGGTGATCCTGGCGGTGCTCGGCTTCCGCAGCTCGGACAACCTGGGTGCCGCCTACGGCATCGCGGTGACCGGCACCATGACCATGACCACGCTGCTGGCGCTGGTGGTGGCGCGCAAGCGCTGGCACTGGAGCTGGCTGACGGTGGTGCTGGTCGGCGTGCTGTTCCTGATCATCGACCTGGCGTTCTTCGGCGCGAACCTGCTGAAGGTGGCGCATGGCGGCTGGTTCCCGCTGGTGCTGGGCGTGGTGCTATTCAGCGTGATGACGACCTGGCGCCGCGGTCGCGAGCTGGTGGTGCGCGAGATCAAGCAGGGCGGGCTGGCGCTGGCGCCGTTCATCGAGAACATCGCCGACCACCCGCCGCTGCGCGTGCCGGGCACGGCGATCTTCCTCACCGCGAACCAGCACGCCGTGCCGCATGCGCTGCTGCACAACCTCAAGCACAACAAGGTGCTGCACGAGCGCAACGTGCTGCTGACGGTGGAGACGCTGGAAACGCCGGTGGCCGAAGCCGACGAGCGCATCGCGATCACGCCTATGGCGGGCAACTTCTTCGGACTGGAGCTGCGTTTCGGCTTCGCCGAGGATCCGAACATCCCGCTGGCGCTGACCCGGTGCACACGGGAGGGCCTCGGCTTCGACATGATGGACACTACCTTCTTCCTGTCGCGCGAAACCATCGTGGCCGACGCGCGCCGACCCGGCATGGCGCTGTGGCGCGACAAGCTGTTCGCGTTCCTGTCGCGCAACGCGATGCCGGCCACCGCGTTCTTCCAGATCCCCGGCAACCGGCTGATCGAGCTGGGGGCGCAAGTGGAGATCTGATCCGCGCAGCGGATCGGATCTCCACCGTGGCGAGCCAAAGAAGTGCCGGAAAGTACTTCCTTGGCTCATGGGAGCGGCGGCTCCCGCTCCTGATTTCCACTCCATTTCACCCACGCAAGCCGCCATAATGCCGGCATGACCGACCACCGCATCATCACCGCCGCTGCCCAGCTCGACGACGAGGCGCTGGAAGCCACCATCCGGCCGAAGCGGCTGGCCGAGTATCTGGGCCAGCAGGCGGTGCGCGAGCAGCTGTCGATCTACATCGAGGCGGCCAGGAAGCGGGGCGGGGCGCTGGACCACGTGCTGATCTTCGGCCCGCCGGGGCTGGGCAAGACCACGCTCAGCCACGTGATCGCCAACGAACTGGGGGTCAACCTGCGTTCCACTTCCGGCCCGGTGCTGGAGCGCGCCGGCGACCTGGCCGCGCTGCTGACCAACCTGGAGGCGAACGACGTGCTGTTCGTCGACGAGATCCATCGGCTGTCGCCGGTGGTCGAGGAAGTGCTGTATCCGGCGATGGAAGACTTCCAGATCGACATCATGATCGGCGAGGGCCCGGCCGCGCGCTCGATCAAGCTGGACCTGCCGCCGTTCACCCTGATCGGCGCCACCACCCGCGCCGGCATGCTCACCGCGCCCTTGCGCGACCGCTTCGGCATCGTGCAGCGGCTGGAGTTCTACACCACCGACGAACTGACCGCGATCGTGCGCCGGGCGGCGAAAATTCTCGGCATCACCTGTGCGCCGGAAGGGGCGCAGGAGATCGCCCGCCGCTCGCGCGGCACGCCGCGCATCGCCAACCGCCTGCTGCGCCGGGTGCGCGACTACGCCGAGGTGCGCGCCGGCGGCGAGATCACCCTGGCCGCGGCGCAAGCCGCGCTGGACATGCTGAAGATCGACCCGCAGGGTTTCGACGAACTGGACCGGCGCCTGCTCGGGCTGATCATCGAGAACTTCGACGGCGGCCCGGTCGGGGTGGAGTCGCTGGCCGCCGCGCTGAGCGAGGACCGTGGCACGCTGGAGGACGTGGTCGAGCCGTACCTGATCCAGCAAGGTTACCTGGTGCGCACCGCCCGCGGGCGCATGGTCAGCGCCAAAGGCTGGCGCCACCTGGGGCTGACCCCGCCGCCGCGGCAGGCGCAGGCTGCCGACCTGTTCGATG
Organism: Rhodanobacter thiooxydans; assembly: GCF_030291135.1. NCBI lineage: Bacteria > Pseudomonadati > Pseudomonadota > Gammaproteobacteria > Lysobacterales > Rhodanobacteraceae > Rhodanobacter > Rhodanobacter thiooxydans. Next base: position 2,719,183 of record NZ_CP127409.1, on the reverse strand, counting down.
CGGGAGTCGGGGATGCCTGAATCCGCTTCCACGACGCCCTTCCGCTGGAAGGTCAGGGTCTACTGGGAAGACACCGACGCCGGCGGGGTGGTCTACCACGCCGGCTACCTGCGCTTCATGGAGCGCGCCCGCAGCGAGTGGATGCGCGCGCTCGGCGTCGACCAGATGGCCTTCAAGCAGGCCACCGGGCTGGCCTTCATGGTGCGCGACATGCACATCGACTTCCTCAAGCCTGCCCTGCTGGATGATGAACTGTCGGTAACGGTCGAAGTCAAAGAACGGCGCGCAGCCAGTATCCTGTTCACCCAGACGATCACGAAGAACGACGGCAGCTGCCTGATCCGCGCCAGCGTGCGGGTGGCTTGCGTCGATCTCCAGCGCATGCGGCCGGCGCCGATTCCGGCCGACCTGATCCCGCAACCCGCACCTCAAGACAACCCAAGCCGATAGGCGGAGAACCTGCAAGCAATGAACGGTGGACTGAACATTTTCACGCTGATCGCGGATTCGAGCGTGCCGGTAAAGCTGGTGCTGCTGATCCTGCTGGTGTTCTCGTTCCTGTCCTGGGTCATCATCGTGCGCAAGTACTCGCAGACCAAGGCGGCGATGGAGAATGCCGAGGAGTTCGAGGAGCGCTTCTGGTCCGGCGGCGACCTGGCCCAGCTGTTCCGCGAGGTCAGCAACCGCCACGGCGGCACTGGCGGCATCGAGAACATCTTCGAGTCGGGCTTCCGCGAATTCGCCCGCCAGCGCCAGCGCAAGACGCACGACACGCGCAGCGTGATCGAAGGCTCCGAGCGCGCGATGCAGGTCGCCGGCACACGCGAGATCGGCCTGCTCGAGCGCAACCTGGAGTTCCTCGCCAACGTCGGCTCGATCAGCCCGTACGTGGGCCTGTTCGGCACCGTGTGGGGCATCATGGGTGCGTTCCAGGGCCTGGGCGACATGAAGGACGTGACCATCGCGGTGGTCGCGCCGCACATCTCCGAGGCGCTGATCGCCACCGCGATGGGCCTGTTCGCGGCGATCCCGGCGCAGTGGGCGTACAACCGCTACGCCACCAAGGTCGAGCGCATCGCCTCGCGTTACGACGTGTTCCAGGAAGAGTTCTCCTCGGTGCTGCAGCGGCAGATCCAGACCGACGACGTCGCCTGAGCGGAGAGCAGCCATGCGAACCTCCGGCCGCCAGCGGCGCTACAAGCTCAAATCCGAAATCAACGTGGTGCCGTACATCGACGTGATGCTGGTGCTGCTGATCATCTTCATGGTCACCACGCCGATGATGAAGTCCAACGTCGACGTGAACCTGCCGCAGGCCGATGCCAAGTCGCTGCAGCAGAAGAAGGACCCGGTCATCGTCACGGTGAAACAGGATGGCCAGCTGTTCCTGACCCTGCCCGGTGCCGAAAAGGAGCTGCTGGACGCGGCCGCTCTGCAGACCAAGGTCGGCGCGTTCGTGCGCACCAATCCGGACGTCAACGTGCTGGTGGCCGGCGACGATCAGGGCCATTACGGTGGCGTGGTCGCGGTGCTGGCCGACCTGCAGCAGGCCGGCGTTTCCAAGGTGGGCCTGATGGCGCAGCCCGTGCAGGGCAAGAGCACGTCCAATGGACGAAAGTAAGGCGACGCCGAAGGCGGTCGTACTTTCCGCCATCCTGCATATCGGCATCGTGGGGTTTTTGTTCCTCGCGGTGTTGCCGTGTTCCAGCTACGAGAATTTCTTCAACGCGCTGCATCTTCCGGCGTGGATGAACCCGATCACCTGTGCCAAACCGCTGGAGCTGCAGGGCCCGATCATCGAGGCGACTTTGATCGGACGGACCGGCAGCCCGCCACCCAAGGCGGTCAAGACCAAGCCCGTTCCCGACTCCACCCCGCCGCCACCGACCATTCCGCCGCCGACCCCGCCCCCGCCGGTGACGCCGCCGGTGAGCGAATTGCCACCGCCGCCCAAGCAGGTTGACATCAAGGATCAGGAGCGGGTGGTCGAGGATGCTGCCCAGAAGGCGGAAGACGCCAAACAGGTGCAGGAAGAGAAGCAGCGTCAGCGCCAGGCCGAGCTGGATGCGCAGGCGGCCAAGAAGAAAGCCGAGGAAAAGAAGAAGATCGATGCGTTGTTCGCCAAGATGGATGCGGCCTCGGCCCAGACCAAACAGCTGGACAACAAGGCGAAGCAGGCGAAGCAGCAGCTGGAAGACCTCAAGAACGCGCAGGATGACGGTCAGCCGGACCTGCCGCCCGCGGACCAGCGTCAGACCGGCAACAACAGCCAGAACAGCAACCTTGCCGACGAATACACAGCGGCCATTCAGAATGCGGTCACGCCGAACTGGTTAAGGCCGGATAACATAGCTGCGCTCCCCTGCAAGGTTCATATCGTGCAATCGCCCGGCGGCGACGTGATGAGCGCGACCGTCGATTCCAGTTGCCCGTATGACGATGCCGGCCGGCGTTCGGTCGAAAACGCGGTGCTGCGAACCAAGACGCTGCCTTACAAGGGCTTTGAAAGCGTGTTCCAGCGCAACCTCACCTTCACTTTCAGGCCGCAATGATCAAGCCCATGCGCAAATTCAGCCCAAGCTTTGCCGTCATCCTGCTGGCCGTGGTGGCGCTGTTCGCCGGCCCGGCCGCCGCCCAGTCGCTGAATGTCGACATTGTCGGCGGCGTCAAGACCGCCACCCCGATCGTGGTGGTGCCGTTCGCGCAGGCGGGTGGCGTGCCGCTGCCGACCGATGTTGCCGACGTGATGCGCAACGACTTCAACCGCTCCGGCAAGTTCCGCTCGCTGGCCAAGAGCGACATCGTGGAGTTCCCGTCCAAGGGGTCGGATATCAAGTTCCCGACCTGGCGCCTGCTGAAGCAGGACTACATCGTGGTCGGCAACGTCCGGGACGCCGGCAACGGCATGATCCAGGTCGAATACGAGCTGTGGGATGTCAACAAGCAGCAGAGTCTGCTGCACCAGCAGATGCCACCGGCTCCGGCGGGTGACCTGCGCGGCGTGGCCCACCAGATCGCGGACATCATCTACGAAAAGATCACCGGCGTGCGCGGCGCCTTCTGGACCCGCATGGCCTACATCACCGCGGTTGGCCTCGGCAACCACACCACCTACTCGCTGATCGTGGCCGATTCGGACGGCTACAACCCGCAGGTGGTGGCGCGTTCGAAGGAGTCGCTGCTGTCGCCGGCCTGGTCGCCGGATGGCCGCAAGATCGCCTATGTCTCGTTCGAGAGCGGCAACTCGTCGATCTATGTGCAGGACATCACCACTGGCTCGCGGCAGCTGGTGGCCTCCCATTCCCGCGGCATCAACGGAGCGCCGGCCTGGTCGCCGGACGGCAGCAAGCTGGCGGTGGCGCTGTCCTACGTCGGCAACCTGGAGCTGTTCGTGCTGGACCTGGCCAGCCGTCAAGAAACCCGGCTGACCCACAGCCTGGCGATCGACACCGAGCCGGTCTGGGCGCCCGATGGCCAGAGCATCTATTTCACCTCCGACCGTTCCGGCCGGCCGCAGATCTACCAGATCCCGGCCAGCGGCGGTACGCCGCAGCGGATCACCTTCCAGGGCCAGAGCAACCTGAATGCCTCGGTGAGCTACGACGGCAAGCAGATCGCGATGGTGCAGGGCAACGGGAACGTGTATCGTATTGTCGTCATGGACCGCAGCCTGGGTGACCAGGTGCGTTTCCTCTCGCCGGGCCCGATCGACGAGTCCCCGAGTTTTGCTCCGAATGCCAGCATGCTGCTGTATGCCGCTACCGAAGGACGTCGCGGCGTGTTGTATGCCGTCTCGGCTGACGGTCTGGTTCGCCAGCGCCTCGTACTTTCCGATGGCGACGTGCGCGAACCCGCCTGGGGGCCGTACCGGCAACGTTGAATTTCCATGCTGCTGCACGCGAGTGCGGCAGCATGATGCCCAGGGAATGGGCCCGGACAGCGCCTTTGCGGCGCGTTTCGGTTTCCGGCTGTGGCGCTTCGCCGCGTCAAAAGCCAGTCAGGGCGATGGTGCAGCATCACGTACTGTCGATCTTTCAAGTGTCAAAATAACAGCCGGCCAACCGGCGTCAGCTGTCCCGTAAATCCCATCGTCATCGTTTGTCGGAACTCAACCCGTAAGGAACGTCACCATGAATAAGACCGTTCGCGTCGCCCTGGTTGCCCTGCTCTGCGTAGGCGCGGCCGCTTGCTCCAAGAAGCAGGAAGTCAAACCCCAGCCCGCCCCGGAGCAGGCCGCTCCGACCCAGGCTCCCGAGTCCAATGGCAAGTACACCCCTGCCGACCTCGATACCGATGCCTGCCTGCGTCAGCGCGTCGTGTACTTCGACTTCGACAAGACCGAGATCAAGCCGGAGTTCCAGCAGATCATGGCGTGCCACGCCAAGTACCTGCAGGACCGCCCGACCTCGCACATCCGTCTGGAAGGCAACACCGACGAGCGCGGTTCGCGCGAGTACAACCTCGGCCTCGGCGAGCGCCGCGGCAAGGCCGTCTCCGATGCCCTGCAGGCCAACGGTGGCTCGGCCAGCCAGCTGGAAGTGATCAGCTACGGCAAAGAGAAGCCGGTGTGCCGTGAGCACAACGAGGATTGCTGGAGCAAGAACCGCCGCGTCGAGATCGTCTACACGGCGCAGTAATGATGAAGCGACTGGCTAACAGCTTTGCAGCCAGGTTCAGCATGGCGGGCGCGATCGCGTCCGCCATGCTGTTCGCGTTCCCGGCATTCGCGCAGGACTCGCGGTTGAGCCTCGCCGATCGTGTCGCGCGGCTGGAACAGCAGGCACAGAACAAGGACCAGTCCGGTACCGGCCTGGTCAACCAGATGCAGCAGCTGCAGGCACAGGTGCAGCAGTTGCAGGGGCAGAACGAGGAGCTGCAGCACCAGCTGCAGACGCTCGACGACAAGAACAAGGCCCAGTACACCGATCTCGATGCCCGCCTCGGGCGTCTCGAGGCGGGCGGTGCGGGCGCGGCGGCGGCAGGCAACACCCCGCAGGCGCAGGCCGTCCCTCCGGCCGCCACGGCCAGTGCTGCCGCTGCCGCCAGCAAGCCGGCAGCGAGCCAGCCGGCTGCGGCTGCCGCCGGCAGCAATGCCGCCGCCGGCGATCCGGCCGCGGCGCAGGCCGCCTACGACGTGGCCTTCAAGGCGATTCGCGCGGGCAATTACGTGGAAGCCTCGCGCGAGTTCCGCAGCTTCATCCAGCAATACCCGAACCATGCGCTGGCGCCGAACGCCTGGTACTGGCTTGGCGAGTCGTACTACGCCACCACCAATTATCCGGTGGCGCTGGAATCGTTCCAGCAGCTGCTCAACCAGTTTCCGCAGAGCGAGAAGGCGCCCGACGCGCTGCTCAAGGTCGGCTACAGCCAGCTGGAGCTCAAGCAGACTGCAGCGGCGAAGGCCACGCTGACCCAGGTCACCACCAAATACCCGGGCTCCAAGGTCGCCAGCCTGGCCCAGGAACGCCTGCAGCGCCTGCAACTGCAGTCGGGCAACTGAGCGAATAGCGCGATGAGCGGCAATGACGCGCGCGAGGCGTCCGGCACGCCTGCCGCGGCTGTTGCCGAGCGCCTGCGCATCACCGAGGTCTTCCATTCGATCCAGGGCGAAGCCGATGCGATCGGCTGGCGCACCGTGTTCGTGCGCCTCACCGGCTGCCCGTTGCGTTGCGTCTGGTGCGATACCGAGTATTCGTTCTACGGCGGCAACTGGCACGCGATCGACGACATCCTCGCCGAGGTCGCCACGCATGGCGTGAAGCATGTCTGCGTGACCGGCGGTGAGCCGCTGGCGCAGAAGCGCTGCCTGATCCTGCTGCGCAAGCTGTGCGATGCCGGCTACGAGGTGTCGCTGGAAACCTCCGGTGCGCTGAACATCTCCGCCGTCGACCCGCGCGTGCGCAAGGTGATGGACCTGAAGGCGCCGGGCTCGGGCGAGAGCCAGCGCAACCTGTGGTCGAACCTCGACCACCTGCTGCCGCACGACCAGATCAAGATCGTCATCGCCAGCCGCGCCGACTACGAATGGGCGTGCGCGATGCTGGCCGAGCATGCGCTGGCCGATCGCTGCATGGTGCTGTTCTCGCCGGTATGGGGCAAGGTCGAACCGCGTGAGCTGGCCGAATGGATCATCGCCGACAGGCTGCCCGTACGCTTCCAGCTGCAACTGCACAAATTGCTGTGGAACGACGCGGCGGGAAAATGATGTCGCGCCGGCCTGTGTTGCCGGTGGCGTTTGCGGCCGATGACCGGTCACTCCGAAGTGGAATACAGCATGTCTCAAAACACGTTGCGCAAGGCCGTCGTGCTCGTCTCCGGCGGCATGGATTCAGCCGTCACCATCGCGCTGGCGCGCGAGCAGGGCTATCAGGTGCATGCGTTGAGTGTGGCCTATGGCCAGCGGCATAGTTCGGAACTGGCTGCGTCCGATCGCGTGTCGAAGATGCTCGGAGCGCTGGAACACAAGACGGTCAGCATCGACCTGCGCAGCATCGGTGGCTCCGCGCTCACCGCCGACATCGACGTGCCGCTGGACGACAGCGCGCACGATGGCGATGGCCACATCCCGGTGACCTACGTGCCGGCACGCAACACCATCATGTTGTCGATCGCGCTGGGCTGGGCCGAGGTGCTTGGTTCCAGCGACATATGGTGCGGCGTCAACGCGGTCGACTACTCGGGCTATCCGGATTGCCGGCCTGCCTTCGTCGAGGCGTTCGAGGCATTGGCAAATGTCGCCACCAAGGCTGGCGTTGAAGGCGCCGGCATCCGCATCCATGCGCCACTGATGCGCATGAGCAAGGCCGACATCGCGCGCGAAGGCCAGCGCCTTGGCGTGGATTTCTCGGCTACGGTGAGCTGCTACCAGGCTGACGACGATGGTCGCGCCTGTGGCCATTGCGACGCCTGCCGGCTGCGTGCGCAGGGTTTCCGCGAAGCGGGCCTGGCCGACCCGACCCGCTACATCTGAGCGCTCGGCGCGTTTGCTTGTGCCGCTGTCGCCCAGCCCGTAAAATTGTCCGCTTGAGTTTTGCAATGATGGGTCGTTAGCTCAGTTGGTAGAGCAGTAGACTTTTAATCTATTGGTCCCGGGTTCGAGTCCCGGACGACCCACCAGTTTCCAGAGCGCCCTGACGGGCGCTCTTTTTTTGCCCTCGCAGGCAGCCGTGCGTGGCTTCATTTGTCGTCGTGGATGACGGTCCATGCCGAGGTCATCGTGCTGCGCAGCTGTTGCGGCGAAACCGGTTTGTACAGCAGCGGGATCTTCGCGGCGATGATTTCACGCAGGCGGTCGATGCGGGTTTCGCCGGTGACCAGCAGGCGGGCGAATGGTGCGCCCCCATCGCGCCGGTAGTGCCGGTCGAGCGCGGCGAAGATGTCGGTGCCGCTTTCGCCGCTGCGCAGGTGCAGGTCGCAGATCACGATGTCGGGTGGACCGGGCCAGTTTTCGATGGCCTCCAGCGCCTGCAGCCGATCCTCGGCCACCTCCACCTCGCAGCCCCAGCTACGCAGCAGGAAGCGGATGCCGGACAGGATAGCCGGGTCGTCGTCCACGACCAGCACGCGTTTGCCGGCCAGATCGGCGGGGCTGTCGTTGTCGAATCCGGGCAGATCCGTGCGAGCGGTGGCGATCGGCAGCAGGAAATGGAACACGCTGCCCCGGCCGAGCCGGGATTTCACCAGGACCTCGGTGTCGAGCAGTTCCGCCAGTCGCTGCACGGTCGCCAGCCCCAGCCCCAGGCCCGAGTGTGAGCCGTCGTCGAGCCCGGCGTCGGGGTGGTCGTCGATGCGGTAGAACTCGTCAAACACGCTGGGCAGGTGCTTCGGCGCAATGCCGCGGCCGGTATCCCACACCTCGACGCGTACCCGGCCATCGGTGGTGCGGCGGGTGCCGACCAGTGCGCCGCCGTGGCGGGTGAAGCGCAGGGCGTTGCTGACCAGGTTGTTGAGGATGCGGGTGAGCATGGTGCGATCACTGCGCACCCATAGCCGGGCAGGGTGGATGGCCAGCTGCAGTCCACGCTGCTCGGCGACCATGTCGAAATTGCGGCTGACTTCGGCGAAGACCTGGTCGAGTGGGAACTCGCTGATCTCGACCTGCACCGCGCCGGTTTCCAGTCGCGTCAGGTCGAGCAGTTCGCTGAACAGGTGGTCGAGCGACTGCACGCATTCCTGGATGTGGGCGATCCGGTCCAGCCGCTGCGGGTCGTGTTCGTCCACCGCCAGTGCGGAGGAGAACAGGGTCAGCGCGTACAGCGGCTGGCGCAGGTCGTGCGAGGCGGCTGCCAGGAAGCGCGACCTGGCCAGGCTGGCCGCTTCCAGCGCGGCATTCTTGTGGGCCAGTTCCTGCGTGGCCTGTTCGATCTGCTGTTCCATCCCGCGCCGCACATCGTGCAACGCCGCCGCCGCGTGGTTGAAACCCTGCTGCAGTTCACCGATCTCGGTGTGGTCGGTCACCAGCACCGCTACCTGGCGGTCGCCCTGCCCGAGCTGGCGCACGGCACCGGCCAGATGGCGCAGTGGCGCGCTGATCCAGCGAGCGGCCTGCCAGCCGATCACGCCGGTGACGAACAGGCTCAACAGCAGGGTGAGCAGCGCATAGCGCAGGCTCGCGCGCTGGGCGGCGATCGCGTCGTGCAGGCTCACATCCACCAGCACGGTACCCAGCACGACCACCCCGGAGGAATCGCGATCGACCACATCGCGCACCACGGTGAGGATTTCCCGCGGGTCCCGGCTGGCATCGGGCTTGTGGCGGTCGGCGAGGATCTGGCCGGCGGCGGTGCGGATCTGCACGCGTGCCACGTGCGGCAGGTCGCCAATCGAATCGGCGACCTGCGCCAGCTCGCGTAGTTGCATCGCGCGCAGCGGCTGCACGGTGATCGAGGCGGCCTGGGTGGCGATGGCCTCGGCATTGCCGTGCGCCAGCTGGCGCAGGTTGGCCAGCTGGCGCAGGGTCAGCAGGGTCACCAGCAGCGCGGCAGTGGCCAGGGCGGGCACCAGCGCCACGAAGGCCAGGCGCTGCATCAGCGAAGCCCGCTGCCACAGGCGTGCGGGCCAGGAGTGGGTCGCCATGTCCATCCGCTGCTCCGTATTTCCCCCACGTTATCCCGAACGCGCAGTCGTGTCCGGCAGCATCAGCGCCACAACACTAGCGCGAAATGGGCAGGTTGGCAGCCGTGAAGGAACGCATCGGGCGATGTGACCGCCGGCCCGGAAACGGGTGGCGACATGCTGTGGCGCACGACGCACGCGGCCGCGTGCATCGTGATTCCGGCTATCCAGGCGGCGGCACTCCCGCGCCGGCCTTTGGGCTCCCACCCTCGCGGAGGGTCCACTTCGCCGTGGCCGTGGTGCAGGCGCGACCCGGTGGCCGCGCCTGCAAGTTCCCGTCAACGCTTATTGCAGGCCTTCGGTGAACCAGTAGGTACGCTTGCGCTTGCCGGTGTTGGGCGGGATGACTTTCTGGGCACCCAGCGCCGAGCTGTTGTTGCCGCCGCCTGTTCCGGTCTGGTTGCCGCCGCCGATGAGTACCGGGGTGTACACGCCGCTGCCGGGAGTGACTTCGACCAGGCCGAATACCGGCGAGGGCGGCAGGCCGCCGCCGTCGAAGACGATATAGCCGTTGCTGTTCTGGCCCGCGCCGGTCAGGAAGTTGATTGCGTAGCCGCGCGCGACACCCAGGTTCGGATAGCACATGTTGGGGTTCAGGGAAGGATCGGCCGGGGTATTGGTGCCGAAGTAGGTATAGCCAGCCACCGTCAACGGCGCATTCACCGCCTTCTCGCCGGAATGATTCAGAGTGACGTAGAAGCCCGGCGTCGTACTGGTGGAGGAGTACGGCGTCGTCGTTCCGGCAGCGGCACCGGTTTCGTCGGTGAGCATGGAGTCGGTGATCGTGGTCCAGCCGGCGGCCACGCTGGTGCCGGTGTTGGTGTCCTTCAGCATGTAGAAGCGGTTGACCACGCAGGAGGATGCGTTCGTCAACAGGGGATGCTCGCGGTCGCCACTGGCGGCCACCACGGCGTCGAAGCTGGAGGTTGGCGTGACATCGGGCGGATAGAAGAACTTGCGCGCGCCGGTGGGGTTGCTGGCGCAGCTGGCGCCGGTGCCGGTACCGGTGCTGCTCAGGCTGGCAAGCTTGGTCACTTTCCAGTTGGCGGTGGAAGTGTCGTCGACGTCGACGCGCCAGATGTTGCCGCCCAGGTCGCCGGTGTAGAGGCGGTCGGTGTAGCCGTCGCCGTTGCGGTCGAGCAGGGTAATGTCGGACGGGATCGCATAGGTCATGCCGGGCACTGCGGCTGTGCAGCCGGAGGCACAGGCGGTCCACACCGTGCTGCCGTCGAAGGCATCCAGCACCACGATCGCACGACCCATGGTATCCCCGCCTGACGTAGCCGGGTCGATATCCTCGGCGGGGTCATAGCCGCCGCCCATGACCACCACGGGGATGGGATTGCCGCTGAGGTCAGTGTGGCCCTTGACCAGTGCCAGTTTCGGTTGCGACCAGGTCTGGCCGAGTTCGGGGATGTTGGCGTTGGTCTTGCTCCACAGGAATGTCGGTGGCTTGGTCGGGTCGCTCACGTCGAACGCGTAGATCAGGCGACCGCCACGGCGCGCCGTGACATAGATGTAGGTCTTCGGGCTTGCGGCGTTGCGCAGGTCCTGATAGACCGTGGTGGTGCCGTCGAAGAAGTAGTCCTTGCCGCTGCCGCTGGCGGCACCCAGCGTGAGTGCCGGGCTGTTGTTGTACAGGCGCTGGAATTTGCTGAAGAAATTGGGTGCAATGAACGACCACAGTTCGCCACCGGGGCGTACCAGTCGTCCGCTGGCCATCTTGATGACGCCGGGCGCGGTGGCATCCTTGTTGCCGTTGACGGCGCGGAAGAGGCCGTCGTTGGAACCGTAGAACGCCACGATGCCGATGGAACCGCCGTAGTTGACGACCGCCGGCCGCGAATGCAGCACGTCGCCGTGGATGGACGGCCGAACGGTGACCGGGCTGCCCGGCCCGGCCGGGCTCTCGGCACCGGGACCGGTGTTGTTGTCCGTGCCGCGGATCCAGTTGATCAGGTTGGTGGTGGTGGGCGTGGTGGTCGAGCTGGTGCCGAACAGGCTGTTGCCGCCCAGCGTGGTGGCGTCGAACGTGGGCAGCGTGCCGGAGGTGGGGCAGCCGCCCACGCTGGTGCAGGTGTAGATCACCCGCGCCGACTGGTCGGTAAGGTAATCCGCGCGAGCCATCTCGGCGACGCCGCCCTTGTCGACGATCTCGCCGTCAGAGGCGTCGAAGGCGCCGCCCGCGCCGGTCGGGTGGTTGACCCAGAAACCATTGGTCGGCCAGCTGGTGACGATGGTGCTGGTATAGCCGCTGGCGGTAATGGTGAACGGGCCGTCGCGCGGGGTACCGGTCTGGTGGTCCGCAGTCCAGAAACTGAGTGCGGTGGGCGAAATGAAGCCGGTGCCGGCGTTGCTGATCGCCGGGTTGCCCAGCGAATCGTCCAGCACCACGTTGTTGTTGGTGTCGAAGCCAAGCTGGTACTGCTTGAGGTTGCCCGCCCAGCGCGGCGCGGCGGTGGCATCCGGGCGGAACATGCCGACATAGACCTGGTTGAGCGAGGTACCCTGGGCGTTTACGCTGACCGGCAGGCTCACCGAGGCGAACACGCTGTTGGTCGCCTGCACTTCATTGAAGATGCCTACCAGGTCCTTGACCAGGTCGTTCAGCGCGTTCGGGTCATTGATGTTGACTACGAACGACTTGCCGCCGCCGTTGCTGGCCATGCTCTGGACATAGCTGACGTAGTCGGGATTCTTGCCGTCGGTCACGGCGATCGTGTAGGTAATGATGTTCTGCGGGGAACCGCTGTTGGTGCCACCGGAAAGGTCGGTCTGGTACATGAAGCGGGCCCACTCGGGGCCGCCACCCTGGCCTTGATACTTGGTGTAGGGCGGGGGAATGATGACGGTCTTTTGCTGCGCCGCCGTCGCGCCGGCCTTGACGAGTGCGGGCCCCCAGATGTTCTGGCTCATGTTTGGATCGCCGTTGTTCATGGCATTGGCGATGTAGATCACGAAGTTCTTCTGGCAGACGTTGAGCTTGGGCAGTGTCGTGTAGTTGGTATTCGACAGGCCGATGTTGCGCGAGTAGTAGGCCCACACTTCCTGCATGCCGCCGCCGGTATTCGGGTTGTTTGAGCCATCCCCCGTCCGGTCGATTCCCTTGATGACGCTCTGCAAGCTGGCGAGGTTGATGGCGCCGGTTGAGGTGGTGGAACCGGACGAGTCGCCGATCACGGGCAGCAGCGCCGCCTGCGGCTGCGGGGACTTGAAATAGCCGCCGTTTCCACTGTAAGTCGCCCCCGAATTGGTCGTTCCGTCCTTGCTCTTATCCCAGCGCATCAGGCCCACGTTGATGTTGCCGGCCAGCTGCGGATTGGTGCCTACAGCAGTCACCGCGTTGTAGAGGGCGCACTGTTCAAAGCCGGCGTCCGTGCTTGCATTGTTGGAAGAGACCACGCCGGTCGTGGGACAACTGAACGCTGCGTTGCCGTTCCACGCGCTGGAGCTGTCCAGCAAAAGAATCACGTTCGGCTGCCCGCCGTTGATCGGCTTGCCGGTATACAGGTCGATGTCCTCGCCGCTGGCCATGCCTGGTAGCGTCAGCGCCGCGGCGATCAGAACGAGGATACGCAGCCGGCGATTCAGATGGGTACGCGTGTGTGGCATGACGACTTCTCCGCGGGGACGGATGCGGGATTAGTAGGGACAGGGCGTGCCGATTGGTACCTGTACGGAGGCGCCCTGGTGCACGGTGACCGCGACGGCGGTGTTGTTTGGATCGGTGACGCCGGACTGGATGTCCCAATCCGTCGCCGAGCACATCGAGGGTGCTGCCGGTGGAGGAGATACCGAGGAGGACGGGCCGGGCAGGATCAGGTTGCCGTTGGGATTGTTGGGCACCTTGCAGACATCGCCCACCGGCAGGCTTGCGTTCGGGATGATCTTGCTATCGAGGCAGGCGGGCGGTGCGACCTGGGCAATGAAATCCGGTTTGCCATCGCCGTTGACGTCGACCGGCACGGGGGTGATGGTGGTGATCGGCACGCGGATGAACGGCTGGCTCATCACCTGTTCGATGCCCTGCTGCGCCACGGTACCGGCTTCCAGCCGGTACTGCTGGTTGGCGGCGACCTTGGTGTTGATCATGCTCGAACTGACCATGGAAATGGCGAAGAGCATGAAGATGACCAGGAAGATCAGCGTCATCACCAGGGTGAAGCCGCGTTGCGAGGCGCGGGACGGCGAGGTCTTCATCACTGGTTCTCCCTCGGGCCGCCGGTGTTCCAGATGCGGGCAACGGTACCGTAGACGTGCCGCTTGTAGTGGTCGTTGTACGGGCCATTCACCGCGGCGCGGCCCAGGTCGTAGGTGCGGGTGTCGGTCCAGCTGGCGGTGCTGTCGAGGTTGCGCGAAAGCAGGTTGATGCGCACGGCGGTGACGTTGGCCCAGTTGGCGGTGGCCGATGCGGTCCAGGTGTAGGAGGCCGCCGTCGCCGCGGTGGCGCAGGCCGCCGGCACGGCGCTGATGTCGGACGGGTTGTCGACGTAGCAGTCCGGCGAGCCGTTGTTGTCGAGGTCCACGCCGTAGCTGTAGTGCACGTCCTGGATGCCGGTGACCAGCGAGGAGGTCTGGATCGCACCGTTCACGAACTCGGCCATTTTCAGTGTTGGCGTGGTGTCGGTGCCGCACACGTCGCAGGTGGCCACGTAGTAGCTGCGCTCGACGTACTTGCGCAGCTCGGCTTTGGTGCTGGTGCTGCAGGTGCCGCCGGCGACGGCGGCCTTGTTGTGCAGGGTGAAATCAGCGGCAGTCTTGCTGTAGACCAGCACCTTGCTGTCGGTCTCGCAGCCGGAACGCTGCACGTAGTAATCGGTACCGTTGGCGGCGGCGGTGGTGCTGCCGGAGACGTAGCTGACGGTGAGGACTTCGGCGCCTGTGACCATGTTCGGCAGGGCGGCCGTCAGGCATGTGAGGGCGGGAGTGGCCAGCGCAGGCCCGTACACCGGGAGCGGGACAGTGACCGCCGGGGTGGTGCCGAACCCCATCGACGTGGGTGTCGTGGCGCAGGGATCCGACAGGGCATAGCTGGCCGTGGAGACCGGCAGGCTGGCGCGGCCGTAGAAGCCGGCCATCTCGATGTCGCGGGTGATGGACTGCAGCGCGAAGCGGCCGTTCTCGACCTGCTCGGAAGTCTTGTTGAATTCCGTGCGCGCCTTGCTGGTGGAGACGTACAGCGAACTGAGCCCGGCCAGCAGCGCCAGGCCGATGGCGATGGCGATCATCAGCTCGATCAGGGACATGCCCGCCTGCAGGCGGGCATGTGACAGGGGCTGGCGGTGGGCGCGAGGAGTCATCATGTCGTCGTGAGGTTGGCGATCTGGACCTGGACGCTGATCACGCGGCGCAGGCTGGTGCTGCCGATCGACGCCTGCCCGCACGTCAGGACGGGCGCCGCGGTGGCCATCAGGCCCTGCCAGGCGACACTGACGCGGTAAACCGGGTAGTTGGGATCGAAGGGGGTGACCTGATCGATGCAGCCCACGGCGCCGATCATGGCGCCGACCTTGGACGTGCCGGAAACTTCGCTGGAGCCGATCAGGGCGTTTTTCCACGCGGCGAGGTCGGCGTTGGCGGTGGCGTTCTGGGCGGCTGAACCGGTGGCGCATTGGGGCAGGGAGGCGCTGGTCGTGCTGAGGCCGGTGGCGCCGTTGGAATAGCACGTGGCGACCTGCCGGTTGGCGTTGATGCGCGAGGCCATGCCCTGCACCAAGGTCAGCGCCTGCACCCGCTGGTACGACTCCATCTCGCTGCGCGTGGATTTCGCCATCAGGGTGACGGTACCGAGCAGGGCGACGGCCGCGATGACCAGCGACACCAGCGCCTCGATCAGCATCATGCCGGTCTGGTTTTTCATGGGCAGGTGACCTTGGTGGACTCGACGCGGCCGGTGGCGCCCACCGTGACGGTGAGGCAGAGCGGCTGCGAGCCGGTCTTGTTGACCGGTTTGATCGTGAACGTGGAACCGGTGCTGGTCATCCGCCCGTTGCCGGTGAAGCTGAAGCTTCCGCTGGCTGGCGTGGGCGTGATCACGATGTTGCCGAGGACGGGCTGCTTGCGGATGACGTTGGCGGCTGTCTGGCTGACCACCCAGCCCTGGCTCCAGTCGGCCGCGTTGTTGGCCGTCACGTCGACCGTGGCATTGCGCTTGATCGCCTCGCTGCGCGCCAGCGCCACCGTGGAGTTGATGTCCATCGAGGCGTTCTTGACGCTTTGCGATTGCAGGAACGGCCGCATCGAGGGGATGGCGATCATCAGCAGCACGGCGAAGATGGCCAGGGTGACCAGCATCTCGATCAAAGTGAAGCCGTGGCTACGTGATGTGCGCATGGCTCATTTCCAGCAGTTCGTGGCGCCAGTGCTGGCCACCTTGCTGCCGTCGCCGTTGAGGGTGAGCGTGCCGCATTCGGTGTCGCGGAGCTGGCCGTTGATCGGCGTGGCGGTGATCGTGTAGCCCGGCGGGGTGCCGCCCGAGGCGGAGGCCGCGGTGGCGACCATTGAGATGGTGTAGTTGGGTGCCACCGTGTTCGGCAGCATGCCCGCGCCGTAGCCAAGTACGGTCAGGTTGCCGGCGAATTGCCGGCTGTCGACCATGTAGCGCTCCTGTGCGCTGGCAGCTTCCTGCATCAGGCTCTCGGCTGCCGAACGGTTGGAGCGCACGATGTACTTGAAGTAGCTGGGCACGGCGATGGCGGCAAGGACGGCGATGACCGCCACCGTGATCATCAACTCGATCAGGGTGAAACCCCGTGTGCGTGATGCGCACTGCACCCGGCGCAGACACAGGCGCGGCGGTGACGCGTACCGTCGATCGGCATGGTTGGCAACTGGCATGTTCCCCCCCTAGGGTTGCCGGCATTGTTTCAGTTGACCGACAAGCTTGTCCGTGTGCTGGGTCACGGGCTGAAGCGATGCCTTGACATGAATATGGAATGTTACCCCGTCAAAGTCAATTTGCCGGCCGGCGGTTTGGGTGGCCTCGCAGTTTCGTGCGCGTGATCTTTCGGATCAACCCGGCAAGTGGCTTGTCGGCGCGCCACTGGCCAGGAATCCCGGGTGGCTCCCGGGCCGTCAGATGCGGGCCGGCCACTCAGTCGACGCGTCGGGCTCCCTGCCGGTGCCGTCGGGTAAGGCGTTCGAGCAGCAGTGGCAGCAGGGCGAGCAGGGCGATCGCGCCCAGCGGCAGCAGTACTGCGCGATGCAGGAACAGGCCGATGCCGAAGCTGTCGCCCTGGCTCATGGCATCGCCCAGGCCGGCGCCGATCGAGGTTTCGAAGATCAGCGAGACGGTGCCGCCGAGCCAGCTGGCGCCGAGGAACAGCCACAGCGGGCAGCGCAGCCAGGCCAGGCAGATGGTGACCAGACCGAACGGCGCCACCGGAACGAAGCGCAGGAACAGGGTGTAGCTCGCAGGGTGGCGTTCGAAGCCGTGGCGCAGTTTCGCCACCATCGCCGGCGGCTGCCGGCTGCCGGCGCCGAACGCGTAGCGGCTGGCCAGGTACAGCACCAGCGAACCCAGGGTCAGGCCGATCGAGGAACACACGGTGGCGTCGACCACGCCGAAGGCAAAGCCGCCGGCCAGGATCACCACGATGGTGCCGGGGATGCCGGTGGCCACGGTCAGCGTCAGCAGTCCGATGAAGGCCAGCCGGGTCAGCCACGGGTGGCTGGCGATCTGCGCGTGCAGCTCGGCCTGGTGCACCACCAGCTGGTGCGGGCTCAGCTGGTGCAGCGAGCCGGAGGCGAACAGCACGATGCCGGCCAGCACCAGCAAGATCAGCGGCAGCGCGGCGCGCCAGCGGCTCAATACGGTGTGCCGCTGGCGCCGTAGGTGGCCAGCACGCTGCGCGCCTGTTCGCGCAGGATGTCGCGACGAACCGCGATATGGCGGCGTTGCAGTTCGCCGATCCAGTCGGTCGGCAGCGGGCCTTCGTCGAACTCGGTGAGTTCCTCGACGTCTTCCGCCCGCGCGCCGATCAGCAGTTCGTCGATGCCGGCCCATACGGTGGCGCCGTAACACTGGCAGCAGGGCTGCGAACTGGTGGCCAGCACGTAATGGCCGCCATCTTCGTTCAGCCGGTGCCGGCTCAGGCGCTGCTGCGCGATCATGATCACCATCATCTCGGCATGCGCGACCGAGCAGCTCTGCGGCAGCACGCGGTTGACGCCGACCGCGACCAGCCGGCCACTGTGATTGTTGAACACGGCGGCGCCGAATGGGCCGCCACCGCCGCGATCCACGTTGTGCCGCGACAGCTCGATCGCCAGGCCTACGCGCTCCTCATCGCTGTGGTAGCGCTTGTTGGTGTCGGCCACGTCGCCGATCCACGGCGGCAGGGTGAGATGGATTTGCAGCGGCAGCATGCCTTCGCTCCGTTTACTGGCCGGCCGGCCTGGCCCAGACGTCGCGCAGGGTCACCGTGCGGTTGAACACCGGGGCGTCGGCGCGGTGGTCGACGCGGTCGGCGACGAAGTAGCCGAGCCGCTCGAACTGGAAGCGCTGCTCCGGTTCGACGCGGGCCGCGGCCGGTTCCAGCCATGCCCGCACCACGCGCTTGGCCTCGGGGTTGACGTGGTCGAGCCAGTTCTTGCCGTCCTCTTCGCTGTCCGGCGCGGCCACGCTGAACAGGCGGTCGTACAGGCGCACTTCGGTGGCCACCGCGTGCGTCGCACTGACCCAGTGGATGGTGCCCTTCACCTTGCGGTCGGCGCCGGGCAGGCCGTGGCGGGTTTCCGGGTCGAGCGTGCAGCGCAGCTCGGTGACGTGGCCGCTGGCGTCCTTGATGATCTGTTCGCACTTCACGATGCCGACGCCGCGCAGGCGCACCTCACCCTCCGGCTTCAGCCGGTGGAAACCCTTCGGCGGCACTTCGGCGAAGTCGTCGCGCTCGATCCACAGCTCGCGCGCGAACGGCACCTCGCGCGTGCCGAAGCTCTCGTCCTTCGGGTGGTTCGGGAAGCTCAGCGTTTCCTCGTGGCCCTCGGGCAGGTTGGTGATCACCAGTTTCAGCGGGTCGAGCACGGCCATCCGCCGCGCCGCGGTGGCGTCCAGATCCTCGCGGATGCAGTTCTCCAGGATCGCGTAGTCGATCACGCTGTTCTGCTTGGAGACGCCCACGCGCTCGATCAGCAGGCGCAGCCCGGCCGGGGTGAAGCCACGCCGGCGCAGGCCGCGCAGCGTGTTCATGCGCGGGTCGTCCCAGCCATCCACGACGTTCTCGTTCACCAGCTGCGCCAGCTTGCGCTTGCTGGTGATGCAGTAGGAAAGGTTCAGCCGCGAGAATTCGATCTGCCGCGGCTTGGCCGGCTTCGCCTCCAGGCCCGCGGCGACCACCGACTGCCACAGTTCCGGATGGTTCGGCAGGTCCACCTTGTCCACGCACCAGTCGTACAGCGGGCGGTGGTCCTCGAACTCCAGCGTGCACAGCGAATGGGTGATGCCTTCCATCGCGTCGGACAGCGCGTGCGCGAAGTCGTACATCGGGTAGATCGGCCAGGCGTCGCCGGTGTTCTGGTGGGCGACCTTGCGGATGCGGTACAGCGCCGGGTCGCGCAGGTTGATGTTGCCGGAGGCCATGTCGATCTTCGCGCGCAAGGTGCGGCTGCCGTCGGCGAACTCGCCCTCGCGCATGCGGCGGAACAGGTCGAGGCTTTCCGCCACGCTGCGCTCGCGGTACGGCGAGTGGCGGCCCGGTTCGGTCAGCGTGCCGCGGTACTGGCGCATCTGCTCGGCGTCGAGATCGTCGACGTAGGCGAGGCCGTCTTCGATCAGTTTCAGCGCGGCGCGGTAGAACACGTCGAAGTAGTCCGAGGCGTGGCGCAGCTCGTGCCAGTCGTAGCCGAGCCAGCGCACGTCGTCCTTGATGCCCTGCACGAACTCGGGGTCTTCCTTGCCGGGGTTGGTGTCGTCCAGGCGCAGGTTGCACCAGCCGCCGAACTCCTGTGCGATGCCGAAGGAGAGGCAGATCGCCTTGGCGTGGCCGATGTGCAGGTAGCCGTTCGGCTCCGGCGGGAAGCGGGTGTGGATCGCGCGGTGCCTGCCCGCGGCGAGGTCGTCGCGCACGATCTGCCGGATGAAGTCCTGATGGGGAGCCGCCTGCTGCACGGCGGCCGTCGAAGGGGCGGGTGCGTTGGCGGGGTTCTCGGTCGACATCGGGCTCGGGCTCGCAAGCGGTGGCGGAAACGCACAAGTTTACCCTGTCGCCGCCATCGCCGCCGGGCGCCTTGCCCCGCGTGCCGGGGCGGGTTAGCGTGCGAGGCATGCATACCGTCTACCGCGCCGAGAACCTGTTCGATGCCCATCTGGTCAAGGATGCGCTGGAGGCAGGCGGCATCCCGGCGTTCATCGCCGGCGAGTACCTCACCGGCGGGGTCGGCCAGTTGCCGGCGATGGATTACATCGCGGTGATGGTGCCCGCATCGAGCCTGGCCGAGGCTGGCGGCATCGTGGCCGAGGTCGAGGCCCGGCTGGTCGAGGCGCGGCAGGCGATCGACGACGACCTGCCGGACGATCCGCTGGCCGCGCCTTGCTGAGCCGCCCAGGCTCCCAGGAAACCCCATGCAAGACCTCGCCGCACTGATCCGTGCCGTGCCCGATTTCCCCCGCCCCGGCGTGATGTTCCGCGACGTCACCCCGCTGCTCGCCGATGCCGGCAGCTTCGCCCGCTGCATCGACGCACTGGCCGAACCGTGGCAGGGCAGCGGCGTGCAGGCGGTGTGCGGCATCGAGGCACGTGGCTTCATCTTCGGCGCCGCGCTGGCGCAGAAGCTGCACGCCGGCTTCGTGCCGTTGCGCAAACCCGGCAAGCTGCCGCCGCCGGTGGCGAGCGTGGACTACCAGCTGGAATACGGCAGCGACCAGCTGCAGGTGCAGCACGATGCATTCCGGCCGGGTGAGCGCGTGCTGCTGGTCGATGACGTGCTGGCCACTGGCGGCACGCTGGTGGCGGCCGCGGCCCTGGTCGGCCAGCTGGGCGCCGGGCTGCTCGGCGCCAGTGTGGTGATCGAACTGCCTGCACTGCAGGGGCGCAGTCGCTGGCCGGCGGGCAAGCCGCTGCACAGCCTGTTGCGCTACTGAGTCCAGCCGCTCACGGCGCCGTGGCGTCGACCCGTTCGACGTAGATCAGCTCGCAGGCGCCGGCGCCGGTGTCGTCACGGCTCAGCGAGGTGTTCCAGTGCCAGCCGTCGGGGCGGCTGGCGTCGACCAGGAAGCCTTCGATGTGCACCAACTGGCCGGGGCGTACCTGTTCCAGCTGGCGCTTCACCTCGGGGTCGGCGGGAATCATGTGCATGTTCGCGCTGGAGGTCTCGATCTCGCGGCGCGGGATCGGGAATTGCTGCACATGCCAGTAGTAGAAACGGCCGGACTGGCTGATGTCGATCTTGTCCAGCACCGCGCTGTCGGACATGCGGCCCCAGCCGAGCGCGAGGTCGAGCGGCACCAGTTCGCCGTCGGTGCTCCACGCATAATCCTTGCGCGACAGCACGCGCGCGGTGATGTCGAAGTGGGCGCGGGTGGTCAGCGTGACGTCGCCGCGCTGCAGCTGCGCGCCGTGGTCGAGATCGACCTGCACCGGCACCTCGGCGGCGAGCACGCCGGGTTCGGGCTGCAGCGGACGATGCTGGTGGTGCCGCAGTACGCCCAGCAGCACCAGCAGCAAGGCAGCCGCAACGAGGAGCTTGCGCATGCTCAGGCGAAATCCGCCGCCAGCGTGTGCAACTGCCCGGGGGTGAGGAGGGCTTCGAGCGGCAGCGCCGGCAGCGTCGAGGCCAGCGTGACCGGCGCAGCGGAGCGCCAGTCGGCGATCATCGCTGCGTCGAGTTCGAAGCGCAGGAAATGCACCGCGGCGGTCTTCTCCTGGTTGCTGCGCTCCATGTCCTCGTCGGCGATGGCGGTGACCGGGGCGTGGCCATGCACGGTCAGCGCGATCGCGTGCTCGATGTGGCGCAGGCGCACCAGCTCGCGCTTGCGCTCCTCGGCGTCGGGGTATTCGATCAGCATGGTGGCCTTGAGGTTGCTGCCGTCGGGGACCAGCGGATTGTACGCATCGAGTTCGTCCTGGATGCCGGCGGCCTCGAAGATGCGCTCGATGCGCAGCATTTCCTGCACCTGGTACTGGATGCTCAGGCGGTCCTCGAAGATCAGCGTGAGATGCTCGCCCAGGTGCACCGTGCGCTGCTGCTTGTGCGCCATCACGCAGGTGCGGAATTCTGCGCGCTGCTGTGCGTAGGCTTCGAGGGAGAGCAGGTCGGCGCGGGTGAGTTTGTCCATGCTCAGATTCCGTAGGCCTTGCGCAGCAGGCTCAACGGATGCTCCGCCGCCGGCTTGTCGTCGAGGCCGTGGGCGATGTGGCCGCCAGCCATCGGGCAGTCGCTGGTGAAGTGGTCGGGTGCGGCCTGCTGCACGCGGTTCTCCACCGGCTTGGCCAGCTTGCGCGAGAGCGCATAGGTCTTGTGCTTCACGCCGTAGGTGCCGTCGTGGCCGGAGCAGCGCTCAATGGTGGTGATCTCGGTGTCCGGCGCCAGTTGCAGGATCTCGCGCGTCTTCGGGCCGATCTTCTGCACGCGCTGGTGGCAGGGCACCTGCCAGGCGATCTTGCCCAGCGACTGCTTGAAGTCGGTCTTGAGCAGGCCGGCCTTGTGCCGTTCGGCGAGGTATTCGAAGGGGTCGAAGAAGCGCTCGCGCACCAGCGCCACGTCGGCGTCGTTGGGGAACATCAGTGGCAGCTCCTGCTTGAACATCAGCACGCAGGACGGGATCGCCGCGGTGAAGTCCCAGCCTTCGCGCGCCATCTTCGCCAGCACCGGAATGTTGCGCTCCTTGTACTTCGTCACCGTCTTCAGGTCGCCCAGTTCCAGCTTGGGCATGCCGCAGCAGCTTTCCTGCTCGACCAGCCGGATCGGGATTGCGTTGTGCGCCAGCACGGCGGCGAGGTCCTCGACCACGCCGGGCGCGGAGTGGTCGCAGTAGCAGGTGGCGAACAGCGCGAGCTTGCCGCGGGTACGGCCGGCGGGCACCGCGTCGCCGCTGCCGTCGAGATCGCGCAGGCGCTTGCGCGCGGTGGGCGAGTGGTACTCGGGCACGCGCGCCTTCGCGTCGACGCCCAGGGTCTTTTCCAGCAACTGGCGCGCGGCCGGGTTGCGGTTGGCGGCGTTGACCACCTCGACCACCACCGGGATCGAGGCGAGCTTGCCCACGGTGCGCGTGCTGGACAGGATCTTCGCCGACAGCGGCGCGCCGTCACGCTCGAACGCCACCGCCTTGGCGCGCAGCATCAGGTGCGGGAAATCCACGTTCCACGGATGCGGCGGCGTGTACGGGCACTTGGTCTGGTAGCACAGGTCGCACAGGTAGCACTGCTCGGTGACCTTCGGGTAGTCGGCCTTGTCGACGCCGTCGATCTCCATCGTCTTCGATGAGTCGACCAGGTCGAACAGGGTGGGGAAGGCATGGCACAGGCTGACGCAGCGGCGGCAGCCGTGGCAGATGTTGAACACGCGCTCCATTTCCGCTTCCAGCGCCGCGGCATCCCAGAAAGCGGGTTCGTGCTGGCCCAGCGGATGGCGCGTGGGCGCATCGAGGTTGCCTTCGCGTGTTTCGTGGATGGGGTCCATCGGCGTCTCCGCGTGGCGAACAGCGAACAACCGTCATCCCGGCTCCTGCCGGGATGACGGGCGAGCTCAAGCCATGTCGCCCAGCGCCTTGGTGAAGCGGTTCGCGTGCGAGCGCTCGGCCTTGGCCAGCGTCTCGAACCAGTCGGCGATCTCGTCGAAGCCTTCCTCGCGCGCGGCCTTGGCCATGCCCGGATACATGTCGGTGTATTCGTGGGTTTCGCCGGCGATGGCGCTCTTCAGGTTCAGCTGGGTGCCGCCGAACGGCAGGCCGGTGGCAGGATCGCCCACCGCTTCGAGATATTCCAGGTGGCCGTGGGCGTGGCCGGTCTCGCCCTCGGCGGTGGAGCGGAACACCGCGGAGACGTCGTTGTAGCCCTCGACATCGGCCTTGGCGGCGAAGTAGAGATAGCGGCGGTTGGCCATCGACTCGCCGGCGAAGGCGTCTTTCAGGTTCTGCTCGGTCTTGGAGCCTTTCAGGTTGCTCATGACATCACCTCGTGGCGTTGGGCTGGGAGGGGTTGCAAGTGCGGCCTTCACGGTCGTGACCGGCCGAGCCTAGCGCGCGGCGGGCCTGCGATGAAATTGATTGTCTGGATCGGGCGGATAGCCCGCGGCTATCGGTGCGCCGCCTCGCGTGCCGGCGGAGCGGGCGGCAGCGCGGGCGTGGCCGCCGAATGCGGGTTCAGCAGGTCGGCCGGCAACTGCCGGAACACCGCCGCCAGCCGCTTCAGGAAGCCGGCCATCGCCGAGCTCTTGCGCCAGACCATGGCGATGCGCCGACTCGGCGGCTGGCCCTTGAACTCGATCAGGTGCAGGTTCGCCACCGGCGCCACCGGCGGTTTCACCGCGGTGACCGGCAGGAGGGTGATGCCGACGTTCGCCGCCACCATCTGCCGCAGCGTCTCCAGGCTGGTGGCGCGGAAGCCGCTGCGCTCGACGGCGCCGGCGAGATGGCACACCTCCAGCGCCTGGTCGCGCAGGCAGTGGCCGTCTTCCAGCAGCAACAGGTTCTGGTTGGACAGGTCGGCCAGTTTCAGCTGGCCCTGCTTGTGTGCCAGCGGATGTTCGCCCGATACCGCCAGCAGGAACGGTTCCTCGAACAGGAATTCGCTGTGCAGGCTGTCCTCGTGCAGCGGCAGGGCGAGGATGCCGGCGTCCAGCTTGCCCTCGCGCAGCAGGCGCAGCACCGCCTCGGTCTTCTCCTCGACCAGCAGCAGCTCCAGCTGGGGGAACGCCTGGCGCACCAGCGGCAAGGCGTGCGGCAGCAGGTACGGCCCCAGCGTGGGAAAGATGCCCAGCCGCACCGTGCCGGATTCCGGGTCCAGCGTGCGCCGGGCCACGCCGCGGATCTGCTCGACGCCGTTGAGCACGTCGCGGGCGCGGATCGCGATGTCGCGGCCAACCTCGGTCAGCAGCACCTTGCGCGGCGTGCGCTCGACCAGCGGCACGCCGAGTTCTTCCTCCAGCTTCTTGATCTGGGTGGACAGGGTGGGCTGGCTGACGAAGCAGGCGTCCGCGGCGCGGCCGAAGTGCCGATGCTCGGCCAGGGCCACCAGGTACTGGAGATCGCGCAGGTTCATGGATCGTCCCGCTTGGGCAATAGCCATACGCTATGGCAGGGATGGTAACAATCAATTGGAACAATGCAAACAGGCCGCCTACCCTGCATCCACATTGCGCTTGTGACACCCCGCGCGCCGGAGTTCCCCCTCCCTCTCCCCCGCAGGCGCGCGGGCTTTCCCCGGCCGGTGATGAAGCTTGCTTCGTCACCGGTTTTTTTTGCGCGGAGCTCTCTCATGGATGGCCATGCGTCGCGCGCGCTGGCCCCCGGGCATGCCTTCTGGCACTGGGTCGAAGGGCATGCCGGCTCTAGCTTGGGGATTCTCCACGTACCCAGGGAATCACCATGCGTCGACTCGCCCGTCCCCTCCTGCTCACCGCGCTGGCCGCCTGTTGCGGCGCGGCATTTGCCGCCAGCGCCGACCAGGCGCCGCAGGGCCGCCTGCCGGGCTGGGCGGTGCCGCAGTCGTACCAGCTGGCGTTCAAGGTCGATCCGGCGCAGCAGGACTTTTCCGGCACCACCACGATCAAGGTCAAGCTGACCCAGGCGTCCGACCACCTGTGGCTGGATGGCGCCGAACTGAAGGTGTCGAAGGTGACGATCACCGACGCCGCCGGCAAGACGCACGCGGGCAAGTACGTCAACGTGGACCCGAAGGCGGGCGTGGTGCGGGTGGATTTCGGCAGCACGCTGAAGCCGCAGGACCTCACCGTGAAGTTCGACTACAGCGCGCCGCTCAACCAGCAGCTGCAAGGCCTGTACAAGGTCACCGCCAAGGGCCAGCCGTACGCGATGACGCAGATGGAGCCGATCAGCGCGCGCTTCGCCTTCCCCGGTTTCGACGAGCCCGGCTTCAAGACCCCCTTCGACATCAGCATCACCGTGCCCGACCACGAGAACGTGGTGGCCAATACCAAGCAGGTGAAGGAACAGCCGGCCGACAAGGGCTGGAAGACCGTGACCTTCGCCCAGACGCTGCCGCTGCCGACCTACCTGGTGGCGTTCGCGGTCGGTCCGTGGGACATCGTGGACGGTCCGGACATCTCGCCCGACGCCTACCGCAGCGAACCGCTCAAGCTGCGCGGCATCGCCGCCAAGGGCGAAGGCCATCGCATGGAGCACGTGCTGGGCGAGACGCCGAGCATCATCCACGCGCTGGAGAACTACTACGGCTTCGGTTACCCGTTCGGCAAGCTCGACCTGCTGGCAGCACCGGATTTCGAAGCCGGCGCGATGGAGAACCCGGGCCTGGTCACCTTCCGCGACTGGCTGCTGTTGCTGGACAAGGATTCCCCGGCGCGCAACGTGCAGGGTTCGTTCAACGTCAACGCGCATGAGCTGGCGCACCAGTGGACCGGCGACACGGTGACCACCGCCTGGTGGAACGACATCTGGCTCAACGAGGCGTTCGCGACCTGGATGCAGCAGAAGGTCACCATGCAGGTGCACCCGGAATACCGTGCCGACCTCGACCGCGTGCGCGGCGGCCAGGGCGCGATGAACAACGACAGCCTGGTCAGCGCGCGCAGCATCCGCCAGCCGATCACTGGCAACGGCGACATCATGACCGCGTTCGACGGCATCACCTACCAGAAGGGTGCCAGCGTCATCGGCATGTTCGAGAACTACGTGGGCGAGCCGACCTACCAGAAGGGCATGCGCGCGTACATCCAGAGCCAGAAGTACGGCAACGCCACCGCCGACGACCTAGTCTCGGCGATCGCCACCGCGGCGGGCAAGGGCGACGCGTTCAAGCATGCGTTCAAGAGCTTCCTCGACCAGTCCGGCGTGCCCTACGTGGCGACGAAGCTGGAGCAGAAGGATGGCAAGACCGTGCTGCAGCTGAGCCAGAGCCGCTACCTGCCGCTGGGCAGCAGCGGCGACGCCAAGCGCATCTGGGGCGTGCCGGTGTGCGTGCGCTACGGCACTGTCGATGGCAGCAAGGTCGCCTGCGACATGCTCGACCAGGCCTCCGGTTCGATGGAATTGCCCGGCGCCAGCAAGCCGACCTGGGTGATGCCGAACGCGAACGCCAGCGGCTACTACCGCTTCAGCCTCGACAAGGACGGGCTCGACCGCCTGATCAAGCAGGTCGGCAAGCTCAGCGATGCCGAACAGCTGGCTTACGCCGATGCGATCAACGCCAGCTTCCGCCGTGGCGACCTGGATGCCGGCCAGGTGCTGGCCGCCATGCAGCCGCTGACCGGCTCGAAGATCCGCGAAGTGGCCACCGTGCCACTGGGCACGGCCAGCGGTCTCTACCATCGCGTTGCCACCACCGATGCCCAGCGCGCTCGCCTGGCCGCGTGGGCGAAGGCTGCCTACCTGCCGCGTCTGGAGCAGCTCGGCTACCAGCGCAAAGCCGGCGAGCCGGAAGACGATTCGCTGATGCGCAGCAGCCTGGCCAGTTCGCTGGCGTTCGACTTCAAGCTGCCCGAAGTGCGTGCGGCCCTGCTCAAGCAGGGCGAGGCGGCGTTGAAGCCGAAGGCGGATGGCCATCTGAACCTGGCTGCGGCCGATCCCGACCTGCTCGGTGATGCGCTGGGCGTGGCGGTGCAGGAGCACGGCAAGAGCGCGGTCGATGCGCTGATCGCCGAGTTGCCGAAGACCAGCGATCCGGCCTTGCGCAACGGCATCCTCGGTGGCCTGGCCAGCGTGGAAGATCCGGCACTGGCCGAACAGGTGCGCAACTTCGCGTTGACCAAGCCGGTCAAGGTCGGCGAGATGGGCATGCTGCTGCGCGGTGGTCGCGACACGCGGGCCCAGCGTGATGCGATGTGGAACTGGTTCACCGGCCACTACCAGCAGATCCTCGCTCGCACCGGCAGCTTCTCCGGTGGTCGCCTGCCGTCGCTGGCCGCCGGTGGTGGCTGCTCCACCGCCGAATACGATCGCCTGCAGGCGTTCTTCAAGACCCACGAGAAGGACGCCGCCGGCATTGGCCGCGGCCTGGCGCAGACCGGCGAATCGATCCAGCTGTGCAGCGCATTGAAGGCCAGCCAGGACCCCGCCGCAATCCTGCGCTGAGCGGATCCGGAAGTCCGGCAAAAAGCCCCGCTACCGCGGGGCTTTTTGCTGCGTGGACGAAACGTCCGGATGGTGGTGCTGACACGGGATTTGCGGGCCTGCGTCTGCATTTCGGTCACGCTGCCGTCGTAGCATGGCCGGCAGGCGCGCCGCGCCGCTGGCGCATGCGGGGGATGAATGATCGAGCTGGAAATCCAGGGTCTCTCGGAACGCCGGGGAGGTCTGCTGGTCGAGGTCGGGCGATTCGTGCTGGCCAGTGGATTCACCCTGGTGCGGCAGCGTCTGGTGGAGGACGACCACGGCATTCTGCTCACGATGGTCGTGCAGGGACCGTTGCGCCAGAGGCGGGCGCTCGAGACGGTGCTGGATGCCTACGAACGCTTCATCAGCGTCAAGATTTTCCCCTTCGTCGAGGGTGGGCCGCGGCCGCATTTTGCCGCGTCGCGCAAACCGGTGGGGGTGGTGGTGGCACCGCCGGCAGTGGCCGTTCCTCCGCCGGTGGCACCCGCGCCCGTCGCGGCCCCGGCATTGCCGGTGGCGAAAGATCGGGTCCGGGTTGTCGAAGCGGTCGCGGTATCCGCGGCGGTGGATGGGCCGGAGCTGCCCCCCGCAGCGCCGGCGGAGCCGGAGTTCGAATTCATTCTGCCCGCGCCACGGGTGGCCGCACCGGCACGCGCCGCGTCGATGGCCACGGCACCGTTCGTCGAACGGGTTCCGCTGGGGCCGGACGAGGCGGCCGTCGAAAACGCGCTGCGCGGACTGGAGTTTGACTACCCGCGAGTCGTGCCGCAGTTGCAGGCGCTGCAGCGTGCGGTTGCCGAAGGTGCGCGGGAATCCTCGCTTGCGCTGGCGGGGCGGCGCATGGGCGCCTGGGTGTTCGAGCGCGAGCACGCGCTGGACGGCGGCCTCGCCCTGCGCGAGGCGATCGGGCGCATCGGCGCTCCGGCGTTGCGCGCGCTGGTCGAGGTCGACCAGCAGGGCAGCCAGCTGCACATCCACGACAGCCCGCTGTGCGCCGAAGGCGGCGGCTCCGGTTGCAGTTTCTTCAGCGGTTTCCTGGAGGGTCTGCTCGGGCCGGTCGTCGCGCCGGGCGGGTTGTCGATCTTCCCGGTGTGCTGCCGCAGTTACGGGGCGGACGGGTGCGTGCTGGCGATTTCGGAGTGAGTCGGGTGCCGGTGCTGTGTAAGACGCAGGGCGGCAAGCTTTCGCCCTCCGCAGGATGACGAAAGCTCTTCGGCTCCTGCTTCAAAAAAAGCAGCGGCCCAGGCCATCACCCGCAGGAAAACTCAGCCGCCCAGGGCCAGCCGGGTGCCGAGGTCCAGCAGCGGCGCGGCGAGCAGCAGGCGGGCCAGCAGCAGGGCGATCATCACCGCCATCGGCGCGAAGTCGATCTGGCCGACGACCAGCCTGTCGCGTAGCGGACGCAGCAACGGGGCGACGATGCTGCCGGCGAGCTGCAGCAGCGGGTGGCGGCGGTCCACCGCGAACATGCTCAGCAGCGACCAGCCGAAGATCAGCACCAGGTAGCACAGCAGCACGAAGTCGAGCAGCTCGGCCAGCGCCAGCACGATCAGGCCGAGCGGGTGCGGCATCGTACCGTGCAGGGCGAACAGCAGCAGGAACTTGAGCAGCATCGCCAGCCACGCCAGCAGCAGGGCAGCCAGGTTGATCCGGCGCCAGTTCGGCAGCACGCGGCGGATCGGCGCCAGCACCGGGTTGGTGGTGCGGTAGACGAACTGGCTCAGCGGGTTGTGGAAATCGGCGCGACAGGCTTCGGCCGCCACGCGCAGCAGCAGCAGGGTGACCGCCGCGTCGAACGCCAGTTCGAGCAACATGGACAGCGCCTTCAGCAGGTAGCTCACAGCAGCTTGTCCAGTTCGGCGGCAAGTTCCACGCCGCGCCGGGTGGCGGCGGCGACGGCACGGGCGACGATGTGCGGCAGGCCGTCGGCGCTGAAGCTTTCCAGCGCGGCCTGGGTGGTGCCGTTGGGCGAGGTGACGCGCTGGCGCAGCAGCGCCGGATCTTCGCCGCCGTCGACCAGCATGCGGCCGGCGCCCAGGCAGGTCTGCGCGGCGAGTGCACGCGCGGTATCGCGCGGCAGGCCCTGCGCCACCGCGGCCGCTTCCAGCGCTTCGACCAAGGCGAAGAAGTACGCCGGGCCGGAACCGGACAACGCGGTGACGGTATCCATCAGCGCCTCGTCGTCGATCCAGCGGGTGGTCCCGGCGGCGTCCAGGATGTGCTGCGCCTGCGCTTTCTGCGCCGGGCTGACCCGGCTGTTCGCGCACAGGCCGGTGGCGCCGGCGCCGATCAGCGCCGGCGTGTTCGGCATGCAGCGCACGATCGGCAGGCCGTTGCCGAACCAGCGCTCCAGCTGGTCCAGTCGCACGCCGGCGGCGATCGAGATCAGCAGCGGCCGGTTGCGCTGCAGGATGTCGCGCAGGTCGGTGTGGATCGCCGGCATCACCTGCGGCTTCACCGCCAGCAGGATCACCTCGGCGTCCGCCGCGGCCAGCCGGTTTTCGGCGTAGCAGGCGACGCCGAATTCGCGGCCCAGCAGCTGGCGTGCCTCGGCCAGTGGTTCGGCCACGCTGAGGGTGGCCGGCGCCACGCCGGTTTTCAGCAGGCCGCCGATCAGGCTGCGCGCCATGTTGCCGCCGCCGATGAAGGCTAGTCGTGTCATGCAAAGGCTCCTCGTCCGTCCATGCCGCTTACCTTACCGGAGCGGGCGCGATCGCGACGAATCCTGCCGGTGGGGATGCCGGTGGCAGGTCGTCCCGGGCACCCGGGTGATGGCCGGCTGGCGAATTTTCGACCGGATGTGCAAACCGGGTCGACAGTTTGTGCATCGACGGCGGAAAGACTGGCCGCACAGCCGGTTGCGCGAGTAGTATCGACGCGGCTACAGGGGGATGCGGGAAGTTTGTCCAGGTGGTGTCGTGGCGCCGGATGCCATGCGTTGCGGCGCACCACGCCTGCGAATGTCACCCGGCCCCGGATGTGGCATACAAATCCATGCCATCCAGACGATCGGTTGAGGGGAAACGACTTCATGGACATTGCCGAACTGCTTGCCTTCTCGGTGAAGAACAAGGCCTCGGACCTGCACTTGTCCGCCGGGCTGCCGCCGATGATCCGCGTCGACGGCGACGTCCGCCGGATCAACATCCCCGCGCTCGAACACAAGCAGGTGCACTCGCTGATCTACGACATCATGTCGGACAAGCAGCGGCGCGACTACGAAGAATTCTACGAGACCGACTTCTCGTTCGAGATCCCCGGGTTGGCCCGTTTCCGCGTCAACGCGTTCAACCAGAACCGCGGCGCCGGCGCGGTGTTCCGCACCATTCCGTCCGAGGTGCTGACGCTGGAAGACCTCGGCTGCCCGCGCATCTTCAAGGAACTGATCGAGCAGCCGCAGGGACTGATCCTGGTGACCGGCCCGACCGGCTCGGGCAAGTCAACCACGCTGGCGGCGATGGTCGACCACATCAACAAGAACGAATACGGGCACATGCTCACGATCGAGGACCCGATCGAGTTCGTGCACACCTCGCAGAAGTGCCTGGTCAACCAGCGCGAGATCCATCGCGACACGCTGGGCTTCAACGAGGCGCTGCGCTCGGCGCTGCGCGAGGACCCGGACTACATCCTGGTCGGCGAGTTGCGCGACCTGGAGACCATCCGCCTGGCGCTGACCGCCGCGGAAACCGGCCACCTGGTGTTCGCCACCGTGCACACCAGCTCGGCGGCGAAGACCATCGACCGCATCATCGACGTGTTCCCCGCCGGCGAGAAGCCGATGGTGCGATCGATGCTGTCCGAGTCGCTGCGCGCGGTCATCTCGCAGTCGCTGCTGAAGAAAGTCGGCGGCGGCCGCATCGCGGCGCACGAAATCATGGTCGGCATCCCGGCCATCCGCAACCTGATCCGCGAGGACAAGGTGGCGCAGATGTACTCGTCGATCCAGACCGGCCAGCAGTTCGGCATGCAGACGCTGGACCAGTGCCTGCAGGATCTGGTCAAGCGCGGCCTGGTGACGCGGCAGCAGGCTTCGTCGTATGCCAAGAACAAGGACAATTTCAAGTGAGCGTCGGGATTCGGGATTCGGGATTCGGAATTGGCGAAAGCCAG
Source organism: Rhodanobacter thiooxydans (assembly GCF_030291135.1). Classification (NCBI taxonomy): domain Bacteria; kingdom Pseudomonadati; phylum Pseudomonadota; class Gammaproteobacteria; order Lysobacterales; family Rhodanobacteraceae; genus Rhodanobacter; species Rhodanobacter thiooxydans. The sequence continues at coordinate 2,687,730 of NZ_CP127409.1, read as the reverse complement.
GATCGCGTCGCGGCTCGATATTCCCGCGCTTGCACGGAAGGGCAGGTTGCCGGCCCGGAGCGCACTGCGCGGGTCGGCGGCCTTGACGCATCCCGCATCCCGCATCTCGAATCCCGGGGACAGACGCCATGAGCGACTTTGATTTCACCTCGTTCCTGAAACTGATGGTGCACAAGAAGGCTTCCGACCTGTTCATCACCGCCGGCGTGGCGCCGTCGATGAAGGTGCAGGGCCGGATCGTGCCGATCACGCAGAGCCCGCTCAGCGTGCAGCAGGCCCGTGACATGGTGCTCAACGTGATGACGCCGGGCCAGCGCGAGGAATTCGAGAAGACCCACGAGTGCCAGTTCGCGATCTCTGCGCAGGGCGTGGGCCGTTTCCGCGTGTCGTGCTTCTACCAGCGCAACTGCGTGGGCATGGTGCTGCGCCGGATCGAGTCGAAGATCCCCACCATCGAGGAGCTGACCCTGCCGCCGGTGCTCAAGCAGCTGGCGATGACCAAGCGCGGCATCATCGTCTTCGTCGGCGCCACCGGGTCGGGCAAATCGACCTCGCTGGCGGCGATGATCGGCTACCGCAACGCCAATTCCACCGGCCACATCATAACGATCGAGGATCCGATCGAGTACGTGCACAAGCACGAAGGCTGCATCATCACCCAGCGCGAGGTCGGCATCGACACCGACAGCTGGGACAACGCGCTGAAGAACACCCTGCGCCAGGCGCCGGACGTGATCATGATTGGCGAGGTGCGCACGCGCGAGGGCATGGACCATGCGATCGCGTTTGCCGAAACCGGCCACCTGGTGCTGTGCACGCTGCACGCGAACAATGCGAACCAGGCGATGGACCGCATCCTGCACTTCTTCCCGGAGGATCGTCGCCAGCAGTTGCTGATGGACCTGTCCCTGAACCTGAAGGGCATCGTGGCGCAGATGCTGATCCCCACCCCGGACGGCAAGGCGCGCCGGGTGGCGGTGGAGATCCTGCTGGGCACGCCGCTGGTGCAGGACTATATCCGCCAGGGCGAGATCCACAAGCTGAAGGAAGTGATGAAGGAATCCACCCTGCTCGGCATGAAGACGTTCGACCAGAGTCTGGTCGAGCTGTACCACGCCGGCGAGATCAGCTACGAGGATGCGCTGCGTTACGCCGACAGCTCCAACGAAGTGCGCCTGCGCATCAAGCTGGCGCAGGGCGGCGATGCACACACCCTGTCGCAGGGCCTGGACGGCGTCGAGCTGGAGGAAACCCGCGACGCGCAGAATTTCGGGAGCAACTTCCTGAACCGTTGAGCGTCACCGCCGGCAGGGAACAAAAAAGGCGCCATTCGGCGCCTTTTTTGCACACGTGTCGCCTGCTGCAACCGCCGCGGCCTACTTCAGCGCGGTCTGGCTGGTGATCACCATGCCATCGTTGTCCACGTGCATTTCGGCGTCGATGCTGTCGATGCGTTCGGCCTGGGACTTCATCGTGGCGAACTGGGCCTTGGAACGGGCCAGCTCGGCGGCGGCATCGGCGGCCTCGTCGCTGCTGTCGTCGATCGAGGGCTCGTCGCTCTTGCCGATCGCCGCCGTGGCAGCGGCCACGCTGTCGATCTTCTGTTCCATCAACTGCAGCCAGCTCAGGTACATCGCGCCGCTGATGTGCATGCGGCCCATCTGTCCGGCGTCGCCGACCGGGTCCTTCAGGGTGTCGCCCAGGCGTGCGTCTTCGCCGGCACCGATGCCGAGGGCGAGCACCTTCTCGCCCATGGCCACCCACGCCGGTTGTCCCAGCATGCCGGCCATGTCCTTCGGCAGCGGCAACGGCTTGCCGTCGTGGGTGGGCTTCAGCTGGGCCAGCGCAGGCACCATCATCTGGCCCATCGCGAGCAGGCCCTCGGGATTGCTGGTGCCGAGCACCAGGCGCCCGGTGAACGTGGGCAGGCCGGCGTCCTTGCCCGGCACCAGTGAATCCAGCGCGATGCGCAGGCCGAGCATGTCGCCGAACGGCGGGATCGCCGCCTTCTGCATGGTCGGGCCGAGCTTGGCGAAGCCGTCATTGAGGTCGGTCAGCGAGGGGCAGCTGAACGGTTTGGCGGCCACTGCGTCGGCCTGGGCCAACCAGAATGTGCGCAGGCTGCCGACCGGCAGCGCCAGGCTCAGGTCGAACGGCGCGGTGCCGGCGCTGCCCAGGCCGGGCAGTTCGACCTTGAGCCCGGCGAACGCCTTGCTGATGTCGTCGGCCAGCGCCACGTCGAAACGCACGTCCTGGTGTTTCGCGTCCAGTCGGGTGTAGCCGAAGCTCACCGCCGGAACGCGCGCGGCGATGCGGGCAGCATCGGTACTGCAGCTGGGTGCGGTTTGCAGCTGGGTAGCGACCGGCTCGCCGGTCTTCGCCGCGATGGCCTCGGCGTGGGCCTTCTGGATCGCGCCGACCAGCGGGTCCTTGCCGCTGACCGCCAGCGGCAGCGCACGGGTCAAGTCCAGCTCGCCGACCAGCCACTTCCGGTAGCCCTTGGCCTTGGCCAGCGCGGCGAGACGGCCATCGTCCTGCAGGCTCTTCTGCGGCCGCTCCAGACCCAGCGCCTGGCGCAGCAGCGCCGGCGAGGCATCGGCCGGCAGCAATGCGGCCACGGCCTGCTTGCCGACTGTGGCCAGCACTACCTCGGTGCCGGAGGCAGGGAACGCGTACTTGCGATAACCCAGCTTGTCCACGCTGGCGACATCGAGCTTCTTGCCGTAGGCGGTTTCCAGCCGGCCGACGAAGCCCTCGAAGGCGCCCGGGTCGCTCAGCTCGACGCGCAGCACCGGTGCCAGGCCCAGGCCATAGAACGCGGAGTAGCCCTTGAGGTTCAGGCCGGCGCCGCGGGCGAAAGCCTCGATCGTCTTGCCGTCGAACTCGGCGCGCAGTGCACGCAGCAGGCGGGCGCCGTCGGGATCTTTCCTGGTCAGCCGTTCGGCGGTGGCATCGAGCTGGGCCAGTTGGGACGGCAGTTGCGCGTCCGCCTGGGCGAGCAGGGCCGCGCGGGTAGCGTCGTCCATGATGTCGAGGTTGGCCACCACGTACGGCGTATCCGCCGGCACGAAAGCCAGGGGTGCATCCTTGTCCTTGTGCCCGCAGGCCGCCAGCATGACGCCGGCGAAACCCAGCGCGATGTATCGCGTCGTCGATCGCATGTTGATCCCCAGTGTGGTGAATGGTGCGCCGGTCATTATGCCCGCTGCCCCGGGGCGCTGCCGTGGCCGGTGGCGGGCGTGGAGGGGGCTCAGCGGGCCAGCACTTCGTTGAGCACGGCCATGCGCACGAACACGCCGTTGCCGACCTGTTCGAGGATGCGCGACTGGGCGCCGTCGGCCACCTCCGAGGCAATCTCGATGCCGCGGTTGATCGGGCCGGGGTGCATTACCAGGCAGCCCGGGGCAGCCAGCGCCAGACGTCGCCGGTCCAGTCCGTAATGGGCGAAGTACGCCGCTTCGTCCGGCAGCTCGATGCTGGCCATGCGCTCCTTCTGCAGGCGCAGCATGATCACTGCGTCGACGCCGTCGATGGCCTGGTCGAAGTTGTCGTGGCGGCGGCACTGCGGCATCTCCTCCGCCGGCGGCATCAGTTCGGCCGGTCCGCACAGGCGGATGTCCTTCACCCCAAGCGTGGTGAACGCGTTGATGTCCGAGCGGGCCACCCGCGAGTGCCTGATGTCGCCGCAGATGAGCACCTTGAGGTTCTCGAAGTCTGGCCGGTGCTGGCGGATCGTCAACGCGTCCAGCAGGCCCTGGGTGGGGTGCGCGTGGTTGCCGTCGCCGGCGTTGATCACCGAGACCCCGCTCATCGCGTGGCGCACCAGTTCGTCCGGCGTGCCCGAAAGCTTGTGGCGCACGATGATCGCGTCCAGGTGCATCGCCTCCAGCGTGTGCAGGGTGTCGAACAGTTCCTCGCCCTTGCTGGTGGAGGACAGCCCGATGTCGAAGTTGATCACGTCGGCGCCAAGACGCCGCGCGGCCAGCTCGAACGAGGTGCGGGTGCGCGTGGACGGCTCGAAGAACAGGTTCAGTACGGTGCGCCCGGCCAGCACGTCGAGCTTGCGGGTGCCGTGCGCGCAGGCGTCGCGCAGCGACTCGGCGCGATCGAGCAGGCGCTCGATCGTCTCGCGCGGCAGGTTTTCCAGGGAGGTCAGGTGGCGCAGGCGAGGGCTCATGGCGGCGGGTCTGGAGGTGGAAAGGGGAGGGTCTGTTCAGTGGCCGGGCGTGTCGGCCGCTGGCGCGTCGGCGCCGGCGAGCCAGCGCTCGAGGATGACCGCCGCCGCTTCGGCGTCGATGTCGGCGGCATCGCGGCGGCGCTTGAGCCCCACCGCGCGGGCGGCGGCGAACCGCTGTGCGGCTTCCTGCGAGCTGTGCCGCTCATCGACCAGCACCACCGGCAGGCCATAGCGCTGCTGCAACTGGGCGGCGAACTGGCGGGCGCGGCGGCTGGCGGGCTGCTCGGCACCGTCCAGGGTCAGCGGCAGGCCGACCACCAGGGTGCCGGGCTGCCATGCCTGGCGCAGCGTGTCGAGGCGTGGCCAGTCCGGATTGCCGTCGCCGCGTACTGGCAGCGTGGCCAGCGCGCGCGCGCTGGCGGTGAAGGTATTGCCGATCGCCACGCCGGTGAGCCGGCTGCCGACGTCGAAGCCGAACACACAGCTCATGCGTGACCCGCGTAGCCGGACAACTGGCGCGGGTCGACCCCGACCAGTCCGGCAGCGGCACTCCAGCGTTCCTCCAGCGGAGTGTCGAACACCACCCGGCCGCAGGCCTCGGCGGTGAGCCACGCGTTCGCCATCAGTTCCTGTTCCAGCTGGCCGGCGTCCCAGCCGGCGTAGCCGAGCACCATGATCGCCTGGCGCGGGCCTTCGCCGGCGGCCATCGCGACCAGGATGTCGCGCGAGGTGGTGACCGACCATTCGGTGTTGATGCGGTAACTGGAGTCCCAGTCGCCGGGCTCGCGATGCAGCACGAAGCCGCGCTCCTGCTGTACCGGGCCGCCGATCAGCACCGGCGCATCGGCCAGTTCGCTGTCCATGCATTCCAGTTTCATCTGCGCCAGCACGTCGCCCAGGCGGTATTCGGACAGCTGGTTCACCAGCAGGCCGACCGCGCCGTCCTCGTCGTGCTGGCACAGCAGCGCCACGCCGCGCGAGAACGGCGGATCGGCCAGGTTCGGCATGGCGATCAGGAAATGCCCGGTGAGGGTCGAGGGCTGCACGGCGGTCATGGGCGCATTGTAAGCGCAGCGCGCGCCGTGCGCAGAAAGTCGGCGTTCCCGTTCAGCGGGTCTGCAGCACGTTGTCCGGCTGGAAGCGCCAGGTGCGGGTGATGTTGAGTTCGTCGATGCGCTCCGCGCTCCGGGGCGCCGGCGGGAACGGCGCGGCCAGGCGCACGATGCGCTCGGCAGCGGCGTCCAGCACCTTCTGGCCGGAGCTCTGGATCACCTCGATGCTCTTGATGCTGCCGTCGAGGTTGAGCACCACCGTGAGCAGCACGTCGCCGTGCAGGCCGCGGCTGCGCGCTTCCTCCGGGTAGTTGAGGTTGCCGACCCGCTCGACCCGGTCGGACCAGCCGCGCATGTAGGCGGCGTAGGCGTATTCCCGCGTGCTGGCGGTGAGGTACTTCACCTTCGGCCGCTTGGCGTAGTCCACCTTCTTCTTGCGCAATTCGGCGGCCAGCTGGGCGATCGCCTGCTGGCGCTTCAGCTCGGCGGCGGTCGGGGTCGATTCCTGCGGGTCGACCGCGGTCTGCGCGGTGTCGCTGGTCACGCGGAAGTCGGTGGCGCCGCTGGTGGTGACCATGCGGGTCGGGGTGGCCTCGCGCGGTTGCGGCGTGGTGGCCTCGACCGGTTGCGCCGCGATGCCGGGGTCGGGTTTCGGGATCGCACCGGAGAACAGCTCCGACGGCCGCGCGGCGCGGTCGCTGCGGCCACCGCCGGTGTTGTTCGCCTGGGCCAGGAAGTCCGCCTTGTCCGGCGCCTGCTGGTTGGCCACGTTGACCAGGGTCACGTCCAGCGTGGGCAGGCTGGGCGTGGGTTTCACGAAGTGGAAGGTGATGCCCAGCAGCAGCACGCCGTGCAGCAGCAGCGAGAACAGCAGGGTGGCGCCGATCGGATCGGGTGGGGAGTTGACGGTTGCAGTGGCGCTCACGCTCGGCGGTTTCCGGTGACGTGCTGCTCGATGACGTCGAACAGCTGGCCGGCAATGTTAAGCCCGAACTGGGCGTCCAGTTCACGCACGCAGGTCGGGGATGTGACGTTGATCTCGGTCAGGTAGTCGCCGATCACGTCCAGTCCGACGAACAGCAGGCCGCGCCGGCGCAGCTCGGGTGCCACCTGGTTCACGATCCAGCGGTCGCGCTCGGACAGCGGCACGCCGACGCCGCGACCGCCGGCGGCCAGGTTGCCGCGGAATTCGTCGCCCTGCGGGATGCGCGCCAGCGCGTACGGCACCGGTTCGCCATCGATCACCAGGATGCGCTTGTCGCCGGCACTGATCGCGGGAATGAATTTCTGCGCGATGGTGAACTGCCGCCCTTCGCCGTGGGGGCCGCCGCCAAGCAGGGTCTCCAGCATCGAGTTGAGGTTGCCGTCACCGGTGCGGGCGCGGAAGATGCCGCGCCCGCCCATGCCGTCCAGCGGCTTCAGCACCACTTCGCCATGTTCGGCGGTGAACCGGCGCAGTTCGCCCGCGTCGCGCGAGACCAGGGTCGGTGCGATGCATTGCGGGAATTGCAGTGCGAATAGCTTCTCGTTGCAGTCGCGCAGCGAGCGTGGGTCGTTGACCACCGCCACGCCGCCGCGCTGGGCCGCTTCCAGCACCATCGTGTCGTAGATGAACTGGGCGTCGACCGGTGGGTCCTTGCGCATCAGCACCACGTCCAGTTCGCGCAGGTCGCGCCATGACGCCGGGCCCAGCGTGTACCAGCGCTGCGGGTCCTCGCGCACGTCGAGCGGGGCGATCCGCGCCCACGGCTCGCCATCGCGCAGCGCCAGGTCGCCCTGCTCGAAGTAGTGCAGCGAGTGGCCACGGCGCCGGGCCTCCAGCAGCATCGCGAAACTGGTGTCCTTGGCTATCTTGATCGCGCCGATGGGGTCCATCAGCACGCCGACCGAAAGGGTCATCGTGGTTCTCCGTGAGTGGTTGGCCCGCAGGGCGGGTGGGCGTCGCAAGGCGGCTATGTCAGGCCGATATACTAAGGCGCCGGTCGCCGGGGCTGTCGAATTGCGACAAAGCCGGCACACCTGCGCTGTCGTCAGTGGCCAGATGGTGCCAATATGGGTCACCCGGTACGACCGGCAGGTGGCGTGGTGATTATTGCTTGACAGTCTCGGCGGGCAGGCAGTAAACAGCAAAGCTATTGGATTCACCGTCTTTAAGAGCGGTTGCAGCTGGTTTTTTCGATATTTTTTGCATGCACGCCATCCGGCATGGCTGTTGCATGTCTTGATGGCTATCCTGAGCTCGGGGCGGGCCGCAGGGGGAGTAAGTGAATTTGAACATGAGTGCTAATGACTTGGCTGGTCTCAAGGTCATGGTGATCGACGACTCGAAGACCATCCGCCGCACGGCGGAAACCTTGCTGAAAAAAGAGGGGTGCGAGGTGCTGACCGCCGTCGACGGCTTCGAGGCACTCGCCAAGATCTCCGACCAGAAGCCTGCGATCATCTTCGTCGACATCATGATGCCGCGGCTGGATGGCTATCAGACCTGCGCGCTGATCAAGAACAATCCGCAGTTCCGCGCCACGCCGGTGATCATGCTGTCCTCCAAGGACGGCCTGTTCGACAAGGCGCGTGGCCGCATCGTGGGTGCCGAGCAGTATCTGACCAAGCCATTCACGCGGGACGAGCTGCTTGGTGCCATCCATCGCCATGTCAGTCCGGTATCGAGCCACTGACTGCAGATTCTGAGGGGGACCTGTGGCCACCATTCTTATCATCGACGACTCGCCGACCGACGTGCGCGTGTTCACCACGCTGCTTGAACGGGCCGGGCACCAGGTCGTTGCCGTCAGCACGGCCGAGGAGGGCATTGAGCGCGTGCGCGCCGACCTGCCCGGCCTGGTCATCATGGACGTGATCATGCCCGGCATGAACGGTTTCCAGGCCACGCGTACGCTCACGCGCGACCCGAAGACCCAGAACGTGCCGATCGTGATGATCACCACCAAGTCGATGGAGACGGACCGCGTATGGGGGCTGCGTCAGGGCGCCCGCGCGTTCATCACCAAGCCGGTGAACGAAAAAGAGCTGCTGGCGTGCATCAACGAATTGTTGCCGAGCGAGAAATGAACCAGTCCGTCAACCGCACTCCGTTCGAGATCCTGGCCCGCTACGAGCGGCTGTCGCTGGCGCATGCGTCGGATACGCAGAACAAGCTGGAGGCACCCGGCCTGTGGCGCGGGATCGGTTTCCGGGTTGGTTCGCGCCTGCTGGTCAGCGGCATCGACGAGATCAATGAATTGCTGGCGGTACCGGTGCTGACGCCGGTGCCGGGCACCCAGTCGTGGCTGCTTGGCGTGGCCAATGTGCGCGGCAACCTGGTGCCGGTGATCGATTTCGGCCGCTTCCTGTTCGGCGAGCGCACGCAGCACACCGAGCGTGCCCGCCTGCTGGTGGTGCGCCAGGGTGGCGGCAACGTGGCGCTGCTGGTCGATGAGGTGTTCGGCCAGCGCACGGTGGACGAAGAGCAGCGACGCGAGGCAGGGCGCGAAGACGATCCGCGACTGGCCCGTTTCGTGGACAGCCGGGTCGGCGAGCAGCAGTTGGCCATTTTCAGCATGAACCGGCTGGTGCGCGCACCGGATTTCCGGCAGGCCGCAGCCTGACGTCGGAGCGGGACACAGTGACATGAAGGGCCGGCGCCCGCGTGGGCCGGAAACTCGGGACAAGCATTCCCTGGCCGGTACCCACCGCGCGGGACTGGCGGCGTAATCAGCGTAATCAGTTAGACGGATGAGGTGAACATGAGCACTACAGGGGGCGTCAGCAGGGAACGCGGTTACACCGCACTTATTGTCCTGCTGCTGATTGCGATCGGTTTCGCGGCGCTGGATTTCTTCCTGCTCAACCAGAAGAACGGCGAGGACCGCCAGGCGATCGCGCTGACCACGCAGATCCAGGTGCTGTCGCAGCAGACGGCGAAGTTCGCGCTGGAATCGTCGGACGGCAATACCGACTCCTTCAAGGAGCTCGAGTCCACTCGCAATGCGATCGACTCCGCCGTGCAGCGGCTGAACAAGGGCGACCCCAAGGGCGGCATGCAGCCGTACTCGGACAACAACGCCACGCCCGCCGGCCGTGCCGTGAGCGCGCTGGATGCCTCCTGGAAGCAGCTCGACGCCGATATCGGCAAGATCCTCTCCAACAAGGCGGTGGTGCTCGACTCCGGGCAGCGCGCCGGCACCCTGTCGCAGCAGATGCCGCTGCTCAACTCGAGCATGGAGCAGGTGGTCAACATCCTGCAGCAGCGCAACGGCAGTTCCGAGCAGATGCTGGGCACGTCCCGCCAGATGCTGTCCGCCGACCGCATCATCCGCCGCGTGCAGGAAGTGCTGCAGGGCGGCGACAGTGCCCAGTCGGCGGCTGACGGCCTGTCCCGCGACGCGCAGTTGTACGGCAGCGTGCTGAAGGGCCTGATCGAGGGCAACCCCGACAGCGGCGTGAAGCCGATCAATGACGCCAATGCGCGCAAGATCCTTACCGAGATGGACGCCAGCTGGGCCCAGCTGGCCGACCCGGTGGCCAAGCTGGTCGCCGCCGCCGGCAACATCGCCGACGTGAAGCGCGCGGGCAACCAGGCCTCGCTGGATTCGCAGACCGTGCTGCTGCGTGCGAACGACCTGTCCGAGCAGATCGGCAAACTGCCGCTGCGCCGGCTGTTCCCGAACGTGTGGTGGGGCCTGCTTGGTGCGATCGCCGCGGTGGCGTTCGCGCTGCTGCTGGTCATCACCCTGGTGCGCGACCAGCGCCGCCGGTTCGCCCAGAGTACCGAGCTGAACCAGCGCAACCAGGAGGCGATCATGCGTCTGCTGGACGAAATGGGCTCGCTCGCGGAAGGCGACCTGACTGTGAAGACCACGGTGTCGGAGGACATCACCGGCGCGATCGCTGACTCGGTGAACTACGCCATCGACGAGCTGCGATCCCTGGTGACCACCATCAACGAGACTTCCGAGCAGGTGTCGTCCTCGGCGCAGGAAACCCAGACCACCGCCCGCCACCTGGCCAACGCGGCCGAGCAGCAGGCGCAGCAGATCAGCACCGCGACCTCGGCGATCAATCAGATCGCCAGCTCGATGGACGACGTGTCGAAGAACTCCGCCGAGTCGGCCGACGTGGCCGAGCGCTCGGTGAAGATCGCCTCGCATGGTGCCGAAGTGGTGCGCGAGACGATCTCCGGCATGGACTCCATCCGCGACCAGATCCAGGAAACCTCCAAGCGCATCAAGCGCCTGGGCGAATCCTCGCAGGAGATCGGCTCGATCGTGGAACTGATCAACGACATTGCCGAGCAGACCAACATCCTGGCCTTGAACGCGGCGATTCAGGCGGCCTCGGCCGGCGAGGCGGGCCGGGGCTTCGCGGTGGTGGCGGACGAAGTGCAGCGACTGGCCGAACGCTCGACCAGCGCGACCAAGCGCATCGAGACGCTGGTGCAGACGATTCAGTCCGATACCAACGAAGCGGTGAACTCGATGGAGCAGACCACCGCCGAGGTGGTGGCCGGCGCACGCAAGGCGGAGGACGCCGGCAGCGCGCTGGGCGACATCGAACGCGTCTCGCACGATTTGTCATCGCTGATTCAGAGCATCTCCACCGCGGCGCGTCAGCAGTCCGCGGCGGCGACCGATATCTCGGTGTCCATGAACGCAATTCAGGAGATCACTTCGCAGACCTCGCAGGGTGCGAGCCAGACGGCCGACTCGATCGGTACGCTGGCGCAGCTGGCGAGCGACCTGCGGCGCTCGGTGGCGCACTTCAAGCTGCCGGGTTGACATCGGCCGGGCCGGTTGCCGGTCCGATTGAGCAAAGCACAAGACAGGGGGCAGTCTCGCTGGTTGCAGGATGCTTGCGTTGTGCAACCGTTGAGAGAGGCGCATGAGACTTCAAGACCACATCGATTTCACCACGCTGCAGTGGGTCAAGCCGGAACTCGACGACACGTTGTCGATCGCCCGCGAGGCGCTGGAGTCGTACGTCGACAACCCGGGCAAGCGCGACTACATGCGCACCTGCGCAGATCACCTGCACCAGGTGCAAGGCACCCTGCGGATGGTCGAGTTGTACGGCGCGGCGATGGTGACGGCGGAGATGGAGGCGCTCGCCATCGCCCTGCTCGAGGATCGCGTCACCTACCGCGAGGAAGCCTATGCCGCGCTGATGCGCGGCCTGATGCAGCTGCCTGACTACCTGGAACGTCTGTCCAGTGGCCATCGCGACGTACCGGTGGTGCTGCTGCCGCTGCTCAACGACCTGCGCGCGAGCCGCGAGCAGGAGCCGCTGCCCGAATCGGCGATGTTCCACCCGAATCTCGATGCGTTCCTGCCGGAGCAGGCGCCCGCGGCGATGAGCGAGGCCTATGCCGAAGCGCACCGCGGCGAACTGGTGGACCTGCGCCTGCGCTTCCAGCAGCAGTTGCTCGGCTGGTTCCGCGGGCAGAATGCCGCGCAGCAACTGGTCAACATGCGCAAGACCCTGCTGGCGATCACCGCGCGTTGCCACCATGTGCATGGCCGGCGTCTGTGGTGGATCGCCGCCGGCGTGCTGGAAGGCCTGGAGCAAGGCTTCCTCAAGGGCAGCGCCGGCGAAGTGCGCCAGCTGATCGGCAAGGTAGACCGCAACATCCGCCTGCTGATCGAGCAGGGCGAGGACAGCCTGCGCGGCGGCGAAGCGGACGACGTGGCCTGCAAGCTGCTCTACATCGTGGCGCAGGCCAAGCAGCGCAGCCCGCAGATGGAGCTGTTGCGCAGCACCTACGCGCTGGACGGCCTGCTGCCCGATGCCGGCGAACTGGAACACGCCCGGGGTTCGATGGCCGGGCACAACCGCGCGCTGCTCGACTCGGTGTCGCGCGCGCTGAAGGACGACCTGCTGCGCGTCAAGGAAGCGCTGGACCTGTTCCTGCGCCAGCAGAACGGCGACCCCGCACAACTGGCCGCACAGGGTGAAGTGCTCGAGCGCGTGGGCGACACGCTCGGCATGCTGGCGCTGGCGGTGCCGCGTCGGGTGGTCACCGAACAGCGCCGGGTGCTCGACGAGATCGCCAACCGCATGCGTGCGGCCGACGAGGAAGCCCTGCTCGACGTGGCCGGCGCACTGCTGTACGTCGAAGCGTCGCTGGACGACCACATCGAAAGCCTCGGTTCCGAAGACGAAGCGGCCCCGAACGACGCCATGCCCAGCCTGCCGCGCAGCGAGGCGCTGGGCGTGGTCACCACGCTGATGCAGGAGGCGATCGCCAACACCGGCAAGGTCAAGGACGCGATCGTTGCGTTCGTCGAATCCGGCTGGGAGCACAACCGCCTGGCCGGTGCACCGGCGCTGATGGATGAAGTCGCCGGTGCCATGCACATGCTGTCGTCGCCGCGCCCGGCCGAGCTGGCCCAGGGTGTGGGCCGCTTCATCGGCAACGAACTGCTGGAAGACCGGCGCGTGCCGAGTGGCGCGCAGATGGACCAGCTGGCTGATGCGCTGGCGGCGCTGGAGTATTACCTGGAGGCCGCGCGCGAGCATCGCGGCGGTCTGGAGCACATTCTCGACGTGGCCGAGCACAGCCTCAGCCTGCTCGGCTACTGGCCGCTGCCGTCGGCGCGCGTGGCGTCCCCGGCGGCCTTCGTGCCCGAAACGGCAGCACTTGCCGAATACGCGGACGCGGGCGAGGAACATCCGGAGCTGTCCGAGTCCGTCAGCCTGCTGCAGGGCGACGACCTGGGGCGACTCTTCGTCGGCGACAGCCAGACGCCAGCTGCATCCGCCCATGACCTGGACGGCCTGCACCTGGCGCAGACCGAAACCACCGCGCCGGGTCACTCCGGGTCCGACGAGCCGGGCGACTGGATCGAGATCGAGGAAGAGGTGGACGAGCAGGTGCCGGTGCGCGACGCGCTGGCGGCGAATACCAGTTTCAACATTCACGCCGAGGGCATCGACGACGATATCCGCGAGATCTTCCTGGAGGAGATGCAGGAGGAAATCGACAACCTGCGCGGCGCCGAGAAGACCTGGCTGGTCGACCCCGCGCAGACTTCGCCGCTGGTCGGCATCCGCCGCTCGTTCCACACGTTGAAGGGCTCCGGCCGACTGGTCGGTGCCGGCGTGCTGGGCGAGTTCGCGTGGAAAGTGGAGGACATGCTCAACCGCGTGCTGGACAACACCATCGAGCCAGGCGCCGACGTGCAGGCGCTGGTGCGGCATGCGATCGACGCGTTGCCGCAGCTGCTGGCCGCGCTCAAGGGCGAAGGTGCGCCAAGCGCGCCGCTCAGCGCGATCATGCATGTCGCCGAGCAGCTGGCGGCCGGTAACCAGGCGCGCGTGGAGGATCACGCACCCCAGGCCATGGAAACGGTGCGTCGCATCGTGCGCCGGCGCGTGCCGCGCCCCGACACGGCGGCGGCAGGGGCTGTACCCACGGCCAGCCTGACGGAGGCAAACGCCACGTCCACCAAGCCGGAGCCGGTCGAGTCCGAACACGCCATGGCGATGCCGGTGATGCCGCCGGTGGATCCGGTGCTGCTGGAGATCCTGCGCAGCGAAGTGGCGCAGTACCTGCAGACCATTCGCGCCGCGATCCAGCGCTGCGACGACGAATTGCCGATCGGTGAAGAGCTGCTGCGTGCCGTGCACACGTTGCATGGCGCGATCGCGATGGTCGACATCCCGTTGCTGACGCAACTGCTGTCGCCGCTGGAAGGCCTGTTCAAGCGCCTGCGCGCCGCCAACCTGCCGCTGTCGCCGGAGGGCGTGCACCTGCTCGGCCAGTCGGTCGACGTGGTCGATCACGTGATGGGCCAGTTCGACGCGGCCGCGCCGCAGATGCCCAATGTCGACGTGCTCACTGCGCAGATCACCGGCATGCGCGACTTCTATCCCGAATCGAAGGTGGCGCACGTCGTATTCGAGCCGCAAGCCGACGAGGCCGAGCCGGTGGAGACCTTCGGTACGGCGAATCCTGTCGACGCCGATCACGCGACCATGGCTGCCTCGCTCGAGGCCGGCATGGCCGAGGCCGCGGCGGCACAAGGGGGAACGGCATCCGCCCATGTTCCGGTCGACGCCGGCGAGGCACAGGAAATCCACCCGGACGACGCGCACCACGCCGAGCTGACCGCCGAGCTGATGGCGGCACTGGGTGCCTTTGAACCCGAGCAAGCCGTTGCCGAGCAGGCCGCGGCGGCACAAGCGGCGGCAGAGCAACTGGCGGCCGAGCAGGCCGCGGCAGCACAGGCGGCAGCAGAGAAGCTGGCGGCCGAGCAGGCCGCGGCGGCACAGGCGGCAGCAGAGAAGCTGGCGGCCGAGCAGGCCGCGGCGGCGCAGGCGGCGGCAGAGAAACTGGCGGCCGAGCAGGCCGCGGCGGCACAGGCGGCGGCAGAGAAACTGGCGGCCGAACAGGCCGCGGCGGCACAGGCGGCGGCGAGCCGCGTGACGGAAGAGGCGGCCGATGCCGCAGCGCCGGAACCCACCTATGCCCTGGCCGGCTCTGGCCAGATCGATGCCGACCTGCTGGAAGTCTTCATCGACGAGGCGCGCGAGCTCCTCGACCACGCCGATGGCGTGCTGGCGCAGTGGCACGCCGAACCTGCCGAGCTGGCGCACGTGCCGGAACTGCAGCGCGACCTGCATACGCTGAAGGGCGGTGCGCGCATCGCCGGCCTGATGTCGGTGGGCGATCTCAGCCATGCGATCGAGACCCTGCTCGAGAAGCCGATCCGCGATACGTCGAAAACCGGGCCGCTGATCGCCGCGCTGGAGGCCGGCTTCGACCAGCTGCACGCCCTGGTGCAGCAGGTGGCGCAGGGCCAGTCGGTGGATTACCCGCGGGTGATGATCGACCACCTGCTGTCGCTGGCGGGCGAGACGGCCCTGGTCGACGACATGGTGCCGGCTGCGGTGTCGGCGCCCGCGCCGATGCCGGCCGCATCGTCGCCGACGGTTTCCGCGGCGGGCGATCTCGACCTGCCCGAACTCATGCCGGAGGCGGAGGAGGAAGTACGTTCCTCGCAGGAGCAGATCCGCGTTCGCGCCGACCTGCTCGACAGCCTGGTGAGCCATGCCGGCGAAGTGGCGATCTACCGTTCGCGGCTGGAACAACAAGTCGCCGGCTACCGTTTCAACCTGGTCGAGCTGGAACAGACCGTCGCGCGTCTGCGCAGCCAGCTGCGCATGCTGGAGATCGAGACCGAGGCGCAGATCATCGCGCGCTTCCAGCGCGAACATCGCGAGGCGGGCCTGGCCGCGTTCGATCCGCTCGAGCTCGATCGCTACTCGCAGCTGCAGCAGTACTCGCGTGCGCTGGCCGAGTCGGTATCCGATCTGGTGTCGATCCAGAACATGCTGGACGAGCTGACCCGCCAGGCCGAGACGCTGCTGATCCAGCAGTCGCGGGTCAGTACCGAGCTGCAGGACGGCCTGCTGCGCACGCGCATGCTGCCGTTCGACACGATGGTGCCGAACCTGCGCCGCACCCTGCGCCAGGCCGCCCAGGAGCAGGGCAAGCACGCCCAGCTCCACGTGGACGGCGCCCACGGCGAAATGGACCGCAACCTGCTCGACCGCATCAAGGCGCCGTTCGAGCACATGCTGCGCAATGCGATCGCGCACGGCATCGAGACCCCGGCCGAGCGCCGCAAGACCGGCAAGCCGGCCGAGGGCGTGGTGAACATCACGGTCGCACGTGAGGCCACCGAGGTGGTCATCCGGGTCAGCGACGACGGCCGCGGCCTGAACCGCGAGGCGATCCGCAAGCGCGGCATCGAACGCGGGCTGCTGCGCGCCGAAACCCGGCCGACCGACAACCAGTTGCTGTCGCTGATCACCCAAACCGGCTTCTCCACCGCCAGCCAGGTCACCCAGCTGGCCGGCCGCGGCGTCGGCATGGACGTGGTGGCGAACGAGATCAAGCAACTCGGTGGTTCGCTGTCGATCGAATCCGAGGAAGGCAGGGGTACCACCTTCATCCTGCGCCTGCCGTTCACCCTCGCGGTGACCCAGGCCATCCTGGTGCGCATCGGCGAGGCCACGTTCGCGATCCCGATGACCTCGGTGCAGGGTGTGGCGCGGGTCAATCCTGACGACCTCACCGCATGGATGGCCGCAGACGAGCCGTCGTTCCAGTACGGCAACGAGGCGTATGGCATCCATGACCTGGCGGAACTGCTGGGCCTGCCGCCGGGCCTGCCGGCCGAGGACGAGCAACAGCCGCTGCTGCTGACCCGCGCGGGCGACCTGCGCGCGGCGATCCGCATCGACGCGGTGCTCGGTTCGCGCGAGATCGTGGTGAAGTCGGTCGGCCCGCAGATCAGCTCGGTGCCGGGCCTGCTCGGCGCGACCATCATGGGCGACGGCTCGGTGCTGATCATTCTGGATCTGGCGCCGCTGGTGCGTCACGGCATCATCCGCCGCGAGCAGCGCCTGGCCGAAGGCCTCAGCGCGGTGCAGGCGCCGGTGATCGAGGAAGTGCAGGCCAAGCCGCTGGTGATGGTGGTGGACGACTCGATCACCATGCGCAAGGTCACCAGCCGCGTGCTGGAACGCCACGAGTACGAGGTCAGCACGGCGAAGGACGGCGTCGACGCGCTGGAGAAGCTGCACGAGCGCGTGCCGGACCTGATGCTGCTGGACATCGAGATGCCGCGCATGGACGGCTACGAGCTGGCGACCCACATGAAGGCCGACCCGCGACTGCGCGACGTGCCGATCATCATGATCACCTCGCGCAGTGGCGACAAGCACCGCCAGCGCGCGTTCGACATCGGCGTCGACCGCTACCTCGGCAAGCCGTACCAGGAGGCCGAGTTGCTGGTGCAGATCGGGGAGGTGCTGGAGCAGCGTGCGGTGGCGGCGGAGCCGGTTCATGACTGACACGGTTCCTGCGGTTGCCCTGCTGTTCGACGACACCGAGCTGGGTAGCCAGTTGCGTGAGGCACTGTGCGAGCGTGGCGCGCGGATCGTGCACGAAGGCGGGGTGGCCGGCTTCAGCCGCGCATTGCTGCAGCAGGTGGCTGCCGACGTGCTGGTGGTCAACCTGGACGACAGCGCCGACGACGCGCTCGACCGCCTCTACGAGGTGATCGACGGCGACCGCCCGCGCGTGGTCTTCAATGACGCACAGGCCAGCCGCGCGCTGGCCGGCTGGGATCGCGCGCGCTGGGCGCGTCACCTGGCGGTCAAGGTAATGGCAGAGGGTGACCTCGATCCGCCGCGACCCAGTGACGCCCCCGGCGTCGAGGCGCCGGCGGCTGCGCCGCCGTCGATGGTGGCAGCCGGGGCCGCACCGGTGCTGGCGCCAGTGATGGCCGGGGCGACGGAGCTGCTGGCCGAACCTGCCGAGGCGCCGACGGATTTCGATCCGCAGGAGTCCGATTTCCCGATGCACGACGACCCCGCTGAGCAGCATGGTCAGGTCGCGGCGGCGGAATCGGAAAGCCTGGCGGCGGAACTGGAAGCCCTGCTGGCCTCCGACGAACTGCCGGCCGATGACGACGCGCATTCCGGTCCGGGCCTGCGCTTCGTCGATGACGAGGAGCCGCCGCCGTTGCACGACGGGAACTTCGGCGCGCCGGTGGCGGATCCGGCAGCGACATCGCCGGCCGCACCCGCTCCGGCGTTGTCGGGCGTGACGCCGGCGGCGTTCCAGCTGGACCATCTGCAATTGTCGTCGCTGACCGACGCCGCGGTCAGCACGGTACCCACCCCGGTGGCGGCCAGCGGCGTATCGCCCGTGCGTGCGCCCGAGGGCTGGACGCTGGTGGACGAAGAGGCCCAGCCGGCCGCGCCGGAAGTGCCCGAAAAGCTTGAGGCCGTGGTGTTCGGGATCGAGAAATTGAGCGCCGCTGATTTCCTCGCTCCGGACGTCGAGACGGTCGCCGCCGACCTCGAGCCGCGGATGAGCCTGGAGCTGGTGTCGATGGAGGAAGCCATCGCGCCGCAGGCGTACGTACACGAGCATGGGTCCGAGCAGACAATGATGCTCGACGATCTCGGCGGCGCGTTGAGCCGGGTGGTGTTGCTGGGCGCCGCAAGCGATGGCATCGACGCGGTATGCACGTTCCTGGCGACGCTGCCGACGACGGCGCGGCATACCTTCCTGCTCACCCAGCACCTGGGTGGGCAGTCGGATGCATCGCTGGTGGCGGAATTTTCCGCGAACTGCGCGTTGCCGGTGCGACTGGCCAAGGCTGGCCGCGCCAGGCCTGGCGAGGTGCTGCTGGTGCCGGCCGGGCAGCAGGTCCAGTTGCATCGCGACGGCGGCATCGAGCTGCGGGCGAACGGCGCGGAGGCCGCGCCGGAGCCGTCGATCGACGCCAGCCTGACCATGGCGGCGAATGCATTCGGCCGCGACGCGCTGGCGATCGTGTTCGCCGGGCGCGGCAACGATGCCGTCGCCGGTGCGCAGGCGATCCATGATCGCGGCGGGCAGGTCTGGGTAGAGTCGTCGTCCGGGGAGCATTTCGCCGACATGGTCAGTGGAATCTTCGCCGAGCGACTGGTCAGTTTCTCCGGTACGCCGTCCGAACTGGCGGCGCACCTGCTTGAGGTGTTTCCATGAGTGATCCGCTGCCGCGTGAAATCCGCTGCGTCCTGGTGCCGGTGGGCAACCTGCGCCTGTTGCTGCCCAACGCTACCATCGCCGAAGTGGTCACCCAGAGCGCGCCCGAGCCGGTGGCCGGCGCACCCGCCTGGCTGCTTGGCCGGATCGCCTGGCGCGGCTGGCGCGTGCCGCTGGTGTCGTTCACCGCACTGGCCGGCACCGAGGAGGGTGATGCCGAGCTGAGCGTGCGCGTGGCGGTGCTGAAGGCGCTCGGCGGCAATCCGAAACTGCCGTTCATCGCCGTGCTGACCCAGGGCTTCCCACGCCTGACCACGCTGAACGCGGAGCTGATCATCCCCACCCACGACGGCAAGCCGCTGCCGCCGGGCGTGCGCGCGCACGTGCTGGTGCGCGACGACGTGGCGATGATCCCCGACCTGGAATGGATCGAGACCACCTTGCTGGACCTGCTCGACGCCGCCGAGCCGGCGGAGTCCATGGAGTCGTCGGGTTCGGACGACTGAAGCGGGCCGGCGAGCGACCGCCAGGCTTGCTAGCCGTCGCCGTGCAGCGCCTGCAACGCCGCCAGTGCGGCCAGCCCTGCCGTTTCGGTGCGCAGGATGCGCGGCCCCAGCCGCAGGCCCGCGAAACCGGCGGCGGTGAGCGCGCTGACGTCGCGTTCGCCCAGGCCGCCTTCCGGGCCGACCAGCAGCAGGCCTCCGGCCGCCGTGAAGCGCAGGTCGCGCGACGAGCGACCGCCTTCCGGCAGCAGCGCCAGGCGCAGCGCGCCGTCATCGGCCAGGCCGGCCAGCCATGCCGCCAGCGGCAGCGCCGGGACGATCTCGGGCAGGCGCGCGCGGCCGCTCTGCTCGCAGGCGCTGGCCACTACCGCACGCCAGTGTGCCAGTCGCTTTTCCGCGCGGGCGGCGTCCAGCTTCACTTCGGAGCGTTCGGTCAGCAGCGGCACGATGCGCGCCACGCCCAGCTCGGTCGCCTTCTGCACGATCAGGTCCATCTTCTCGCCGCGCGCCACGCCCTGGGCCAGGGTCAGCGACAGTGGCGACTCGTTCCGCAAAGCCTGCTCCGACTCGACCCGCACGGCCACCTCACGCTTGCCCACCGCGACGATGACCGCGGCGTAGTCGTGGCCGTCGCCGTTGAACAGGGTGAGCGGGTCGCCGGGATTCATGCGCAGCACGCGCGCCACGTGTTCGGCGGCCTGCGCCGGCAGGTTCAGCGCGGCGGAGACGGCGAGCGGCTGGTCGACGTGGATACGGATCGTGCGCATCGGAGCGGACTGGGTCTGGGCGGCCGCCCAGCATAGCGCGGCTCACATCTGCGGTGCCCTGCGGATGAACGGATGCGAGACGGCTGGGCGCCGCCGCTTGCTCCTGTTGCCGCGTCGTATCAGCATGGATCGCACTCCCCATGCGCGCTCGCCGCATCTGCACCCGCGAGCCGGAGGTTCCATGTCCAGGTTCGTTTTCGTTTCCGCCATGCTGCTGGCAGGCTGCGGCGCAGGCACCACGCTGCTGGCACAGGATTCGCCGAGTTCGCCGCCCTCCGCCGCATCATCGAGCCAGCAACAGGCCGCCCGGCTGGACGATCACAACTGCATCCGCGAAACCGGCAGCCATATCCCGGCCAGGAAAGGGCACTGCCTGCCGGTGAACGGGCGCAGCTACAGCCAGCAGGACCTGCAGCGCACGGGCGAGCCCGAACTGGGCCGGGCGCTGCAGAAACTCGACCCCCGCATCACCGTCCACGGGCACTGAACAATTCGCGGGTTCAGTCCGCGACGGCGCGCTCGATCCCGGCGATGGCGGTGTCGACCAGCAGGTCGAGGTCCGACGCGTCGACCACGTAGGGCGGCATGAAATACACCACGTTGCCCAGCGGACGCAGCAGCACGCCGTGCTGCAGGCCATGCAGGTAGACGCGCAGGCCGCGCCGTTCCGCCGCTGGATATGGCCGCCGGCTCGGCTTGTCGGCGACCAGTTCGACCGCCGCGATCATGCCGGTCTGGCGCACGTCGGCGACGTGTGGGTGCGCGCGCAGCGGTTCCAGCCGGCGGGCCAGGTGGGCGGCCAACTGGCGGTTGCGTTCCAGTACCGGCTCGTCGCGGAAGATCGCCAGCGTCTCCAGCGCCACCCGGCAGGCCAGCGGATTGCCGGTGTAGCTGTGCGAGTGCAGGAACGCCTTGCCGGCGTTGTACTCGGCGTAGAACGCCTGGTAGATCTGCTCGCGGGTGAGTACCGCCGACAGCGGCAGGGTGCCGCCGGTGAGCCCCTTCGACAGGCACATGAAATCCGGCGTCACGCCGGCTTGCTCGCAGGCGAACAGCGTGCCGGTGCGGCCGAAGCCCACCGCGATCTCGTCGGCGATGAAGTGCACCGCGAACTCGTCGCACAGCGCGCGCAGGCCGGCGAGGTAGCTTGGGTGGTACATGCGCATGCCGCCGGCACACTGCACCAACGGTTCGACGATCACCGCGCAGGTCTCGTGCGCGTGGCGTTCCAGCAGCGTGCGCAGTTCGCCGAGGCGGCGTTTGGCCGTCTGTTCGGCCGACTCGCCGGGCTCGCCTTCGTACGCGTCCGGTGACGGCGCCAGGAACGGGGTCAGCAGCAGCGGCGCATAGGTCTTGCGATACAGCGCCACGTCGCTCACCGACAGCGCGCCCAGCGTCTCGCCGTGGTAGCTGCCGGTCAGCGCGATGAAGCGGGTCTTCTCGCCGTGACCCTGGTTGAGCCAGTAGTGGAAGCTCATCTTCAGCGCCACCTCGATCGCCGCCGAGCCGTTGTCGGCGTAGAACACGCGGTCGAGTCCGGGCGGGGTGATGCGCACCAGCTCTTCGGCCAGCTTGATGGCCGGTTCATGGGTGAAGCCGGCGAAGATCACGTGCTCCAGCGTGTGCGCCTGCTCGGCCAGCGCGGCGGCGAGGCGCGGGTTGGCGTGGCCGAACAGGTTGGTCCACCACGAACTGATGCCGTCCAGGTAACGCCTGCCGTCGGCATCGATCAGCCAGGCGCCCTCGCCGCGCACGATCGGCACCATCGGTATGCTTTCGTGGTCGTGCATCTGCGTGCAGGGATGCCAGACGTGGCGCAGGTCGCGCGCGGCGAGTGCGGCGTTGCCGCTTGCGGGGTTGTTCATCCGGCTATGATCGGCGTTGCGCGGCGGACACTCAAGTCGACGCAGCATTCATCCGGGACATCGACGCTTGAAGTCACTGCGAAAAAGCCTGCTCGGCCTTGGCGTGCTGGTGCTGGCCGCCACCGTGCTGCTGTGGTTCCTGCCGGCGCGCTGGGCGCTGCCGTGGCTCGCGCCGCGACTGCACGGGTTGCAACTGCAACAGCTGCAGGGCAGCGTGTGGGACGGTCGCGCCGGTGCGGTGGTCGCTGCCGACGGACAGGTGCTGGGGCGACTGCAGTGGCAGCTGTCGCGGCGCGCCCTGCTCGGGCAGCCGCGGCTGCAGCTGCAGTTCGAGGGGCCGCAGCTCGCGTTTTCCGGCGCCGTTCGGCGGTTGCCGGATGGTCGCATCGAGGTGGATGGAATGAGCGCGCACGCGCAGCTGGCCGCACTGGATCGCTACGCGTCGTCGCCGCTGGGCCAGCCGCGCGGCGAACTGCAGCTGACGATCGATCACGCCCTGCTGCAGGGCGGCTGGCCGCTGCAATTGCAGGCGCAGGCGCGATGGCCGCAGGCGCTCATGCGCACGCGCGCCGGCGACGTGGCGCTGGGTACCCTGCTGGCGCAGGCGAGCGCGACGGGCGGGGTGGTCCAGGCGCAACTGCACGATGACGGACACGGCCCGTTGCATGCCGACGGCAAGCTCCAGCTGAGCCCGCTCGGCTGGCGACTGGACGCGACGCTGCGCGCCCGACAGACTGACCCGGCCCTGCGCCGCTGGCTGGCTACGCTGGGCCCGCCGGCGGCTGACGGCAGCGTGCACGTCGAGCGCCGCGGCGGGCTGGCCGGCAGCGCGCCGGCACCCTCCACGAACTGAAGGACGCGAGACGAACATGACTCCGGATATCGCCACCACGGCCCTGGCGGCCGCACGCGAAGCCGCCGCGGCCGCGGCCGAGGTGATCAGGCACTACTGGCGACGCGGCGTCGAGGTGGAGCTGAAGTCCGACGCCACGCCGGTGACGATCGCTGATCGCGAGGCCGAGCAGGCGATCCGGCGGATCCTGCAGGCCGCGTTGCCGCAGGCCTCGATCTATGGCGAGGAGTTCGGCCTGGACGGCGAGCGCGGCGGCCTGCTGTGGCTGGTCGATCCGCTCGACGGCACCAAGAGCTTCGTGCGCCGCACGCCGTTCTTCTCCACCCAGATCGCGCTGATGGATGGCGACGAGCTGGTGCTCGGCGTGTCCAGCGCACCGGTCTACGGCGAGACGATGTGGGCCAGTGCGGGCAACGGTGCGTGGCTCGACGGCGAGCGCGTGCGCGTGGCAGACACGACGCAGATGGCGCAGGCCTCGCTCTCCACCGGCAACGTCAGGACGCTCACCGGCGACGCTCGCTGGGATGCGCTGGGCGCGCTGATCCGCGACAGCAACCGGATCCGCGGCTACGGCGATTTCTGCCACTACCACCTGCTGGCGCGCGGCAGCCTGGACCTGGTGATCGAGTCGGACGTGAACATCCTCGACGTCGCCGCGCTGGCGGTGATCGTGCGCGAGGCGGGCGGCGTGTTCACCGACCTGGATGGTGCGCCGCTGACGCTGGACACGCGCAGCGTGCTGGCCGGCACGTCGGCGATCCACGCGCAGGCCCTGCAGCGCCTGCGGCGTTGAGCGGCGCGGGTTAGAATCGCCGGATGCGCAAACTACCGATCGTCCACGCCACGCGCGATGTCAGCGACAGCCACTTCCTGCACGTCGAGCAGCTCGACCTGGAGTTCTCCAATGGCGTGCGGCGCACTTACGAACGATTGAAAGGCAGTGGCCTGGGCGCGGTGATCATCGTGCCGATGCTGGATGACGACACCGTGCTGCTGGTGCGCGAATACGCTGGCGGGCTCGGCCGCTACGAGCTCGGCCTGCCGAAGGGCCGGCTGGATCAGGATGAAACCGCCGAGCAGGGTGCCGAGCGCGAGTTGAAGGAGGAGGTCGGCTACGGCGCGCACAAGCTGAAGATCCTGCACAACCTGTCACTGTCGCCGTCGTACATGACGCACATGGCGCACGTGGTGCTGGCGCAGGACCTGTATCCCGAGAAGCTGGTCGGCGATGAGCCGGAAGAACTTGAAGTGGTGCCGTGGAAGATGTCCGAACTGCACACCCTGCTCGGTCGCGACGACGTGACCGAGGGGCGTTCGATCGCCGCGCTGTTCATGGCCCGCGAGTATCTCGCCGGGCGCTTCCAGCGCACATGAGCACGCCGCCCGGAAATATGCCGCCCGAGCTGGCCCGGCAGGTTGGCGCGATTGCCCGCGCCGCCGGTGCGGCCATCCTCGACGTCTACCACAGTGACTTCGCGGTGCAGACCAAGGCGGATGCGTCGCCGCTGACCGCTGCCGACCTGGCCGCCCAGCAGGTGATCATGGCCGGCCTGGCTGCGCTCGAGCCGGTACTGCCGGTGCTGTCGGAAGAAGCCAAGGCCTTGCCGTGGTCCGAGCGCCGGCACTGGTCGCGCTACTGGCTGGTCGATCCGCTGGACGGCACCCGCGAGTTCGTCAAGCGCAATGGCGAATTCACCGTCAACATCGCGCTGGTCGACGACCACCGCAGCGTGCTCGGCGTGGTGCTGGCGCCGGTCAGCGGCGAGCTGTATGTCGCCGCGCTGGGGCAGGGCGCCTGGCTGCAGACGCAGGCCGATGGACCCTGGCAACGCCTTCGCACGCGCCCGCTGGGGCAACCGCCGCGGGTGGCCGGCAGCCGCTCGCACGGCGGCGTGCAGGGCGATGTGCTGCAGCAGCTGATCGGTAGCGACTACCAACTGGTGCCGCTGGGCTCATCATTGAAGTTCTGCCTGATTGCGCGTGGTGAAGCGGACGTCTATCTGCGCCTCGGCCTCACCAGCGAATGGGACACCGCCGCGGCGCAATGCGTGCTGGAGGAGGCCGGTGGCGCGGTGCTCGACCTGGCCGGCCAGCCGTTCCGCTACAACCGCGGCGAGTCGCTGCTGAACCCCGAATTCGTCGCCGTCGGCGACCTCACGATCGACTGGGCCACGCGGTTGCCGGCGCCATGAGCGACCCGACCCGGCACAGCCTCGACGACCTGCTCGCGATCATGGCGCGCCTGCGCGATCCCGAGCGCGGCTGTCCGTGGGACGTGCAGCAGGATTTCGCCTCGATCGCCGCGTACACCATCGAGGAGGCCTACGAGGTCGCCGACGCGATCGACCGCCGCGACTGGCCCGACCTGCGCGACGAGCTGGGCGACCTGCTGCTGCAGGTGGTGTTCCACTCGCAGATGGCGGCCGAGCAGGGCCTGTTCGGTTTTGTCGACGTTGCCCACGCGATCAGCGCCAAGATGCTGCGGCGCCATCCGCACGTGTTCGGCGACACGCGCTACGCCGACCTGGCCGCGCAGATGCAGGCGTGGGAAGCGATCAAGACGGCCGAACGCGCGGACAAGGGCGAGCCGCCCGACGCCAGCGCACTGGCGGGCATCTCGAGTGGCCTGCCGGAATGGAAGCGCGCGCAGAAGCTGCAGCAGCGCGCGGCGGCCACCGGTTTCGCCTGGCCCGGCCCCGAGCCGGTGCTGGCCAAGCTGGCCGAGGAAGTGGACGAGGTGCGCGCGGAGTTCGCCAACGGTGCTGACCCGGCGCGCCTGCAGGACGAGATCGGCGACGTGCTGTTCGTGATGGTGAACCTGGCGCGCCATGCCGGCGTCGATTTCTCGCAGGCATTGCGGCATGCCAATGCGAAATTCGAACGACGCTTCCGGCAGATGGAGCAGCTGGCCACAGCTGACGGCACGGCATTCGGCGAGCGCACGCTAGATGAGCAGGAACAGCTGTGGCAGCGCGCCAAGCAGGCGGAACGCAAACCCTGAACCTGCACGATGGCGCCAGGCCATCGCGCAGGTCGTGGCGGACTTTCGTGAAGTTACTTGGCCGCCGGCACTGCCTTGTCGGCATGCTGCTGCCAGGCGGCGCGCATCTTCTCGCGCTCGGCACGCATCTTCGCCTCGTTGGTCAGGTTTTCGTCCAGCCCCTTGCGCAGCGTGGCGATGGCCTGGTCGACGTTGGCCGGCTGCGCCTGCAGGCGGGCCAGCCGCTGGTAGACGTAGTCGCGCACACGCGGATCCTGCGACTTCGCCAGCACGTCGTTGTAGACCGACGCCATCTCCTTGCTGCGGCCGGACTGCAGGTACAGCCGCTCCAGGCCGTGCAGGTCGCCGATCACACCGCTGCGCCGGTGGTCGAAGCGGTGCATGCGCATGCCGTGGTCGCGGTCGCCGTGATGCGCGCGCATGTCCTTGCCGGCCATCGCGGACGGGGCCGGCGACGGCGGGGCCGGCGTATTCTGGGCCATCGCGAACGAGGTCGATCCGGCGATCAGCACGGCCAACGCGGAAGCAAGCAGGGTTTTGCGGTGCATGGTGTGTCTCCTCGGTAGGTAGACTGGAGAACGCGGCCGGCGGCGGTACGTTGACGGGCGCGTTCATGCTTCCATCATGCTTGCAACCCTTTAGCCACCGGCCGCATCTCAGGCAGGTCGACCACCCAAGGAGAGTTCCATGCGCCGTCTTTTCACTGCAGCCCTGCTGCTCGCCCCGATCGCCGCCTTCGCCGCCAGCCCGTGCAAGTACGAGGCACCGCGCAATCTGCAGCTCGACCTTGCCGGCGTGCGCAGCGTACAGATCGACGTGCACAGCTACGACCTGCACCTGACCGGCAGCGACCATGCGAAGGAGCTCACCCTCCACGGTCGCGCCTGCGCTTCCGAGCAGGCGGCGCTGGACAAGCTGCAGGTCACCCAGCGACGCGAAGGCGACCAGCTGCTGCTCGACCTCGGCGATGGCGGCGGCTTCAGTGTCAATCTGTTCGGCGGCAATTCCTACACCAGCCTCGACGTCACCGTGCAACTGCCGGCAAACCTGCCGGTCACCGTGCGCGTGGGCTCCGGCGACGCCGACGTCGGCGGCGTGCAGCAGCTGCAGACCAGCGTGGGCTCGGGCGACCTGCACGTGCGCCAGGTGTCCGGCAAGTTCGGCACCAGTGTCGGTTCGGGCGACGTCGATGCCGCCGACGTCGGCAGCCTGGAACTGGGCTCGGTGGGCTCCGGCGACTTCAAGGCGGAAGGCATCAAGGGCGACGCCCGCATCGGCAGCATCGGATCCGGCGACGTCACGCTGCGCAACGTCGGTGGCAGCGTGCATGCCGACACGCTGGGTTCCGGTGACCTCAGGGTGAGCGACGTCGGCGGCGATCTCAGCCTCGGCGCCAAGGGCAGCGGCGACGTCAGCCACTCCGGCGTGAAGGGCAAGGTCAGCGTGCCGCACGACGACGATTGACGTCAGCCCAGCCAGCGCCAGGCGAGGTACACCAATGGCGCACACACCAGCAGGAACGGAATCGATACCAGGTGCAGCAGCCGCAGTCCATGCGGCTGCTTCGCCAGGCGCAGCGCGATCAGGTTCGCCAGCGAACCGATCGCCACGCCGAAGCCGCCCACATTCACCGCCACCGCCAGCGCGATCGCGTCGGGCGTGCGTTCGAGCAGCAGCACCGTCGCCGGCACGTTGCTGATCAGCTGCGAGGCGATGATGCCGCCGGCATACAGCGTCAGCGGTTGGCCGAAGTCGAGCCGGTCCAGCGCCTGGTGCACCAGGGGCAGGTTTGCGAAGTGGCCCAGACCCAGGAAGATCGCGGCGAACGTGAGCAGCAGCAACCAGTCGATCTGCGCCAGGCTCGATCGCGCCAGCAACGCGAACAGCACCAGCAACAGCAGCGCGCCCAGCGGCGCGTGGCCGTATTCCATCATCAGCACCATGCCGAGCAGCGCGACCATCGAACACGCGCCGAGACGGGTCGAAGCCACCATGCCGTCGATCCGTTCCGGGCTCAACGCCACGCGGTCGCGCGGCAGCCACAGCCAGGCGAATGCCGCCACCAGCACGAACATCACCGCCGCGGCCGGCAGCATCGCCGCCGCGAAATGCAGGAACGGCAGTTGCGAGTGCTGCCATAGCAGCAGGTTCTGCGGGTTGCCGATCGGGCTCAGGGTGGAACCCGCGTTCACCGCCAGCGCCTCCAGCACCACCATGCGCAGCACCGGCAGGTTCGAGATGGCGCCGATCGCCAAGGTCAACGGCACGATCAGGAACAGGCTCACGTCGTTGGTCAGCACCATCGACAACAGAGCTGTCGCGGACACCAGCAACAGGCCCAGACTGCGCAGCGAATGCGCGCGCGCCACCACGGCCACCGCCGCATGCTGCACCAGGCCGCTGTCGCGGATGCCCTGGATCGCGATCAGCAGGCCGGTCAGGCCGGCCAGGGTCGGCAACTGCAGCCAGTGCCGATAGCTCGCCAGCGGTTGCGGATCGAGCACCGCCAGCGCGATCGCCAGCGCTGCGAACAGCCACAGCAGCCACTCCTCCCTGAGACGCTGTCGTGTGCGGCTTGCGATCATCGGGAAGTCCGGTGGGGCGTCGGCGTACTTTATCAGCCCGCCCTTCGATGCCGGCTCAACCCTCGCGCAGCAGCCGCATCGGCGGCGTGCGGCTGACCTTGCGCGTACCGGCCAGGCCCAGCAGCATCACCACCAGCGCCGCGCCGATGGCACCGCCGAGCAGCGGCCACAGCGGCGGCACGAAGTGCTCGATGTGGAACACCGCCTGGCCCAGCCACCAGCCCGCGCCGGCGGCACCGAGTGCGGCGGTGAGGCCGGCGACCAGGCCGAGCAGGGCGAATTCGCAGGCGGCGGCCACGCGCAGTTGTGCGCGGCGCGCCCCAAGCGTGCGCAGCAGCGCGGCTTCGTGGCGGCGCTCGGCCGCGCTGGCGGCGAGCGCCGCGGCCAGCACCAGCGCACCGGCGAGCAGGCTGAAGCCGAGGATCCAGCGCACCGCGTTGCCGACCCGGTCGACGATCTCGCGCACGCGGTCGAGCAGCGAGTCGACATCGACCAGGCTGAGGTTGCTGTAGTCGCGCGACAGCTGCGCCAGTTCGGCGGCATGTCCGCGCGGCAGGTGGAAGCTGGCCAGCCAGGTATGCGGCAGTTTGCCGGCGTGGGCCGGGTCGAGCAGCAGGAAGAAGTTGACCCGGAACGAGCTCCAGTCGACCTTGCGGATACTGCTGACCTTGGCGTCGATGCGGCCTTCGCCCACGTCGAAACTCAGCGTGTCGCCCAGCTTCAGCGCGAACATGTCGCGCCACATGGTGTCGATCGATACCTCGGCCTGGGCCGGCTGCGGACCCTGCCAGCGGCCGGCGACCACTTCGTTCGCGGGCGGCAGCTCGGCGGACCAGGACAGCCGCAGCTGGCGGTCGGCCCAGTCCTTCGCGCGCTCGTCGGCGAAGGCGAGCTGGTCGATCGGGCGGCCGTTGATCGCGGTGAGCTTGCCGACCGCCAGCGGCAGCATGTTCAGCTGGTCGCCGCCGGCCCTGGCCAGCGCCTGCTCGAAGCCGGCACGCTGGTCGTCCTGCAGGTTCAACGCGAACCAGTTCGGCGTGTCCGCCGGCAGCTCCTGGCGCCAGCCCTGCAGCAGCGCCGGCGCCACCACCGCCAGCAACAACAGCGCGCACAGGCCCAGGCTGAGCGCGGTGGCCTGGATCACGCTCAGCGCAGGCCGTCGCGCCAGCGCGGCGAGACCGAGGCGCAACGCCGGGTGCGCACCGGGCGCGATGCGCCGGGCCAGCCACAGCAGCGCGCCGGCCAGCAGCGCCGCGATCAGCGCCACACCGAGCAGGCTGGCGGCGAGGATGCCGGCCAGGGTGAGCGAACTGCTCTGGCTCCAGATCAGGCCCAGCGCTACCAGCGCGGGGATCAGGTACAGCGCATCGAAACGCCGCACGCGTCGCTGCATGCTCTGGCGAAATACGGCAACCGGAGCGACCTCGGCCAGCCGCGCCAGCGGCGGCAGCGCGAAGCCGACCAGCACGGCGGTGCCCATCGCGGCGGCGGCGAACGAGGGCGCCAGCGGCAGCACGGTCGGCACGTTGCCGAACAGCTGGCTGGCCAGCAGCCAAGCCAGCTGCGCCAGTCCCAACGCGAGCAGTACGCCAAGTGCCGTCGCCGGCACGGCGAGCGCACCCAGCGTGCCCAGCAGCAGCCCCAGCACGCGTCGACGTGACATGCCCAGCGCGCGCAGCAACGCCACTTCGGTGGTCTTGCGCCGCGCGTAGCGCTGCGCGGACAACGCGATCGCGATGCCGGCCAGCAGCGCCGAGAGCAGGGCGGTCAGGCGCAGGAACGCACCGGCGCGGTCGAACGAGGTGCGCATGCGTTCCTGGGTCTGTTCCGGGGTGATCAGCTGGGCGCCTTGCGGCAGCGCGGTCGTCTGCGCCCAGTCGCGCCAGGCCTGCACCGCGGCCGGTGTACCGGCCAGCAGCAGGCGATGGCGGGCGCGGCTGCCGGTGCCGAGCAGTCCGGCCTGTTCGGCATCGGCCAGGCTCATCAGCGCGCGTGGCGCCAGCGCCAGCAGCTCGCCGCCATCGGGCTGGCGCAGCAGTTCGGCGGCGATGGTCAGCTCGCGTCCGCCCAGTTGCAGCGGCTGCCCGACCTTGAGGCCCAGCGCGACCAGCGCACGATGGTCGAGATAGACCTCGCCCGCGGCCGGGGCGTGGCCGTTGCGCGTGCGGCCGGCGGCATCGCGCAGTTCCAGCTTGCCGCGCAGCGGATAGGCCGCATCGACCGCCTGCACGTCGAGCAACTGGGTCTGCTCATGCGCGAACGCCACGCTGGGGAAGCCGGCGGTACGGGCGAGTTGCAGGCCATCCTGGCGCGCCTTGTCGACGAACGCTTCCGGCAGCGCCTGCGGCGACGACACGCCGACGTCGCCGCCGATCAGTTCGGCGGCGCTGGCCAGCATGCCGCGTTCGATCCGCGTCGCCAGCGTGGCGACCACGCCCAGCGCCACCACCGCCAGCACCAGCGAGGCGGCCAGCGTGCGCAGTTCCGGCAGGTGCCATTCGCGGCGCAGGCTGCGCAGGGCGAGCAGCAGCATCTTCATGCCTGCGCGTCCGCGCCGGACGCTACGACGCGACCCTCTTCCAG
Source organism: Rhodanobacter thiooxydans (assembly GCF_030291135.1). Taxonomy (NCBI): domain Bacteria; kingdom Pseudomonadati; phylum Pseudomonadota; class Gammaproteobacteria; order Lysobacterales; family Rhodanobacteraceae; genus Rhodanobacter; species Rhodanobacter thiooxydans. The sequence goes on along the minus strand of NZ_CP127409.1, from coordinate 2,656,801 downwards.
CTCGATCCGGCGGTCGCACCGCGCGGCCAGGGTCGCATCGTGGGTGACCAGCACCAGGGTGGTGTGGTGGTCGCGGTTCAGCGCGAACAGCAGGTCGCAGATGTGGTGGCCGGTGCGCTGGTCGAGGTTGCCGGTGGGTTCGTCGGCGAACAGCACGCGCGGGCCGTGCACGAACGCACGGGCGATCGCCACGCGCTGCTGCTCGCCGCCGGACAACTGGGCCGGATAGTGCCGCCGCCGCGCGCCCAGGCCAACGGCGTCGAGCGCGTCGCGTGCGCGCGAACGCGCCGCGCTGCTGCCCTCCAGCTCCAGCGGCAGCATCACGTTCTCCTCGGCGGTGAGCGCGGGCAGCAGGTGGAACGACTGGAAGACGAAGCCGACCAGTTTTCTGCGCAGGTCGGCACGGGCCTCCTCGTCCAGCAGCTGCAGCGCATGGCCGTCCAGCGCGATGCTGCCGTCGTCCGGCGTGTCCAGTCCGGCCAGCAGGCCGAGCAGGGTGGTCTTGCCGGAACCGGAGGCGCCGACGATGGCGAAGCTCTCGCCCGGCCGCACCTGCAGGCTGACCCGGCTGAGGATCTCCAGTCTCCCTTCGGGGCCGTTGACCGACTTGCTAACATCGCAGGCTTCAAGAAGAGGCCGGGAAGAATCGCTCATGCGTCGATGCCTGTGGTGGCTGGTTTTTCTGTGCGGCATCGGCAGCGCCCAGGCGGCGGCGCCGAAAACCGTGCTGGTGCTGGGTGATTCGTTGTCCGCCGCGCACAACATCCCGGTCGAGGCCGGCTGGGTGCATCTGCTGGATGCGCGCCTCAACCAGATGGTGCCGAAGTGGACCGCGATCAATGCCAGCATCAGCGGCGAGACCTCGCTGAGCGGGCGCAACCGCCTGCCCGCGCTGCTGGCGAAGTACCGGCCCGAGGTGCTGGTGCTGGAGCTGGGCGCCAACGACGGCCTGCGCGGCCTGCCGCTGCCGGCGCTGCGCAACAACCTCGACGCGATGATCCGCATCGCGCAGCAAGCGAAGGTACGCGTGCTGCTGGTCGGCATCGAGCTGCCGGTGAACTACGGCCCGCGCTACCGCGACGGCTTGCGCGCGATCTACGCGGAACTGGCGCAGAGCCGCCACGTCGCCCTGGTGCCGTTCCTGCTCGAAGGCGTCGCGCTCGACCCCGCGTTGATGCAGGACGACGGCCTGCATCCGGTGGCTGCCGCCCAGCCGCGGGTGCTGGCTACCGTATGGAAGCCGTTGCGACCGTTGCTGCATTGAAACCGAACCGGTTCTGAACCGTCATCGCCGGCTTTCACGCGGCCGTCACTTGCGCGCCGGTTATCTCTTCACATATGTGAAGCCACGGAGGTAAGGACGATGACCGTACATGATGAACAGGCGGGATTGATCCTGCTGGTCGAGGACAACCGCCAGATTGCCGAGATGATCGGCGAATTCCTGGAGCGGCGTGGCTATTCGGTGGATTACGCCGCCGACGGCGTGAGCGGGCTGCACCTGGCGGTGTCCAACAGCTACGACGTGCTGGTGCTGGACCTGATGCTGCCGGGCCTGGACGGGCTGGAGGTCTGCCGCAAGCTGCGCCGGGAAGCCAAGAAAGCCACCCCGGTGCTGATGCTGACCGCCCGCGACACGCTGGAGGACAAGCTGGCCGGGCTCGAGGCCGGTGCCGACGATTACCTGGTCAAGCCGTTCGAGGTGCGTGAGCTGGAAGCGCGGCTGCGCGCACTGATCCGCCGCGACCGCCGCCAGGTATCCACCGAGGTGCTCACCGTGGGCGACATGACGCTGGATACGGCCACCTTGCGGCTGACCCGCGACGGCCAGGAACTGACCGTGTCGCCGATCGGCCTGAAGCTGCTGGCGATCCTGATGCGCGAGTCGCCGCGAGTGGTCAGCCGGCGCGATATCGAGCGCGAGATCTGGGGTGATACGCTGCCCGATTCGGACACCCTGCGCTCGCACCTGTACAACCTGCGCCGGGTCATCGACAAACCTTTCGCGCGACCCCTGTTACACACCATCCATTCGGCAGGTTATCGTCTCGCGGATCTCGAATCGGAAGTGGCCTCTTCGCCCCAGATGGCCTGAGCAACGATCACCGCGCATACAGGTAGGCGCACGCAGTTAATGGATAGCAGGGTCAACGCGGTCACGTTCCGGGTGGGTGCCTTCCGCCGGCGCGTCGCGTGGGTGTTCGCCCTGCAGTTCCTGATCGTGGTGATCGTCTGCATCCTGGGCATCTACAACGTCGCGCACACCGCGGTGGTGATTGCGGTGATCGTGCTCACCACCGCATTCGCCTGGCTCGCACTGCGACGCGAGTGGCGGCCGGTGCGCACGCTGGCCCGCATGGTGAACCGCTGGGACGGCCAGCAGCTGGACCCGGAATCATTGAACCTGGACCAGTGGTCCGCCAGTACCGATGCCGACGTGGCTTCGCTGGCGCAGGGGCTGCACGGCTTCGCCACGCGCCTGGCCAGCTACAACCAGCGCGAGCGCAATTTCACCCGCGACGCCAGCCACGAGCTGCGCAGCCCGCTCACCGTGATCAAGATGTCGGTGGACATGCTGGCCGAGGAGGATGGCCTCAGTGACTTCGGCGTGCGCTCGGTGCGCCGGATCAAGCGCGCCGCCCGCGAGATGGAGGTGCTGGTGGACGCGCTGCTGATCCTTGCGCGCGAGACCGACAGCGCGGCCGACGACCAATATTTCATCGTCAACGATGCGTTGCGCAAGGAATTGGACTTCGCCCGCGAGCTGCTCGCCGGCCGCCCGATCGAGCTGCTGCTGGAGGAGCCTGCCCACTTCGCGCTGCAGGGTTCGCCGCAGGCATTCTCGGTGCTGTGCTGGCAGCTGATCCGCAATGCCTGTCAGCAGACCGAGCAGGGCAGCGTGGTGGTCTGCGTGCTGCCCGGCGTAGTCAGCGTGCGCAATCGGGCCGCGCCGCAGCTGCCCGGCGGCGATGGCCGCCCGGTACGCGTGCGGAGCGCGGACCGGCACGGTTTCGAGCTGGCCATCGCCCAGCGGATCAGCGACCGGTTTGCCTGGCCGCTGGAACTGCAGACGGGCCAGGGCCAGGAAAACATCGCCCGCATCCGCTTCCCGCATCCGCTGCCGGTCGAGGCAGCGGCGGAATCCGCCGTGTAGGGCGGGCACGGCCCGCCGGTTCTTTCGATTCCGCAGCGCCAGGCATCAACCGGCTTGCAGCGCCACCGTGAATGCGCAGCCGGTCTTCGCCTTCACTTCGTCCAGCGTCACGCCGTCGTTGAGTTCGATCAGGGTCAGGCCCTTGCCTTTCTCCACCGCGAACACGCACAGGTCGGTGATGATCAGGTCCACCACCTGCTTGCCGGTCAGTGGCAGGTCGCAGGCGTCCTTGATCTTCGGTGAGCCATCCTTCGCGTTGTGCTCCATCAGCACCACCACTCGCTTGACGCCGCTGACCAGGTCCATCGCGCCGCCCGGGCCCTTGACCATCTTGCCCGGGACCATCCAGTTGGCCAGATCGCCGTGCGCGGAGACTTCCAGCCCGCCCAGGATCGACAGGTCGATGTGGCCGCCGCGGATCATCGCGAACGACTCGGCGCTGGAGAAGAAGCTGGAGCCGGGCAGGGTGGTGATGGTCTGCTTGCCGGCGTTGATCAGGTCGGGATCGAGCTGGTCCTCGGTCGGGAATGGGCCGATGCCGAGCAGGCCGTTCTCCGACTGCAGGGTGACGCTGACGCCGTCGGGGATGTAGTTCGCCACCATGGTGGGAATGCCAATGCCCAGGTTCACGTAGAAGCCGTCCTGCAGCTCCTGCGCGGCGCGTTTGGCCATGGCCACGCGGATCGGGCTTTCCTTCGCACCGACCACGCCGGCGAGCGTGCGGAACTCGATGCGCTTCTCGTACTTCGCGCCCTGCACGATGCGGTCGACGTAGATGCCCGGCACGTGGATGTTGTTCGGGTCCAGCTCGCCCACCGGCACCAGGTGTTCCACCTCGGCCACGCAGATCTTGCCGCAGGTGGCGATCATCGGGTTGAAGTTGCGTGCGGTCTCGCGGAACACCAGGTTGCCGTGGGCGTCGCCCTTCCACGCCTTCACGATCGACAGGTCCGCCGTGATCGACTCCTCCAGCACGTATTCCTTGCCACCGAACACCTTGGTTTCCTTGCCCTCGGCCAGCTTGGTGCCGAACGCGGTGCGCGTGTAGAAACCGGGGATACCGGCGCCACCGGCGCGCAGCTTCTCCGCCAGCGTGCCCTGCGGGGTCAGGTGCAGTTCGAGTTCACCGGCCAGCACCTGGCGCTCGAATTCCTTGTTCTCGCCCACGTAGGACGCGTACACGCGCTTGACCTGGTGTGTCTTCAGCAGCGGGCCCATGCCGAAATCATCCACGCCGGCGTTGTTGCCGACGATGGTCAGGCTCTTGGTACCGGCCTCCAGCAGTGCGCCGATCAGGTTCTCGGGGATGCCGCACAGGCCGAAACCGCCGGCGGCGATGGTCATGCCGTCGAACAACAGGCCGTCAAGGGCTTTCGCCGCGCTCGGATAAACCTTGTCCATTGCCGTGCCTTTCTCATGGAGAGTCAGCTGCCAAGGATACGACGGATTGACGCCGGCCGGCCTTGTACCAAGGTCGCAGATGCGCAGACACATGGCTTGACGCAATCAATTACGCGTGTAAACATTAATTCACTTACACATGTAAACGGTGACTCATGGCGATCAGCGAAGCCGAAGCGGTAGTGATGGACGTGCTCTGGCGCGAGGCGCCGCGCACGGCCGAGGAGATCCTGGCCGAAGTCGGCCCGGCGCAGGGCTGGCAGGAAGGCACGGTGAAGTCGCTGCTCAACCGCCTGCTGCGCAAGAAGGCGGTGCATGCCGAACGCGACGGCCGCCGTTACCTCTACACACCGCTGCTGGCGCGCGAGCAATACGTGCAGCAGGAAAGCAAGGGCCTGCTCGACCGCCTGTTCGGCGGCCGCGTGGCGCCGCTGGTGGCGCACTTCTCCGAACAGCGCAAGCTCACGAAGAAGGACATCGCCGAACTGCGCAAGCTGCTGAAGGAGCTAGATGATGAGCAGTGAGCTGGCCGCAATCGACTGGCTAGGCCGCGGCTGGCTGCTGCTGCTCGCGTTCACCGCGGCGGTGCTGCTGGTCGCCGCGCTGCGCAGGCCATGCCGCCGACTGTTCGGCACCGAGCGGGCGTTCCAGCTGTGGCTGCTGCCGCCGCTGGCGATGCTGGCCAGCCAGTTGCCGCATGTGGCTGAAGCACCGGTCGTGGTGTTGTCGCCGGTGGTGATTGCGATCACCTCGGCGGCGGCCGCATTGCCCGGGTACGCGGTCCAATCCGGTGCCATCGACTGGCGCGTCCTTGCCGTGCTCGCCTGGGTCACCGGCAGCGTGTGCAGTCTGTTGCTGGCCGCGCTTGTGCAGCAGCGCTACCGCCGCTGTCTGCGCGGAGCCACCGCCGTGAATGTCTCCTCGTCGCGCTGGCCCGTGTTGCGTGCCGTCGGTACGGATGTCGGCCCGGCGCTGGTCGGCGCCTGGCGCACGCACATCGTGTTGCCGGCAGACTTCGAGCAGCGCTACGACGCCAACGAACGCGCGCTGATCCTCGCTCACGAGACCGCGCATGCGCGCCGCCATGATGGCTGGTGGTGCCTGTTCGCGCAGGTGGCGGTCGCGCTGTTCTGGTTTCATCCGCTGGCCTGGTGGGCGCTTGCCGCACTTCGCCACGACCAGGAACTGGCCTGCGACGCCGCCGTGCTGCGCGAACACGGCGAGCAGCGGCGCAGTTATGCGAACGCGATGCTGAAGACCCAGTCGGCCGCGTTCGCGCTGCCGGTGGGGTGTACCTGGTCCCCCCGTCATCCACTCACGGAGCGTATTGCCATGTTGAAACTGCCTTCGCCAAATCGCCTGCGCCGGAACGTCGGAACGATCGCCGGCTTTGCACTCGCCATTGCCGTGGCCGGTTCGGTTTATGCCGCCAGTGCGCCGCAAGCAGAGCGCATGGCCTGGAAGGTCCAGGCAGATCATGCGACCTGGAAGGTCCGGGGTCCGGAGTACCAGCTGGACATGCAGGTCGAGCTGTCGACTGATGATGGTCACAAGGGTGAGGCCCAGAGCGTGGCGCTTGCGTTGTGCGTGGTACCGGGCAAGACAGCAGTGGCGAACGTGGGCAGCTTGATGGTGCAGGCGACCCCCGTTGCTGTTGGCGACCGACAGGTGCGTATCGACCTTGCCGTGGGCAACACAGGCGCCTCACCGCTTGCGCGCAGTCAACTGCTTGGCACGCTCGGCCAGAAGTTGCACGCCGAAGGTACCGGAGTCGACGGAATACATGCATACGTCATCGACGTCACGCCGCAGGCTGGCTGTCCGGCGCGAGCGATTGCCGAAGCTTCCCCGGTCAAGGTCACCGAGCACGTCACCAACGGCACGGCGCGTGCCGTGGCGGAATCGATAGCGGCAAAGGCGGGCTGGACGCTCGTCAACCCGGACGCGCTGGGTGCTGCCCCGGTCACGCTGTCGTTCAACGAGATGCCTGCGGGCACGGCATTGCAGCGGGTGGCCGACCTTGCCGGCATGAAGCTGGTGCTGGACGGCAAGCGGGTACGCTTCGCGCCCAAGTGAGCAACCGGACACCGGTATACTCGTGCCGTTGTCCGGAGAACGCCCACGTGAGACCGCACCACCTGTTGCTTGCCCTTGCTGCCTTCGGGATCACCGCCATGAGCCACGCCGCCGTCTCGCCCGTGCTGGTGATCCACGGCGGCGCCGGCGTGATCAAGCGCGACATGACGCCGGCGAAGGAGCAGGCGGTACGCGCGGCGATGACGCAGGCGTTGCAGAAAGGCTACGTCGAGCTCAAGGCGGGCAAGCCAGCGCTGGATGCGGTGGCTGCGGCGATCACCGTGCTCGAGGACGATCCGAATTTCAATGCCGGCAAGGGTGCGGTGTTCACCCATGACGGTACCAACGAGCTGGATGCGGCGATCATGGACGGCAACACGCTGCGTGCTGGCGCGGTGGCCGGGGTGCAGCGGGTAAAGAACCCGATCCTGTTGGCGCGCGCGGTGATGGAACATTCGCCACACGTAATGCTGTCCGGCGCCGGTGCCGAGGCCTTCGCGAAGGAGCAGGGCATCACCCTGGTCGATCCCTCATACTTCCGCACCGAAGCACGCTGGCAGCAGCTGCAGAAGGCGCTGAAGGAGGATGCCGCGAAGCAGCCGCATGCGGACGTCGAGACGGCCAAACACTTCGGCACGGTCGGCGCGGTGGCGCTGGACGCACAGGGCCGCCTGGCCGCCGGCACCTCCACCGGCGGGATAACCGACAAGCGCTGGGGCCGCATCGGCGATTCGCCGATCATCGGTGCCGGCACCTATGCCAATAGCGGCTGCGCGGTCTCCGGCACCGGCTGGGGCGAGTTCTACATCCGCACCGTGGCCGCGCATGAAATTTGCATGAAAGTGACCCAGATGCGCGTGCCGCTGAAGCGTGCCGCCGCCGAGGTGATCAACCAGGAAATCCCCTCGATGGGGGGCAACGGCGGTGCGATCGCGCTGGACGCGCAAGGCCACATCTCGATCCCGTTCAACACCGACGGCATGTACCGCGGCTGGATCGGCGCCGACGGCGTGCCGCACGTGGCGCTCTACGGCGACGAGGACGACGGCACCGCCGAGCTGCCGGCGCCGGCCGACAGCGTCGCGCAGCCCTGAGGTCTGCACGGTGGCGGGGCAAGGCGGCGGGCGCTGTCCGCCTACAAAATTTTGTGCAGCTGCGCCGGCGTCAGCGCGCCGCTGATGCCCAGGCGGCTGCCGTCGGCGCGGATCACCAGCACCCGCGGTGTCTCGCCGCCCCAGTTCGGGTCGAGCAGGAAGTTGGTGCGTTCGGGTGAGGCCTCGGCGTAGGCGCGCGCGGGATAGACGTCCATCTTCATGCTGTGCAGGCGCGCCTCGATCGCCGTGCGCAACGCAATGCTGTCGGTCGTCACGGTGACCAGTTCAAGCTCGTGCGGATGGGCACGCTGCAATGTCGCGAGCGCTTCGAGGTTCGGCTCGCAGTAGGCGCAGTCGAGCGACCACAGCGCGAGGATGCGCGTGCCGTGCGCCGGCGGCTGCAGCAGGGCGGCAACATCGGTGGCGGCCAGCGGCTGCAGCGTGCCGGCACAGGCCAGCGCCGGCAGCCACAGGGCGAAAGCGAGCAGCAGGCGCTTCATCGTGGTACCTCGACCAGGCGGAAGCCGGCGGCGGTGTTCCAGGCCACGAACGCACGGCCCTGTTTCAGCAGCAGCTGCGGCGAACCCACCGCACCGCTGCTATGGGAGATGTCGCGGGGCGCGTCGAAGTGTGCGCCATCGTCGGTCGAGCGGCGCAGCATCAGCGTGTAGCCGTCGGCACCGACCTGGTTCCACACCACCCACACGGTGCGCCCGTGCACGGCCACGTCGGCGTGGCTGGCGCCGCTACCGGCGATCGCCAGCGCATGTTTCGGTGCATGGCCGGGATCGAGCTGGCCGTACCGGATCGTGGGCTGGCCCTTCGCCTCGTACCACACGGCGTGGCGGATGCCGTCGGTGCCGATCGCCAGGCCGGGCCCGTGGTGCGGGCAGCCGGCGATCTGCCAGTCGCTGAAGGTGGCGCGCGCGACCCGGCTGGCCTGGCCGTCCGTACGCAACACGGCATACGCGTGGTCGCGGATGTTGTCGCCGTAGATGCCGCGGAAGAACGCGGCGACTTCGCCATCGGGCATGCGCGCCAGCGCGATGCGGCAGCATTCGCAGCTCTGGTCGACCAGCTTGCGTTCGGGCACGAAGCTCTTGCCGCCGTCGTCCGACCAGCTGTAGTAGATCGCGGCGCCCAGGTACGGCTTGCCGGCGGCGGTGGCGGCGATCAGGTCGCGCTTGTCGATCCAGGCGATCACGATGCGGCCCTTGCCATCCACCGCCAGTGCATCAAAGCGGTGGGTGATCTCGGCGCGGTCGTGGTGCACGGTCAATGGGGCGCTGAAGTGTTCGCCGCGATCGGTCGAACGGGCGAAACGTACGAAGCCGGTCCACGGTGCGGCGCGCGGTTGCGACCAGCTCACGTAGATTTCGTCGTGTGGCCCGAACGCGATCTTCGGGCGGTTCTCGCCCTCGGCGTAGATTCGTTCGGCCGTGGCGTTCACCTCGACCGGTGCGCTCAGCGTGCGGCCGTCGTCGTCGGAATGGCGCAGCCGCACGTGGTCATCGGCTGCATCCACCAGCCACAGCCGGCCGTGGCTGTCGAACGCCGCGCTGGCGCCCAGCTCGGGGCCTTTCGGCATCTCCATGCGCATGCCGTCGTGCGCCAGCAGCGCGGGTGACAGCAGGCAGAACAGGGTAAACAGCAGGTGGCGCATGAGTGTTCCTCGGGCTTCGCTCCTCCCCCTGCAGGCAGGGGGAGGTTGGGAGGGGGTGAAGCTTTTGACTTTGCGATCAAGAGCGACCCCACCCCAACCCTCCCCTGCGAGCAGGGGAGGGAGTAGTGCGCGCAGGGCTTGGCAGCTTTTCACAGCTCCCAGCGCAGCTCGCCGAACCAGGTGCGGCCGGCGTAGGGATGGTAGACCCAGTACTGCTCGTTGGTGAGGTTGTCGACGCCGAGCGCGGCGGTCCAGCCCGGTGCGAACTTCCAGCGCAGTTTCGCGTCGGCCACGGTGAAGCGGCTGACCGCGCCGTAAGTATCCATGTAGTCGCTGTTGTCCAGCGTGCCGTACTGGCGGCCGGAGTGGCGGATGCCGAGCGAGGCGTCCCACTGCGGTGCGAAACGGTAATCGGCGAACACGCTGGCGCGGACTTTCGGCATGCGCGGGAAGGTCTTGCCGTTGGCCAGCGGGTACTGGTGATCCTGCAGCGTCTTCGCGTCATTGAGGGCGAGGCTGGTCTGCAGGTCGAGGCCGTCCAGCCAGAGGTCGGTGAGGGCAAGCTCGCCCTCGATGCCGCGGCTGCGCATCCTGTCGATGTTCTGCACGCTGGTGACGGTGGGGCTGACGGTGATGTCGGTCTGCGAGTACAGCGAGTCGGCGATGCGGTCCTGGTACAGCGAGACTCGCCAGTGGCCGTGCTCCAGGTGGCGGGTCAGGGTGAGGTCGGTGGACTCGTCGGTCTCGGGTTTCAGCGCGGGGTTGTTGTTGACGATCGCGTTGGCCGACAGGCTGCCCTGGAACAGCTCGGTCACTGTCGGGTAACGCACGGCCTTGCCGTAGGCCAGGCGCAGCTCCCAGTCGTCGGCGAAATCCCAGCTCAGCGCCGCCTTGGGCGAGAAGTCGGTGCGTCGGCGATCGGCATAACGCAGGGTGTCGACCGCATTCGCGCGCAGGCCGCCGTAGGCGCGCCATTGCTCCAGCCGGCCGCCGAGGGTCAGCGCCCAGGCGTCGGCGAAGCTCCACACGTCCTGCAGGTACAGTGCGCGGGTCTGCGTGCGGCCAGCAAACGCGCTGACCTGTGCACCGTCGGCATCGCCGAGCCAGCTGCTGGCGTTGCGCACGCGGCTGTCCAGCACGTAGCGGTCGCCGTGCATGCCGGCGTAGAGCATGTGGCGCTCGCCGAGCGGTCCGGAACTGCGCAGGTCGAGCGTGTTCCAGCCGGAGCCGGCCTTGTCGGCGATCGTGCCGGGTCCGCCGCTGGGCCTGCCGGGTTCGGCCAGGTTGGCCGTGGCAGCCTGCGAGCGCAGGAAGTCGTAGTGGCTGGCCACCGCGGTCCAGCGCCAGCCGTTGTCGAGGTGGCCGTTCAGCTCGACGCCGTACAGCAGGTGGGTGTCGCTGGCCGAGGAGGGTGCCAGACCGCTGGCGGGCAGCGTCCAGGTCTGCCCGGCGGCGCTGATCGTGCCGGCGGCGACCGGGTGGCCGGCGGCATCGCGGATCAGGCTGCGGGTGCGGTCCTCGGCGCGGTTGTGCCACCAGCCCACGGTGAACAGCGCGGCGACGTGATCGGTGATATCCACGCCGACCTTCAGCTTGGCCTGGTCCTGCACCGTGTGTTCGATGCTGTTGGCGCCGTACACCAGTCGCGGCGAGCCGTTCGGGTTGTGGTCCAGCACGGCGCCGCTGACCGGCACCGCCGCGGCCGCATTACCGCCGGCCTTGGCGGTGGCGTATTGCATCGGCTGGCCATGGTTGTCGAGCCGGCTGAGTTCCAGCAGCCAGCTGAAGCGCCCCTGCTTGTCGCCCAGCGTGGCGGCGGCCTGATGGCCGCTGTAGTGGCCGCCGGCGCCATACGCGTCATGGTAGTCCTGGCTGAAGAACTGGGTGCTCGCGCTGGCGGTGAACTGCTGCGGCAGCACGGTGTGGATCAGCACGGTGCTGCCCAGCGAGTTGCCCGGATAAAGCGCGGAATAGGGGCCGTACAGGATGTCGACCGCACCGATTTCCTCGGGCGCCACCATGCCCCAGCGCGGCGCGCCGTCCCAGCCGTTGGTCATCAGGTTGGAGAGCAGCAGGCCGTCGGCGTAGACCAGGCTGCGCGCGCTCTGCAGGGTGCCGGCGTTGCGGCCGCTGACCACCGCGTTGGGATCGCCGATGTAGCGCTTGCGCACTTGCATGTTCGGCGCGTACTTCAGTGCATCGGCGCTTTCGGTGAGGTTCTGCTGCTGCAGTTTCTGCCGCCGGATGCGTACCTGCACGCTGGGCGTTTCCATCACCATAGTGTCGCTGGCGTGCACCGAGACCGGGGCGAGCGTGGTGGTGGCGGGAGCGGGTTCATCGGCGGCCAGCAGCGGGCTGGCGGACACGGCGAGTGCGACTGCACAAAGGCCGAGCGGTAGGGTGTTCAAGACGACACTCTGGATGGGGATCTAGGGTTGCAAGGATAGTCCGCTGCCATGCGCGCGACAGATGGCGCGTTGTCGCAGCGGGGTTCGCCGATGGGATGCGCGGACATGCCAAAAGGTGCCCGATCCGGGATGCGCTTCTATACGTGGCGCCAGCTCACTCTTCGCGGTCAGGGCGTTCGCGTACCGGGTGCTTGCTCAATTTGCGCTGCAGCGTGCGGCGGTGCATGCCGAGGCGGCGGGCGGTCTCGGAAATGTTGCCGTCGCATTCGGTGAGCACGCGCTGGATGTGCTCCCACTCCAGCCGACGCAGCGCCAGTGGTTGTTCGGGAGCGTCCGGCAGGTCGTTGTCGTCGATCTCGTTGTCGCCGTCGAGCAGGGCGCGCACCACGGCGTCGGCGTCGACCGGCTTGGCCAGGTAATCGTGGGCGCCGCGCTTGATCGCCTCCACCGCGGTGGCAATCGAGGCGTAGCCGGTCAGCAGCAGTACGCGCAGGTCCGGCACCAGGGTGTGCAGCTCGGGGATCAGGCGCAGGCCGTTCTCCTCGCCCAGTTTCAAGTCGAGCACGCAGTAGCGCGGGTTGTGCCGGCGCGTCAGCGCACGCGCCTCGTCGAAGGTGCTGGCGGTGATCACCTCGAAACCGCGCGAGCCGAGCGCACGTGCCAGCACGCGCAGGAAGGTGGTGTCGTCGTCGACCAGCAGCAGCGGGCGCGCCGTGACGGCATGGGGCAACTCGGTCATCGGCTATGTTCCCTGAAAGTGGATCAGGTGCCCATTCTTGCCGGAAGCGGCGACACTTGCACGTCCGGCGGGCTATTTTTCGGCGATCACCGCCAACGGCAGGCGCAGGCACACTTCGGCGCCGTGTTCGGCATTGCGCGCGATCAGTTCGCCGTTGAGCCGTTCGGCGGTGGCTTCGGCCAGGGCCAGGCCGATGCCCAGCCCGGTCTGCTTCTGCGAGTAGCCGAGCAGGGTGAGTTCGCTGTCGGTGGCGAAACCCGGGCCATGGTCGCGCACGTTCAGCTGCAGCCATTCGCCGTCGCGCGAGACCTGCAGTGCCACCGCGTGCGAGTGATTGGCGGCCGAGGCGTCGGCGGCGTTGTTGAGCAGGTTGAGCAGCGCATGGCGCAGGCCCGGCGGAGTGCGCAACACGGTATGCACGATGTCCTCGTCCAGCGTCGTGGCCAGTTCCGCCTCGGGCCGCAGCAGCTGGAAGCGCTCCAGGCAGCCGTGGATGAAGGCAGCCACTGTGAGCCGTTCCGGCTCCTGCGACAGTTGCGCCTTGCCGAAGGCGACCATCTCGCGCAGGATCGTGCGGCAGCGGTCGACCTGGCCTTCCAGCAGCGCCAGGTCTTCGGCCAGCGTCGCATCGCCGGCGTGCTCGCGGCGCAGTTCGGGCAGCAGGGTGCGCATGGTCGACAGCGGCGTGTTGAGTTCGTGCGCGGCGCCGGCGGCCTGGGTGGCGATCGCCAGGATGCCCTCGTCGCGCAGCGCTCGCTCGCGCACCCGCTGCACCTCGAGCTGTTGCAGCCGCAGTACACGGGCCAGCCGGCTGATGAAGAAACTCAGCAGCAGCGCCATGATCACGAAGTTCACGCCCATGCCGACCACGTGCAGGGTAAAGCGGCTGGGCGAACCGGCGGGCATCGGCAGCGGCAGCGGCACGTACGAGTACAGCAGGATCACATAGGCGACACCGGCCAGCGCGGCCACCGCCAGCACCGCCCGACCCGACAGCGCCGCCGCGCTGAGCGCGATCGGCACCAGCAGCAGGGTGATGAACGGGTTGCTGGCGCCGCCGGTGAAGTACAGCAGGTAGCCGAGCACCAGCGTGTCGAAGGCGATGTGGCCGACCGCCTCCCACTCGCGCAGCGGCCACGGCTGGGTCAGCCGCCATGCGGCGAACACCGAGAACACCCCGAGCAGCCCGATGCCGAGCAGCAGCGGCAGCAGCGGAATGCCCAGGTGCATTCCCCAGGCGCACACCAGCACGGCGGTGCTCTGGCCCGCGATGGCGCAGATCCGCAGCCAGGCGAGCGAGCGCGTCAGCGCGAACGGACCGATGCGTTGGGAGTGCCGGTGCGGCATGGTGGTATCCAGACTTGCCGGGCCGCCGTGCGGCGGCCCAGTCGGGTCACGACGGCGTGTTGAATTCCTCGCTGCGCACGGCCGGCAGCGGGTTGTTGGCGACGGAGTCGGAGTGGCTGCTCGACAGCTTCTTCATCAGCGGCAGCATCGCCAGCGCGATCACCGTGCAGGCGACGCCGGCGAAGCCGAGCTTGTTGAACAGCGCGGTATAGACCGGCAGCGACACCAGCGGATCCTTGATGTCGGTCGGGATGCTGGCGAAGTTCGCCACCACGCTGCCCAGGTACTGCGAGATGCCCGAGGCCACGTAGTAGGCGCCCATCATGAAGCCACCCATGCGGGCCGGCACGTAGCGCGCGATCATCGCCAGGCCCAGGCCCGAGACCAGCAGCTCGCCCAGCGAGTACAGGCCGTAGCCCCACACCATGATCCACGACGAGACCTGGCCGTTCACCGCGAAGCGGGCGCCGACGCCGTAGATGAAGAAGCCGATCGCCACCGCGGCGAAGCCCCAGGCGAACTTGGCCGCCACCGAGGGGTTTTTGCCGACCTTGCCCATGGTGTTGTAGAGGAACACCAGCACCGGGCTCAGCAGCACGATCCAGATCGCGTTGAGCGACTGGAACTGCTCGGGGATCCAGTTGAACAGGTGCAGGCCGAACAGGTCGAACGAGAGGTCGACGTTGCGCTGCGCGAACAGGTTCAGCGAGGTCGACATCTGCTGGTAGAAGATGAAGAAGAAGATCGTCTGCGCGGTCAGCACCAGCGCGGCGACCAGGCCGGCGCGCTCGTGCGGCTCGCTGCTGCGGATCAGGTGCACGAAGATACCCAGGATCACCACGCCGGCGGCGTACACGCACCATTTGGCGACGGTCTGGTCCTGCAGGATGAAGGCGGAGACGAACACCATGCCGATCGCGGCCAGCAACACCATGCCGAGGCGCTTGACGTCCACCGGCTTGTCATCGGCCGGCGAGCCGATGTGCGCCAGCGTCCGCTGCATCAGCGTGTAGTTGATCAGGCCGAGCACCAGGCCGATCGCGCAGACGCCGAACGCGGTATGCCAGCCCCAGGCGTCGCCGTATTTCGCGCCCACGTAGTCACGGATCCACGGGGTCAGCAGCATCGAGATGGTCGAGCCGATGTTCACCGCCATGTAGTAGATGGTGAAGGCGCTGTCGATCTTGGTGTCGTCGCCCTCGTAGATCTTGCGCACCAGGTTGCCGGCGTTCGGCTTGAAGAAGCCGTTGCCGACGATGATCACGCCGAGCGCGACGTACAGGAAGTAGGCGTTGTTGGTGGGAATCCACAGCATCGCGTAGCCCAGCGTCAGCACCACCGCGCCGAGCAGCATGGTGCGGCGGGTGCCGATCAGCTTGTCGCCGACCCAGCCGCCGATGGCCGGCGTGGCATAGATCAGCGCCGCGGCAGCGCCCCAGATCAGGTTGGCCTTGCTGTCGACGAAGCCGAGCTTCTTCACCATGTAGGTGACCATCAGCACCTGCATGCCGTAGAAGCCGAAGCGCTCCCACATTTCGATCAGGAAGACGGTGCTGAAGGACCGCGTCTGCGAGACGGGCGGGTTCTGGGTTGCCATAGGTTTTCCGTGCGAGATTCAAAACCGTGGCGACGTGCGGGCACGCGCCATTGCCATGCGGCCCCTGAATGGGCCACAACCGACGAAGCGTAACCCATTCGCCATCACGGTGTAGCTGCACTGCGGCATGACAGCGGGCCCGTGACGGGCGTCCGCTGCCGGCGCTTGTGGCATCATCGGCCGTCCGAACCGACCCGTTCCAGGGAGTCTTGCCGTCCATGTCCACCATTGCATCGACATCGCCGAGGCGTTCGCAGCCGACCGGGCGCCGCCGCTGATGGCCGCCGAAGGTTTCCGCGGTCCGAAGCAGGTCTGGAACGCGTTCCTGTGGTCGATGAAGGGGCTGCGCGCGGGCTGGCGGCACGAGGCTTCGTTCCGGCTGGAAGCCTGCCTGGCGGTGGTGCTGATCCCGCTCGGTTTGTGGCTGGGGCACGGCGGGGTGGAGAAATTCGTGCTGGTCCTGGCACCGATGCTGGTGCTGTCGGCCGAGCTGCTGAATTCGGCGATCGAGGCGGTGGTCGACAAGGTCAGCCCGGAATTCAACGAACTGGCCGGGCGCGCCAAGGACATGGGCTCGGCCGCGGTATTCATGCTGCTGGTGCTGGTGGTGTTGAGCTGGGCCTTGATCCTCGGGCCGCGCCTGTTCGGTTAGCGCGCGCGTTCACCCCGTGCTGACACGATTGCGGCAAGTGGCGTGGGATGATGGAATGGCTTTCCACCGGATCGGAGCGACCCCATGAAACTTCTGCGCAATCTCGTGCTGTTGCTGCTTGCCTTCGGCCTGAGCGGTTGCGGTTACAACGCCATCCAGAAGCAGGACGAGGCGGTCAAGGCAGCCTGGTCCGAAGTGCTGAACCAGTACCAGCGCCGCGCCGACCTGGTGCCGAACCTGGTCAACACGGTCAAGGGCTACGCCCAGCACGAGGAGAAGGTCTTCGTCGAGGTGACCGAAGCCCGCGCCAAGGTCGGCAGCCTGCAGGTCAACGCCGATTCGCTCAACGATCCGGCGAAGCTGCAGCAGTTCCAGGCCGCGCAGGGCGAGCTGGGCAACGCGCTGTCGCGCTTGATGGTGGTCAGCGAGAACTACCCGCAGCTGAAGGCCGACGGCCTGTTCCAGAACCTGCAGGCGCAGCTGGAAGGCACCGAGAACCGCGTCACCGTGGCGCGCAACCGCTACGTGCAGGCGGTGCAGGCGTACAACGGGATGATCCGTACCTTCCCGAACAACCTGACCGCGAAGATCTTCGGCTACCAGGTCAAGCCGAATTTCTCGGTCGAGAACGAGCAGGCGATCTCCACCGCGCCGAAGGTGGATTTCGGCACCAGCACGCCGGCGCCTGCCGCGACGCGTTGATGATGCCCGGGCGCCTCCCGCGCCGCTGGCTGCTGCTGGCGCTGCTGCTGCCGGCCTTGCTGCTGGCGGCCGACGCCGTGCCGAAACTGGCGCGGCACGTCACCGACCTCACCGGCACGCTGAGCGCGCCACAGATCGACCAGCTCGATGCGCAGCTGGTGGCGCTGGAAAAAGCCAAGGGCGCGCAACTGGTGGTGCTGATGGTCGGCAGCACCGGCGAGCAGGACATCGAGGGCTACTCGCTGGCGGTGGCCGAGGCGAACAAGGTGGGCCGCAAGGGTACCGACGACGGCGTGCTGCTGCTGGTGGCGAAGGACGACCGCCAGGTGCGCATCGAGGTTGGCTACGGTCTGGAGGGTGCGATTCCCGACGCCGCTACCGCACGCATCATCCGGGAATACATCGCGCCGAAGTTCCGCGCCAACGACTACTTCGGCGGCATCAGCGACGCGGTCGGCGCGCTGACTCAGCTGATCAACGGCGAGCCGCTGCCGCCGCCGGTGCAAGGTGCTCCCGAGCGCGACCGTCCCGGCCTCGATCTGCAGGGCGGCCTGATGATCGCCGTGTTCGTGGCGCTGTTCCTGCGCGGCATTTTCGGCCGCACCAGCCGCTGGCTGCGCACGCCGCTGGGCGCCGTGCTGGTCGGCGGCCTGCTGTGGCTGCTGATCTCGATGGGCGCCGGCATCCTCGGCGCGCTGGTTGGCGGCGTGCTGATGCTGCTTCCCGGCGGCGCCGGCCGTTCGGTCGGTGGCGGCGGCTGGGGCGGTTTCGGTGGTGGTGGTGGTTGGGGTGGCGGCGGAAGTTTCGGCGGTGGCGGCTTCAGCGGCGGTGGCGGCAGCTTCGGCGGTGGCGGTTCTTCGGGGAGCTGGTGATGGCGCGCATGCGGCGACTGTGGGCGAATCTTTGTGGCGGCTGGTTCCAGCTGTCGCGGCGTTTTCCGCGCGCATTGCTGGACGAGATGGCCGCGGCGATCGCCACCGGCGAGCGCACCCACCTGGGCGAGATCCGCTTCGCAGTGGAATCGCGGCTGGCGCCGCTGGCCGTGCTGGAGGGCCTCGACGCCGCGGCTCGAGCGCGCCAGGTGTTTGCCCAGTTGCGCGTGTGGGACACCGAACTCAACAGTGGCGTGCTGCTTTACGTGCTGATGGCCGAGCACCGCATCGAGATCGTCGCCGACCGCGGCATCGCGGCGAAGGTGTCGACGCACGAATGGGCGAACCTCTGCGCCCGCATGCGCGAAAGCTATGCCGCCGGACAATGGCGCACCGGCAGCCTGGACGGCATCGCCGCCGCCAACGCCTTGCTGGAACGGCATTTCCCCGGCGACGGCAAGGCCAATCCCGACGAGCTGCCGGACCGACCGGTGCTGCTCTGAGCTGCGGTGCTTCACGGGTGGGCTGACGGTCCATCACAAGCACGCCCCATGCACTCGCAAAAAAGGAAGGCGCCGAAGCGCCTTCCGGGAGTGGCCTACTGTTGGTGGACTCAGCGTGCGCTGGCGCCCGGCCCGATGTGCTTGGCGAGGAAGGCCTGCAGCCGGTTGTAGAACTCGATGTTGTTCTCTTCGCTGTAGAAGCCGTGGCCTTCGCCCGGCTTGCTCAGCCATTCGTACGGCTTGTGCGCGGCGTCGAGTGCAGCACGCATCGCCTTGGCCTGCGCGAACGGTGCACGTTTGTCGTCTTCACCGTGGATCAGCAGCACCGGCACGTCGATCTTGTCGACCAGCTTGTCGGGCGAGTTCGCATCGAGATCGGCGTCGTCCTTGCCGATGACCATGTTCAGGTAGTTGCGGCCGGACTTGCTTTCGCGGATGTCGCCTTTGCTGTACATCATCTTCAGGTCGTAGATGCCGGCGTAGCCCACCGCGCACTTGAACATGCCCGGTGCGCGGATCGTGGTCATCATGGCCGAGTAGCCGCCGAAGCTGCCGCCGTAGACGCAGACGCGCTTCGGGTCGGCGTAGTTTTCCGCGATGGCCCACTTCACGCCGTCGATCAGGTCCTGCTGGATGCGGGTGCCCCACTTCAGGTAGCCGGCTTCCTGGAAACCGACGCCGCGACCGCTGGAGCCGCGGTAGTTCACCTGCAGCACCAGATAGCCGCGGCTGGCCAGGAACTGCGCGTCGTCGTCGTAGTACCAGGTGTCCTGCACGTCGATCGGGCCGCCGTGCGGCAGCAGCACCATGGGCAGGTTGTTGCCGGCAACGCCCCGGGGGATCGTGAGGATCGCCTCCAGTTCCATGCCGTCGCTGGCCTTGAAGTGCAGGGGGCGTCGCTCGGCCATCTTCGCCGGGTCGATCCACGGCTCCTCGGCGAACAGCTTGCTCACCTTGTAGTTGTGTGTGTCGATCAGGTAGTAGGTGCCCGGGTCGCGGTCGCTGCCGACCCAGAACAGCAGCTTGCTGCCATCCTCGCTGAAGTCGACGAACTGGACATGGCCGGCGAATTTCTGGCTCAGCGCGCGGTGCAGTTTGGCCGTGGGCGTGTTGGCGTCGATGTAGCTAGTCTGCGGCATGCCGGTGGCCGGTACGGTGGCGAACGGCTGGCGCGGCAGCGCCGTCCACTCGATGCTGCCGATGCTGCTGAAACCGTCGCTGGCGAGCACCTTGCGGTTGCCGCCGTCCTCGTCCTGTTCGACCAGCGAGGTCGGGCCGCCGCCGGCGTTGTAGCGGGCGTAGACGCGCTGCCCGTCGGGCGTGGAGTCGATCGGGGTGAAGCTGCTGCCGATCCGGGCGGCAGCCATCGGCGTCCAGCCGCCAGCCTGCTGGTGGTAGACCACGTAGTCCCAGTTGTCGTTACGGCCATAGGCGTAGTGGGCCTTGCCGTCCGCGCCAACCATGAAGTCCAGTCCGCTCATCTTGATCTGGCCGATCAGGCGGCGCGTGTTCTTGCCCGCGTCGACGTCGTACAGGGTGCTGTAGTCCTGGCTTTCCCAGCCGTACGTGGTCATGTAGAAGCGGCCGTTGGTCGGCGTCGGCAGCCCGGCCAGGAAGCCCCAGCCGCGGTCGGTGCCGCGTGTGCCGGCACGCGAGCCGAACTTGCTTTCGAAGCCGTAAAGATAGTCCTGGTTCTTGCCGTCGAAATCGGTGGCGATCACTTCGCCGGTGGCGGCGGGCTTGTCGATCGAGCCCATCTGCTTGCCTTTTTCCACCACCAGCCGGGTGTTGCTGACCCAGGTGATGCCGACGGCCAGCTCGTACTTGGGCAGGCGCAGCAGGCTGACCGGCCTGCTCATGTCGGTCACGTCGTAGACGACCAGCGCATGCGAGTTGCCGTCGGTATCGTTCATGTTGACGGCGAGGTGCCTGCCGTCCGGTGAAAGCCGCGGCATGGAGAGTTGCGCGTGGCGCGCGAAATCCTCCACCGGCACCAGATCGGCAGCCACGGCGGCGGCGGGCAACAGCAGGCAGGCCGCGGACAGCATGGTCCGCGCAAGACGGTACGACATCGGTTTTCTCCCCTGAAGCTCCATGCGACAAGTCCGGCCGTCTGGAGCAAGACGGTGCGGCTGGATGCGGACATCCCTGGCAAAGTAGCGGCGCTACCCTCGTCCGGACTCCCCAGTGCGGACGATGTGACGGTATCAGGGGAGGATTCTAGTTCCTGCGAAAGCCCGGGCGGAAGAGGTGCCGGCGCCGCCCGCTCCGGCGTCCCGCTACACTTGGCCTTTATCCGTCAGCGCGGTCGCCATGTCCCAGCCCTACGTCGTCGATTTCAATCCCGTCGCTTTCCAGATCGGCCCGATCCAGGTGCACTGGTACGGCCTGATGTACCTGCTCGGCTTTTTCTTCGTCGCCGTGCTGGGTGAATACCGGCGTCGGCGCGGCCGCTTGCCGGTCAGCCGCGATGCGCTGGGCGACCTGCTGTTCTACGGCATGCTGGGCGTGATCGTGGGCGGGCGCGTGTGGTACATGCTGTTCTACGCCGACATCGACTGGATCTGGACTGCACCGCAAACCCTGTTCAAGGTGTGGGACGGCGGCATGAGCTTCCACGGCGGCCTGCTCGGCGTGCTGGTGGCGGGCTGGTGGTGGTCGCGCAAGCAGAAGCTGCACTTCTTCGACACCATCGACTTCGTGGCGCCGCTGGTGCCGATCGGGCTGGGGCTGGGTCGGCTGGGTAACTTCATCAACGGCGAGTTGTGGGGCAAGCCCAGCGACGTGTCGTGGGCGATGATCTTCCCGCAGGCGCCGGATCGCTTGCCGCGGCATCCCTCGCAGTTGTACGAAATGCTGCTCGAAGGCGTGGTGATGTTCGTGGTGCTGTGGCTGGTGTCGCTGAAACCACGGCCGCGCTACCTGGTGTCCGGCCTGTTCGCGCTGCTGTACGGCTGCTTCCGCTTCGCGGTGGAGTTCGTGCGCGTGCCCGACGCGCAGCTCGGCTACCTGTTCGGCACGTCGTGGGTGACGATGGGGCAGATGCAGTCGTTGCCGCTGATCGCGGTCGGGTTGCTGCTGCTCGCCATGTCGCGGCGCGCGCCGACCCTGCCGCTCGCCACTGCCTGACGCGCCTGCCTATACTTGCCGGATGCGCGCCTATCTCGACCTGCTCCGCCATGTCCTCGACCATGGCACCGAAAAGACCGACCGCACCGGCACCGGCACGCGCAGCGTGTTCGGCTGGCAGATGCGCTTCGACCTCAACGATGGTTTCCCGCTGGTCACCACCAAGAAGCTGCACATCAAGTCGATCGTGCATGAGCTGATCTGGTTCCTGCGCGGCGACACCAACATCGCCTACCTGAAAGAACACGGCGTGCGCATCTGGGACGAATGGGCCGATCCGAACGGCGATCTCGGCCCGGTCTACGGCCGGCAGTGGCGCGCCTGGCCCGCCGCCGACGGCGGCGCGGTCGACCAGATCGCCTGGGTGGTCGACGAGATCCGGCGCAACCCGGATTCACGACGGCTGATCGTCAGCGCGTGGAACGTAGGCGAGCTGCCGAAGATGGCGCTGATGCCGTGCCACACGATGTTCCAGTTTTACGTGGCGGGTGGAAAACTCAGCTGCCAGCTGTACCAGCGCTCGGGCGACATCTTCCTCGGCGTGCCGTTCAACATCGCCAGCTACGCGCTGCTCACGCACATGGTGGCGCAGGTCTGCGGCCTGGGCGTGGGTGACTTCGTGCACACGTTGGGCGACGCGCACCTGTACAACAATCACCTCGAGCAGGCGCAGCTGCAGCTGAGTCGCGAACCACGGCCGTTGCCGCGGCTGAAGCTCGATCCGGCGGTGCGCTCGATCTTCGATTTCCGCTACGAGGACGTCGCGATCGAGGGCTACCAGCCGCATCCGGCGATCAAGGCCGCCGTTGCCGTGTAGTCGCTGCGCAGGAACGTGCGGAACCCGCGCGCCGTTGCCGCCGCCTGTTAAGATCGGGCGTCATCGGCGGCGTCCTTCGCGGGCGCAGGCCGTCACACTGATCGTCCAGCCTTCCAAGGATTCGCCATGGCCATTTCGCTGATTGCCGCACTCGACGAAAACTTCGCGATCGGCCGCAAGGGGCAGTTGCCCTGGCACCTGCCCGACGACCTGCGCTGGTTCAAGCAGCTGACCACCGGCAAGAACGTGCTGATGGGCTACAACACCGCGCTGTCGATCGGCCGCGCGCTGCCGGACCGGGTCAACCTGGTGCTGACGCGCCGCCACGAGGCGCCGTATCCGGGCCAGATCACCGTGCGCTCGATCGAGGAAGCGCAGGCGCGCTGCGACAACACCGGCCTGATCGTGATCGGCGGCGGCATGGTGTTCGCCGAAGCGCTGCCGCGCGCCCGTCGCCTGTACCTCACCTGGGTCGGTGCCGCGATCGACGGCGCCGACGCGTTCTTTCCCGGCGTGCACTTCAGCGACTGGACCGAGGTCTCCCGCGTGCACCACAAGGCCGATGCCGAGCACGCCTACGACTTCGACATGGTCGAATACCTGCGCAGCAGCTGATGCCCGCGTCCGTGTCGCCCGCGGTCATGCACGTGATGGCCGGACTGCTGCTGGACGCCGACGGCCGCGTGCTGCTGGCGCAGCGACCGCCCGGCAAGCATCTGGCCGGACTGTGGGAGTTCCCCGGCGGCAAGCGCGAACCCGGCGAGGCACCCGTGGCGGCGCTGGCCCGCGAACTGCGCGAGGAACTGGGCGTCACGCTGCAACACGCCGAGCCGCTGGTCGCGCTGCCGTGGCGCTACGGCGAGCGCGAGCTGCTGCTCGACGCCTGGCGGGTCCAAGCGTGGATCGGCGAACCACGTCCGCTGGAAGGGCAGGCGCTGCAATGGCAGTTCCCCGCCCTGATCGACATGGCGATCCTCACCCCGGCAGACTGCCCGATCCTGCAAACCCTGATCGAGGCGCGCGGCGCCCGCGCGGACCCTACCGGTCAGACGCCAGGGCCAGATAGCGTCGATGCAGGTCGGTGACAGCCTGATCCAGCGCGGCTTCGTCGCCGCTGTTCTCGATCACGTCATCGGCCAGGGCCAGGCGTTCGCTGCGGCTGGCCTGGTGGGCCAGCATGCGGCGGGCAAGGGTTTCGTCGATGCCGTCGCGGTCGATCAGGCGCGCGAGCTGGACCGGTTCGGGGGCGTCGACCAGCAGCACGCGGTCGACCCAGCGGTAGTGTTCGATATTCTCGGCCAGCAATGGAATCGCCAGCAGGCAATACGGGCCGCGCTCGGCCATGGCGCGTTCGTGCAGCCACTGGCGCACGCGCGGGTGGATGATCGCCTCCAGTGTTTTTCGTGCTGCAGGGTCGGTGAACACGTGCTGGCGCATGGCTGCGCGGTCCAGCCGCCCTGAGTCATCCAGTACGCCGGCACCGAAGGCCTCGACCACCGCGGCCAGCCCGGGCGTGCCAGGCTCGATCACCTCGCGGGCGGCCACGTCGGCGTCATGTACGTGCACGCCCAGCGCCTCGAAGCGCCGCGTCACCGCCGTCTTGCCGGCGGCGACGCCGCCGGTCAGGGCGATCGCCATGGCGTGCGGGCGCTGGCTCACCGCAGGCCAGTCAGCTGCATGTAACCCTGCAGCAGATCCGCGCCGGCTACGAACCAGACCCAGCCGGCGGCGGCGAGGAACGGGCCGAACGGCATCGGGATCTCGCGCTCGTGCCGGCGCAGCGCGATCAGGATGCCACCGACCAGCGCGCCGATCAGTGACGACAGCAGGATGATCGGCAACAGCGATACCGGCCCCATCCATGCGCCCAGTGCGGCGAGCAGCTTGAAATCGCCGTGGCCCATGCCCTCCTTGCCGGTGAGCAGCTTGAATGCCCAGTACACGCTCCACAGGCTCAGGTAGCCGATCGCCGCGGCCAGGATCGACGCTGGCGCGGTGACGAACATCGGCAGCAGCGACAGCAGCAGGCCCAGCCACAGCAGCGGCAGGGTGAGCTGGTCGGGCAGCAGCTGGGTGCGGAAGTCGACGCCGGACAGCGCGATCAAGGTCCAGGTCAGCGCCAGCCCGGCCAGCGCAGCCCACGACGGGCCGAACTTCCACACGACCACCGCGCTCAGCACGCCGCTGAGCAGTTCCACCAGCGGGTACTGGATCGAGATCTTCGCCTGGCAGTAACGGCAGTGCCCGCGCAGCAGCAGCCAGCCGAACAGCGGGATGTTGTCCCGCGCCGACAGCGGATGCTTGCAGTGCGGACAGTGCGACGGCTCGCGCACGATGCCCGGCGGCAGCGGCGTGGCATCAGCCTGCAGCTCCAGCACCTCCCGTGCCTCCTGCCGCCATGCCGCGGCCATCCGCTCGGGCAGCCGCAGGATCACCACGTTGAGAAAGCTGCCCACCAGCAGGCCGAGCACGCCGGCCAGGGCGATCCACAGGACAAGGGGAAGTTCGGGCATGCGTCGGCCTTGTGTTTTTTAAAGCCCCTCCCACTCCGGGGGAGGGGTGGGGGAGAGGGTGCGGTGCCGAGCGAAGTTCAAGATCGCCTCAAGCACTGCCTCGATTTCCTGCAACACCTGATTGTTCCAGAACCTCAATACAAGCAAACCCTGGCGTTCGAGGGCCTGCATACGCGTGCTGTCGATTTCTTCGCTGTGCTGCGAACCATCGAGTTCGATGACCAGTTTGAGTCCGTCGCAGTAAAAGTCCGCGACATATGGCGGTATGGGATGTTGGCGGCGAAATTTGAATCCACCAAGGCGGTGCGCGCGCAAGTAATACCAGAGCTTGCGTTCGGCATCGGTGCTGGTGGCTCGCAGCGACTTGGCTGTGGCTAGCGTTTGGGTGGGCAGGGGTGGTTTGTGATGCATCGCTTCGAGCGGCCCCTCTCCCCACCCCTCTCACCCACAAGGGGACTCCTTGCGGTCGCCGACGGGAGAGGGGCTTTCTTGCGGCATTGTCGTCAGAACGTGCCGGCGAGCTTGAAGATAGGCAGGTACAGGGCCACCACCATGCCGCCGACCAGGGTGCCGAGCACTACCATAATGATCGGTTCGAGCAAGGTGGAGAGAGTGTCGACGGCGTTGCTGACTTCTTCCTCGTAGAATTCCGCCACCTTGAACAGCATGTTGTCCAGCGCGCCGGATTCTTCGCCGATCGCGGTCATCTGCACCACCATGTTCGGGAACAGGCCGGTCTGTTTCATCGCCAGCTGCAGCTGGTGGCCGACCGAGATGTCGTCGCGCATCTGCCTGACCGCATCGCCGTAGACCACGCTGCCGGTGGCACCGGCCACCGCGTCCATCGCTTCGACCAGCGGTACGCCGGCACGGAAGGTGACGCCCAGCGTGCGGGCGAAGCGGGCGATCGCCGAGTTGCGCACGATATTGCCCATCACCGGCATCTTCAGCGCCATGCGGTCGAGGAAGTGGGCAAATTTCACCGAGCGCTTCTTGGCGAGCACGATCGCGATGATGCTACCGCCGATCACGCCGACAACCACGAACCAGTAACTCTGCATGAACCGTGAGGCGGTCACCAGCAGCTGGGTGGGTGCGGGCAGCTGCGCGCCGGCGTCCTGGAAGGTCTTGGCGAACACCGGCACCACGAACAGCAACATGATCAGCACGACGATGAATACCACCGCCAGCACCATCATCGGGTAGAACAGCGCTTTCTTGATCTTCTTCTTGATCGCTTCCGTGCGCTCCTTGTAGGTCGCCACGGTGTCCAGCACGGTGTCCAGCACACCGGAGGCCTCGCCGGCCTTCACCAGGTTGCAGTACAGCTCGTCGAACTGCACCGGGTAACGCCCCAGCGCCTCGTGCAGCGACGCACCGCCCTCGATGTTCTGCTTCACGTCGAGCAGGACGTTCTTGAAGCGGATGTTCTTCTGGCCGTCGGCAATGATGTCGAAGGCCTGGATCATCGGCACGCCGGACGCCATCATGGTGGCAATCTGGCGACTGAAGATGGCCACGTCGCCCGGCTTGATGGTGCTGCCGGTGGCGCCGAACAGCGGCTTGGCGCGCTCGCGCACGGTCTGCGGGTTCATGCCCTGGCGGCGCAGTTCGGCCTTGACCAGCAAGGCGTTCTTCGCCGGCATGTCGCCCTTCATGCGCTTGCCACGCTTGTCCAGCGCCACCCACTCGTAAGTGGTCAGCTTGCTGACCTCGGCGCGCTGGGCACCGAGCTCACGCGCCTTGTTGATGTTCGTTGCGGTAGCCGTAGCCATGCGCATCTTCCCCCAGTGGTCCAGTCCCGAAGCCGTCCTTTGCGGCGGCTGACAAGGTATCCGGTACAGCTTATGTCATTTTTGCGGCGCCAAACCGTGGTGCCGGACGCAAGTTCGGTGCAACGGAGATCCCAGAATTCCCCGTTTATTCCTTGGTGACGCGGTCGATCTCGGTCAGGCTGGTCAGCCCCTGCTTCACCTTGAGCAGGGCCGACGCGCGCAAGTCGTTGATGCCGGCGGCCCTGGCCACCTCGGCGATCTGCAGCGCGTTGCCGCCCTGCAGGACGATCTTCTGGATATCCTCCAGCATCGGCATCACCTGGTAGATGCCCACGCGGCCCTTGTAACCCTCGTTGCAGCCGTCGCAGCCGACGGCCTCGTAAATGGTCAGCCCGGCGTCGATATCGGCCTGGCTGAAGCCGGCGTCCAGCAGCACCTTGGGCGGTAGTTCGATCGGCTTCTTGCAGTCGTGCAGGCGCCGCGCCAGGCGCTGGGCGATGATCAGGGTCACCGACGAGGTGATGTTGTAGGGCGCGATGCCCATGTTCATCAGGCGCGAGATGGTCTGCGCGGCGTCGTTGGTGTGCAGGGTGGACAGCACCATGTGGCCGGTCTGCGCCGCTTTGATCGCGATCTCGGCGGTCTCCAGGTCGCGGATCTCGCCGACCATGATCACGTCCGGGTCCTGGCGCAGGAACGAACGCAGCGCGCTGGCGAAGGTCATGCCGCGCTTCACGTTCTGCTGTACCTGGTTGATACCCTCGACGCGGATTTCCACCGGGTCTTCCACCGTCGAGATGTTGCGCTCGGCGGTGTTGAGCATGTTCAGGCCGGTGTACAGCGACACCGTCTTGCCCGAGCCGGTGGGGCCGGTGACCAGCACCATGCCGTACGGCTTGTGGATGGCGTCGACGTAGAGCTTCTGCTGCTCCGGCTCGTAGCCAAGCTTCTCGATGCCAATCCTGGCCGAGGAGCCGTCCAGGATACGCATCACGATCTTCTCGCCAAACAGCGTGGGCAGCGTGCTCACGCGGAAGTCGATGGCGCGGGTCTTGGACAGGTTGAGTTTGATGCGACCGTCCTGCGGCACGCGCTTCTCGGCGATGTCCAGCTGCGCCATCACCTTGATGCGCGAGGAGATGCGGTTGGCCATCTTCATCGGCGGGCTGGCCACCGCCTTCAGGATGCCGTCCATGCGCAGGCGCACCCGGTACTGAGTCTCGAACGGCTCGAAATGGATGTCCGAGGCGCCGCGGCGGATCGCGTCGACCAGGATCTTGTTGACGAACTTCACCACTGGCGCGTCGTCGTTCGCGTTCGCGTCGACGCCGCTGCTCGATTCGCCCTCGTCGTCGCCGCCCTCGACGTCCAGCTCGTCCAGGTCGCCGCCACCCATGTCGGGCATGGTGTTGCGCAGGTTGTTGAGCAGGCTTTCGATCACCCGCTGCAGCGAGCCACGCTCCACCAGGATCGGTTCCACCATGCAGTTGGAGTGGAACTGGATCTCGTCCAGCGCATGCGACTGCATCGGGTCGGCGATGCCCACGAACAGGCGCTTGCCGCGGCGGAACAGCGGCAGCGTCTGGTGCTTGGTGATCAGCGCCTCGCTGATCAGGTCCAGCGGCATCGTCGTCGGGTTCAGCGCGGCCACGTCCATCGTCGGCATGCCGAATTCGGCCGAGGCGATCCGGGTCAGTTCGGCGCTGTCGACCAGGTTGCGATCCAGCAGCCAGGTGGTCAGCGTGGATTTGCTCTGGTTGCTGTCGGCCATCGCCTTGCGCACGACGTCTTCGGGCATTACCCCCTCGGACACCAGTCGGCGCGCCATGCCGGACAGACCCGCGAGCGATGGTTGTAATTGAGATGACATAATCTGCTCGACCTTGCCCCTGTATGTTGTTGAATCTACCGCAGTCCAGCGCGCAGGTCACCCATTCCCTGCAAGCCCGATCCAGCGCGGTGATGCAGCGCACAAGCCAGCTTCCGCAAGCCTGGTTCTGCTTCTTGGTCGGTGCGGGGCCGTGAGGCTCGGCTCCTCCCCTTGCGCACAGAGGCTCCATGTTCAGTTTCTCGCGCACAGAGGCTCCACGTTCGGTTCCTACCCCTGCGTGTAGAGGTCCCACGTTCAGTTCCTCCCCCTGCGTGCAGGGGGAGGTCAGGAGGGGGTAAAGCTCTTGATCTCCCCCCGCAAGACCCTGTAAATCTCCCCTTCGGCACTAGAGAAGGCCATCATCACCGCCAGCGTTACCAGCAAGGGCCAGATCACGATCCCGGTTGCCGTGCGCGAGGCCATGCACCTGCGTGCAGGGGATCGAGTGGAGCTTGTGGAAATCCTGTGAGTTCGTCGCCGCCACGCGCCCCATAACCGCACTCAAGGGCATGTTCGGCAAGGCGCCCAAGACGATATCGATCGAGCGGATAAACGCCGTGATCGCTGCAGCGGGTGCAGCGGCGAAATGATCGGCCTGGATACCCATGTGCTGGTGCGTCACATCATGCAGGACGATGCAGCGCAGTTGGTCAAGGCCTCGACCTTGCTAGACGTGCTGGCCCAAGTCGCACCCCAAAAGACCAACCCCGTCCGCAACCTACAGACGGCCTTCACGCTATGATCCCCTCTCCATTCGGGGGAGTCGCCTGTTGAACCGCCTGAGCATTATCCTGCCTGCCAAGAACGAAGCGCCCGCGCTCGCCGCGTTGCTGCCGCGTTTGCGCGCGGCCCATCCCGAGGCCGAAATCATCGTGGTCGACGACGGTTCCACCGACGACACCCGCAGTGTCTGCAAGAGTGGTGGCGTCCAGTGCCTGTCCTCGCCGTACTCGATGGGCAACGGTGCGGCGATCAAACGCGGCGCCCGTGCCGCCAGCGGCGACATCCTGGTGTTCATGGACGGCGACGGCCAGCACGATCCGGCTGACGTCGCGCGGCTGCTGGCCGAACTGGAGCGCGGCTACGACATGGTGGTGGGCGCACGCGACTGGGGCAGCCAGGCCGGTGTCGGCCGCGGCCTCGCCAACACGCTGTACAACTGGCTGGCCACCCGGATGACCGGCCATCGCGTGCTGGACCTCACCTCCGGCTTCCGCGCTGTGCGCGCGGACAAGTTCCGCGAATTCCTGCACCTGCTGCCGAACGGCTTCAGCTACCCCACTACCAGCACCATGGCCTTCTTCCGCAGCGCCTATCCGGTGGCCTACCTGCCGATCAAGGCCGCTCGACGCGTCGGCAAAAGCCACATCAAGCCCCTGCGCGATGGTGTGCGCTTCCTGCTGATCATCTTCAAGATCGCCACACTGTACTCGCCGCTGAAGTTGTTCGTGCCGGCGAGTGCGCTGTTTTTTCTGCTTGGCTGTGCCAACTACGCCTGGACCTTCCTGCACGAAGGCCGCCTCACCAACGGCAGCACTCTGATGTGGAGCGCGGCGGTGATCGTGTTCCTGATCGGGCTGGTGTCCGAACAGGTCACTGCGCTGACGTATCGGCGCGACGGCAACACGTAGGCCAAATAACCATGACCGATACTTCCGACAAGTTCGCCCCGATCCGCGACTTTTACGACAATGAGTATTACGCCCAAGGCCCGGGAGGTAAATCGTTGCCTTGGCATTGTCGAAAGATCGGCAAGCAGTTAGGCGGCTTGAGCGGACGGGCCGTGCTGGATGTAGCCTGCGGCACCGGCGAGTGGCTGGATTTTTTCCGGTCCCGTGGCGCCTCCATTGCTGGCATCGACCTGTCACACAAGGCGGTCGACGAGTGTGTGCGGCGTTTCCCTGAGGGCGAGTTCTACTGTGGCCCGGCCGAATCGCTGCCGTTCGATACTGGCCGTTTCGATCTTGTTACCTGTATGGGGTCGCTGGAACATTTCCTGGATAAACCACGCGCATTGAACGAAATGAAACGCGTGGCCAAGCCCGACGCGAAATTTCTTCTGCTGGTGCCCAACGCGGGATTTCTGACGCGCCGTATGGGGCTTTACGGGGGGACGCAACAAGTCAAGGCCAGAGAGGACGTGCTCGAGCTTGCCGCATGGGAGCGGCTCTTTGAAGATGCGGGCTTGCAGGTGGTGGCGAAATGGCGCGACCTGCACCCACTCTCGCGGTCGTGGATCTGCCGAGGCAACATCTTGTCCTGGCCATTGCGGGCGATGCAGGCCCTGGCCTTGACGACGTGGCCGACGGCCTGGCAATACCAGGTCTATCACTACTGCCGAACCTCACATGATTGAAGGGCAGGAGTTGGGCAACGCGCGTGCAGCAATATTGCTCGTTACCCGCAACCTGCCGCCCTTGCGCGGCGGCATGGAGCGCTTGAACCGGCACATTGCCATTGAACTGGCCAGCGGGTTCCGCGTTCTGGTGGTGGGGCCGAACGGGTGTCGCGCACATTTGCCGGCAACGGTCGATGTGCATGAGGCACCGGTCCGCCCGCTCTGGCGGTTCCTCGCGAGGGCGCTCCTGCTGTCGTTGTCGCGGGGAAAAAAGGCGCGGCCTCGCATCGTTCTCGCAGGCAGCGGCTTGACGGCACCGATCGCTGTGATCACAGCCGGGATCATGCATGCGCGAAGTGCAGTCTACGCACATGGCCTCGATCTGGTGACGCCGAACCTGCTGTACCGGGCTTTGTGGTTGCCATTCCTGCGACGGTGTGACGTATGTATCGTCAACAGCCGTAACACCGCCCGGCTTGCCCGGCAGGTGGGAATCCGTCAGGAACGCATCACCGTGATTCACCCGGGTGTAGAACTACCGGTCGAGACCGGCAACGATGGTTGCGCCGCCCCTGACTTTCGGCAGCGGCATGGTCTCCAGGCATGCAAGGTCATGCTCTCCGTGGGGCGATTGACGCCGCGCAAGGGTATTCCGGAGTTTGTCCGCCAAGCCTTGCCGCGCATCGTGTCGGCATGTCCGGATGTGGTCTTGGTGATCATCGGCGACGAGGCGCCGAATGCGCTTCAGGGCAGCGGGCTTGGTGCCGGCGAACGACTCATGGAGTGCGCGCGCGAGTTGGGACTCGAACGGCACATCCGGATGCTCGGCGCATGCGAGGATGCTGAGCTGGCTATCGCCTACGACGTGGCGGATCTGTGTATTTTCCCGGTCCGTGCATTACCCGGCGACGTGGAAGGCTTCGGTATGGTGGCGGTTGAAGCCGCTGCGCACGGTCTTCCCACGGTGGCGTTTGATGTTGGTGGCGTTGGCGACGCCGTTGCCGACGGTTGCTCGGGTCGGCTGGTGCCAGCAGGCGATTACGACATGTTCGTCGAGCAGGTCGTGCAGACCCTGCAGATTGGTCGGACGGTCGAAGTGAGTGCTGCATGTCGACGATTTGCTGCCGGGTTCGAATGGAGGAAGTTCGGCGCAAGATTGAGCGACCGACTCCGGCAGTTGGTCTCCAATGACGGATCATTGCCATGAACCGGCCGCTAAGGATCTGGCTTCCGGCCATCCGTGCCGGTAGCGGGGCGGATGTTTTCGTACAGCGCCTGGCGCAGGGATTGCGTCTCGCCGGCCATGAGCCGGTGGTGCAATGGTTCAAGCACCGATACGAGTTGATGCCCTGGCGGCTCGCGTCGATGGCTGTGCCGGAAGGCATCGATGTGGTGCATGCGAACAGCTGGCAGGGATTCGCCTTCAAGCGTCCGGGGATTCCGCTGGTGATCACGGAGCACCAGTACATCGCCCATCCGGATTTCGCGCCCTGGCGTAGTCGGTCGCAGGCCTTGTATCACGACCTGTTTTGCAGTCGATGGATCAAACGCTCCTACGCGGCTGCCGATGCCGTCGTCGCCGTCAGCGAATACTGCGCCACGGCCATGCGCGCGGACGTGGACAAGCCGGTGGCCGTCATCCACAACTGGGTCGACACGGACTGCTTCGCGCCGGCGTACGTGGATGCAACCCATGAAACCGATCCGCGGAAGAATGCGGAACCGTTCAAACTTCTTTTCGTGGGCAACCCATCGCGTTGGAAAGGTGCTGACCTGCTTCCGGCCATTGCCGATCGGTTGGGGCCGGGCTTCGAGATACGCTGTATTGGTGGATTGCGCGCCGGTTTCGATGCCTCTGGACTGCCGGCGAATGTGAAGCCGTTGCCTCGCCTGGCGCCCGAGCAGATGCCGGCGGCATATCGGTCTGTCGACGCGGCACTGGTGCCGACTCGCTACGAGGCGTTCGGCTATGTCGCGCTGGAGGCGATGGCCTGCGGGTTGCCGGTGGTCGGGTTTGCCAGCTCCGGTACGGCCGAAGTCTGCCAGCACGAGAAGACGGCATTGCTGGCGCCAGTAGACGATCTTCATCAATTGGTTCGTTACGTGAAACAGCTGGCGCAGAACTCGTCGCTATGCGCACAGCTGGGGACGACAGGGCGTCGGCGTGCTGTCGAATGTTTCGGCGAGACCAAGGCGATTGCGGCGTATGTAAATGTTTATCGATCCGTGCTTGGTAGTACTTGATTTGTAACTGACTGTATCGAGATAGTGCCGACGCGCACATGAATGGCGTTATGTGTCTATCGTGGCAACCGGTCGTTTCTAAGGTGTAAATAAAAATCTCACCTGTAACCAATTTCGGAGGAATTTAATATGTCGGAAAATATATCAGTTATGGATGTTCGCCGGCTCTATCTTGAAATCTTGAAAAAATCTTTGATGCACTCATTGTGGTACAACAAGGAGCCAGTTGACTCTTTGGTTATGAGAAATTTAAAATCAATTGCGCCTAGCATTTTTGGGCATCCACGCGGAAATTTTCAGGAGAAAATTGAAGGCCGAGTGTGGCCGCAATACGCGCACACGATGATAGGTTTGCCGAGATTGAACAACCTTCAGCTCTGCATGGAAACGGCCATAAACGAAGGTGTTGAGGGTGATTTCATTGAGACGGGTGTATGGCGGGGTGGTGCATGTATTTTCATGAGGGGCATTCTTAAATCATACGGCATTTCTGATCGCGTTGTTTGGGTTGCTGATTCGTTTGAAGGACTCCCGCGACCGAATGAAAAAAAAGCGCCAGCCGACAAAGGCGACAAACACCACACCTACAAAGGCCTCGCAGTTGGGCTCGAAGAGGTCAGGCAGAATTTCGAGCTTTATTCGCTGCTTGACGAACAAGTTAAATTCCTCAAGGGATGGTTTAAAGACACATTACCGAGTGCGCCTATCAGCAAGCTGGCCGTCTGTAGGCTGGATGGCGACATGTATGAATCAACCATGGATTCTTTGAATGCACTCTATCCAAAGATTAGCATTGGAGGGTTTCTTATTATCGATGATTATGGCGCTGTCGATGGATGCCGCAAAGCTGTCGACGATTATCGTGCTAAATTCGAGCTGCGCGAAGAAATCATTCCGATTGATTGGGGCGGTGTTTATTGGCGCAAGGTTGGATGACACTGTGCGAGTAATGGTTACGGGGCTTTTGCTCAACTACCGCGATGCCGTGCGTAGCATCAGCTGCGTCCATTCGCTGCTTGGGCAGGGCATCCAGCATGTTGTCGTATGGGACAACTCGGCCGATGGAGGAACCTCTGCAGCGGCGATCGCTGCCGTATTTGTTCACGATGCGCGTGTCGATCTGCATGTGAGCGTGGCTAACCTCGGGTTCGCGGCAGGGGTCAACCGCGGACTGGAGCATTGTCACCAACGGTATCCGGGCGCCTGGGTGCTGTTGATCAACAACGATGCACGCTTGCTGCCGGGTGGGCTGACCAAACTTGTCGATGCGCTTGTTGCGAATAGCAACGCGAGGATCGCCTATCCCGATATTGACCATGCCGGGCGTGTTCTGGGCCCGGCATACTGCCATCGGTTGACCGGCCTGCTGTCGTGGCGGCCGCGTCGCGGCTACTTTCCCTATGCAAGTGGTTGTTGCCTGCTGGTCGCCACCGGGCGTTTCGCCTTGCAGCTGTTCGACGAGGACTTCTTCATGTACGGCGAGGACTGGGAGCTGGGTTGGCGGCTCGCTCAGTTGCCGGGTGCGATGGCGTATGTGCACGAGACACTGGTCGAGCATGATGGCTCGGCGAGCAGCGGACTGGGGTCCGCGTTCTACGAGTCGCACATGGTCGCCGCGCACCTGATCCTGGCGCGCAAGCTTGCACGAAGTTGGGTGGAGACAGGCGTCCTGCTGGCATCTCGCATGTGCATGCTGGTGGCGCGTGGGGCGATCCGCTCGATTCGCTTCCGTTCGCTGGTGCCGTGCAAGGCCTTGTGGCATGGCGTACGGATAGCATCAGGACGACGCTAGAGAGTCCCGTCCATTGCCACGCGGCTTGCGAGGCGGCGGCGCACCAGCCACCAGCCAATCAGCGCCATGCTTGTTTCGGCGATGACGAGAGCCACGGCGACTCCGCGGATACCGTAATGCGGCGCCAGCGCCAGCATGCTGCCAACCAGAAGCAGGATGCCGCAGAGTTCGAACGCCATGCGCTCCAGTGGCTTGCCCAATGCCACCAGCACGGCGCCAGCAGCCAGTCGCAGCGAAAGCAGTGGCGCGGCCGTGGCCAGCCACGGCATCAGCTGGGCCATGACTGCGAACGAAGCTCCGAACAGCCACGGCAGTAACGGACTGCATAGCGCCAACAGCAGTCCACTGGCGAGGCCCCAAACCATTGCTAACAAGGCGATCAGGCCGATCAGCCGTTGCCCTTCCCGGGTGGGTGCGTGCGCGTGTCGAAACAATCGGGGCAGCGAGGCCAGCAGCATGGCGGTCACCGGCATTACCGTGGCCGCCATGACGCGTGCCGTGGCCGCGTAGATGCCCGCGTCGTGCGCACCAACCAGGCGAACGGCAATGATCTTGTCCAGTTCGGAAGGGTTCGCCGCTACCAGGTTCATTGCCGCGTATGAGGCGCCGTCGCGCAGCTCCTGTCGCGTGGCATGGCGCGGGCGCCAATCCAGTGTCACGAGACGGCTGGTGATCCACAAGCCCAGCAGCAAGCCGAGCAGTGACGCGAGCAGCTGGAAGAAGACATAAGCCGAAAGCCGCTGTACATCCGGCAAGAGGAAGCAAGGCAATACTGCAAGCACCCTGAGACCCAGCGGCAGCCATTGCACGCATTGACTCAGCGGTACCCGTTCGCGCGCCTGTAGCGCGAAACTCAGCAGCATGGTGAACGGCGTCAACAGCAACTCGGCCGCACCTATCGCGAGCAGGACGTGCAGTGGAAGCGCCGGCCGGGTAACAAAGCCGGCAACGACGATATAGACGCCCAGCAACAGCAGTCCGAACGATGCCGTCATCGGCCACGCATAACGCCATACGGCTGCCGTGCCGTTGGCGTCGTGCGCATTTCGGGCCAGCATCACGAAGCCGGCGCCGAAATTGGGCAGCAGGCCCAGCACCACGGCCAGCGAAGCGGCGGCGGCGAAGCTTCCGTAGGCGCGCGGTCCGAGTAGTCGTGTAAGCAGGACGAGGACCATCGCCTGGGTCATTACCCGCAACCCGAGCATGACGCTGGTCTGCAGGCTGCTGCGCGCGAGTGGACCTTTCAATGAGTGCTCGTTGATGGGACGGATGTTGGCAGGTCGGACAATTGCGTACGCAACTGGTCCAGAGTGTTGTTCAGGTGACCGCCGATATTCAACCGATCCAATCGTTCCAGGGCTTTTTCGGCTTCGGTCCGGCGGCCTTGCACCGCCAGCATGCGAATCAAGGTGACCTGGTAGGCGGATTCATCCGGGTTGGCCTTCACTGCAGCATCGGTCACGCGCTCACCCAGGACATGGTCGTCGAGCACGTTCCATGCGTAGTCGCCGTACATGGCGAGCAATCGCGCGCTGGGATCGGGGTGTGACAGCGCGCCTAGAAAGGCTTGAGTCATGCGCTGCGTAGGCAAATCGCACTTGCGTTCACGAACGCACATGGTCAGCGCCCCCAGTGAACTTTCATCCTGCACGCCAGGTTTGCGGGCCACGAGCTTGGTGACCATGCTGTCCCACCACGCATCCTTGATCGGCAGGTGCATGCGTGAATTCATGAAGATCAATGCCTGCTCGGGAAGGATGGAAGCATTCGGCAGCGCGGCCGCTTTTTCCAATGGCGTGTAGGCCATACGGGTGAACGGCG
Organism: Rhodanobacter thiooxydans; assembly: GCF_030291135.1. Classification (NCBI taxonomy): domain Bacteria; kingdom Pseudomonadati; phylum Pseudomonadota; class Gammaproteobacteria; order Lysobacterales; family Rhodanobacteraceae; genus Rhodanobacter; species Rhodanobacter thiooxydans. The sequence continues at coordinate 2,620,294 of NZ_CP127409.1, read as the reverse complement.
AGGCAGGGTCGTAATGCGAGTAGATGATGTAAGTGCGGCCCAGTTCGTATTGAGCGCGTGGTGACATAGGCGCACGCGCGGCGAGGTCCTCAGCCAGGCGCAATGGGTTGCCCCAGACGTAGGCGGTAAGTGCCGTGAGCCCAATCCAGCAGAGCATCAGTCCGGCCAGCAGCACGTATCGAGGCAGTGGCAAGGGGAAAGTCCGCGGTACGGCGAGCAAAGGCATGATCGCCAGCAGCAAGCCGAAGCTGGCAAAGTAGTTGCGGTGTTCGTAGATCAATTCCAGCGGCAGGATGGTGCCGGTGAGCAACTGGCAGCCGAGGAACAGGGCGATGCCCAGTGCCACCAGCGGTTTGCGTGGACGCAGCCACAGCATCAGCGCGATCAGTATGGCGAGAAAAACGATGCTGGCCAGCGTACTCCATGGAGTCAGCAACCCTGTTGAGACCTGAAAATCATCGTGGTAGAACGACAGTGCGCCCGGTGTAGGCAGCAGGGTCCACGCGACGTAGTCGGTGATGATGCGTGCTTCGCTGAGCAGACGGGTGCCGAGGGTGAAGTCGCGTGCAGCCCAGGTTTCCGGGTTCAACACACCGGGCAGCAGCCACGCCAGGCCAGCCAGCATTGGAAGTGCAAGCACCAGCATGAACAGGCCGATGGTGCGCGGATCATATGGCGAGCGTTTTGGCTCGTTTTCTTCAGAAGCGGTAGAAACCTCCTGTCGATTGCGAAAGTGGAACAGCGCCCACTCGATCAACAACGCATACAGCGGCAGCATCACCGCGGTTTCCTTGGCCAGCAGCCCAAGCAGGGTGGGCAAGGTGATGCTTGTCGCGCACAGGATGAAGCTACCCCACCTCAGTCCTCCCCTGCCTGCAGGGGAGGAAGCAGGAATCAAGGCAAGCATGCGGCGGCGGCCGGCGACGTAGCCGAGCAGGCCCAGCAGCACAAACAGGTTCGCCATGCTTTCCATGCGCTGCACCACATACAGCACGGCGGTGAGGTTGATCGGCAGCAGCATCCAGCTGGCAGCGATCAGCACGGCAACGAGCTGCGCGTGCGGATGCCGATCGGAAGGATCGGATCGCAACAGTGCCAGCGACAGTAGATACACCAGCCAGCCGTTCAGCAGATGGAGCAGCAGATTGGTCAGCTTCATCCAGTACGGATCAAGCCCGGTGGCAAGGTAGTTCGCGGCAAAGCTCAGTGAGGCCAGCGGACGCTTGAAGTCACTCGCCGGCGAGGAAAGCGCAGCGCCGACCAGCGACGGGAGGCTGGCGTCCGTCGGTTGCACCCCCTTGTTGTCGACGATGTTGGGGTAGTCGTCGAACAGGAATCCGCCGGAAAGCCCCGGCCAATAGACGGCCAGGGTCATGGCGAAGGCAGTAAGCAGCATCAGCAGCTGCCATGGCGAACGGCGAAGGGAGTCCGTCAATCTGGTGTGTCCGGTCGGGATGACTGGCTGGAAGTATTCACGGAGCCAGCCTTCGCGTCGAGGGTGAGTTGGCTGCGCAGGTGATCCATTTCATGTTGCCAGTAGTGCTGGTGCTCAAGCACCCATGCATGCAGCCAGGGCATGCCGAAGCCCGGCTTCATGGCGTTCCCGCTGACGATTTCGTAATGGTCGAGCAGGCGCAGGCCGTGTGCCGGGTAACCGGCGGCACCCAGGGTTGCCGCGGCCTGCAGCGCCATGCCGGGGCGAACCTGCAGATCGAGGGCATGGATGAAATCGGCCAGTGCCGTATCGGGTTGCCCGTGTGCGAGGGCAATTTTGCCGCGCATGTAGGTCAGATCCTGCTGCCGTCCGGCCGCGGACAGTTTTGGATTCTTCAGCCCGGTGTCAATCAGCTCCTGCAGGTCTTGCGTCGTCAGTCCGGGGCATCTACCCGAAAGTGCCACGGGCAGGGTTCGGTCAAACCAATGGGCGAACAGGGCGCCAGTATTCGGCGTGCCTTGCATGGCGGTTCGGGCGGCGGCGAGATCGGCAGCCTGGACGCCGCCGGTCATGCAACGTGCGCCGATCAGGTTGAAGGCGAGCTGCACCTGATCCGGTTGGGTCGCGAGCAGCTTTTCCAGACGCTGGATGGCCGCTTCCGGTCGCCCAGCCTGCATTTCGATCTGTGCGGCATTGGTCTGGGCACGTGCCGAATCAGGGTTGATCCGTGCCCACAGCAGTGCCTGGCTGTGTACGTTGCCCCACAGCTCGGCGCGGGCGTGGGTCATCCATGCCAGGCCCAGTGGCAGCACCAGCATCAAGGTGTATTTGAACAGGCGCAGGCTGCGTGTATCGGCCAGCCACAGGCCAAGCGGCCAGAACATGAGCAGGGCGGGCAGGTAGTTGCGATGTTCGAAATAGAGCTCCAGTGATATCGAGGTGGATTCCAGCAACTGGCCGGCAAAGTAGAACAGTATGGCCAGCGCCAGTGCGGGGTATCGCCTGCGTTGCCACCAGGCCAGCCCGATCAGTCCAAGCACGGACAGCATGGCAGGCAAGGTGGTGGCCGGCTGCCACCACGTGGTCGAGGCGACGTACTGGTCGTTGAACAGTCCGCTCGAAAACGGGCGCGGCAGCCACAGCAACTGCAGGTAATCCAGCAGCACGCGTGGCTCGGTGAGCAGGCGCTGACCGATGCTCCATGGACGGATGCCCACCGGGCCACCGGCAAGTACTCCGTTGAGGCCGATCCAGAACAGGTAACCGAGAATAGCCGCGGCGGGAATGATGCCGAATGCGAACAGCGTGAAACGATGCGCCTGCCGTGATCCACCGGCAGGCACGGGATGCCGTGGCGCAAGCACGATGGCTTCGATCAGCAAGGCAAACAGTGGCAGCAGGGCGCCGTTGGCCTTGGCCAGTACCCCAAGCACGGTGAAGCTTCCCAGTCCCAGCACGCCCCAGGTCAGGCCCGCCGTGGTGTTGCCCCGGATCAGCAGGCTGCGACCATGCAGCCAAAGCAGCAGCCCTGCCAGGGTGCAAGTGGTGGGCAGCATGGCCTCGCGCTGCACGATATACAGCGTCGTGGAGACCAGCAGGGGGTGCAGCACCCAGAGCGCAGAACCCGTCAGGGCGGCGGTCTGGCTCTGCCGTTTGCCATGGTCCAGCAAGCGGCTCAATTGGGCCAGCAAGAGGTAAAGCAGGCCCCCGTTGAGCAGGTGCAGGATCAGGTTGGTGCGCTTGAAGGGGAAAGGATCAGCGGGCCAGTCGTGCGCATCCAGCAGAAAGGTCAACAACGTCAGCGGGCGACCGGTGGGGTCGGCGGTGCCGGAAGTGAGGTAGCGCCAGAATGTCGGCCAAGTGTCGACCGGGCCGGTGGTCCCCAGCGCGGGCAGGTTCGCGAAATCGTCGAACAGGAAGCTGCCATGCAGGCCGGGGGCATACGCCCACAACAGCAGCAGGGCGCAGGCCGTCAGTAGAAAAAACAAGGGATTGCGCAAGCTCACAGCAGCTTTCCCGGCCTGGGGGGCACAAAAGGAAAGGCCGCGCTGGGCGGCCTTTCGAGGTGGATCAACTGGGGTTGATGTTTATCAGTTGCGGCAGGTCGTTGGCAGGTACTTGAGTGCCGGCGCCGTAGTACCCGGATGACAGGCCCAAACCACGACACCGTTGAGCGTCGCTGGCGAGAGGTTGATCTCCGTACCCTGGATAGCCTTGTTGGCCTGGGTCGTGTTGAACTTGGAAGTGATGATGCCAGTATTACCAACGGTAACGGAGGCCACATACTTGCCGGTGATGGAGGTAGCGGACGAAAGACCTGCTGAGGTGTTGTTGGTCGGAAGCCTGCCGGTGTTGGCAAAGAACTCGGTGACGCCAACTTTGGCGCCGTCCATCATCGTGACGCCTTCGCTCGCCTGTGTGCGGATCAGGTAGTCCTGATAGGCCGGGATGGCGATCGCGGCGAGGATCGCGATGATCGCAACCACGATCATCAGTTCGATCAGGGTAAAGCCCTTTTGCATGCTCTTCATGGTGGTTCCTCTGTTTTGGTTAGCTAACCGTGTGATGCCCCCTGAGCCCCAGCCCCGTAATCCCCCTAGGCGGGATCGGACCCCATTCGCATGGTCGGAACGACCAGGAAGCTCGCGGCAAAGTCAAGCAGCTTGTATGCCACGTTTGCCGCAGGCGTATTCCCTCACAACCGTAGGCCCTTGGATTGTGCCCGCGGTCACGAAAGCCCGCAAGCCTTGGTGGAAGGGCCCATGAAGTTCGGGAAATGTGATCCCGGATGCATGGGTTTGTACTGTTCATCCAGGACACTTAGTGACGTTTATTGTCAGTTTGTGCGACGACAATGGCGGGAATGACTACTTTCGCCCGGGGTTACCTAAATATTGCGGTGTCGAAGGTGGCCTGTCTGTTGGCATGCTTGTGCTGCAGCCAGGTGGTGATCCACCAGCATGCAGAAACGGCCTGTTGCGCGCGGGCGGATGCGGGCTGGCGCGTTGCCAAGTTCGCGGCGTGCCACTTCCAGTTCGAACCACTTCTGCAGTTTGATCCATACGTCCGCCGTCGTGCCGAAGTAGCGGCCGAGGCGCAGGGTGGTGGTGTCCGCGATGATGCCGCGCTTCTCAATGGCGATGTCACTGACGCGTGCCGGTGTGACACCGATGGCACGGGCGAGCGTGTTGCAGGAAAGCGCCAGCGGCAGCATGAATTCCTCACGGAGGATTTCGCCGGGGTGGACGGGGACAGCGGGGTGGAGGTCATCGTCGTTGTCGCTTTAATGGTAGTTGGTGATCTCGACGTCGTACGCGTCACCGATCTTCCAGCGGAAGCAGGTGCGGAACTGATCGTTTACGCGAATGTTGTGCTGTCCCGGTCGGTCTCCCTTGAGTGCTTCCAGGCGGTTGCCCGGCGGCAACCGAAGGTCTTCCAGCGTGCCGGCTGGGTCGAGGTCTTCCAGCTTGTGGCGGGTGGGAGCTTCGATGTTCACGAAGTGGTGAACTCGCACGCTATCGAACAGCGACCCCACATCCTGTTGGCGAAGGTTTTGATCATGAGCTCATATCGCATATCGATACACGGTACGTAGCAAGCTGATACGGAGGCCGCCGCTGGGTTGGTAGCATGCTCACTCTTCACCGATCACGGCAAAGCTTGCCCGTGGCGAATTTGGCGCTTACCGTCACTACTTTGACTACCAAGGGACCACCCATGAAACCCCTGATGGCTGCATTGCTGCTCGCACTGGTGACGGCGGCGCCCGCGATGGCGGGCGATGTCGTGGACACCAGCTTCGTCAAGGCCGAGGGCCCGCACGCCTTCAACGTCCGCGACCTGGTGATGATGGATCGGGTCAGCGATCCGCAGCTGTCGCCGGACGGGCGTTACGCGGCGTTCGGCGTGCGCAGCACCGACTACGCGGCGAACAAGGGCGTCAATGCGATCTACGTGCTGGACCTGGCCAAGGCTGGCCAGCCGGTGAGGGTGGTGGACAAGGGTGGCTCGGCGCGCTGGTCGGCGGATGGGCGCAGTCTGTATTTCGTGGCGCCGGCCAAGGGTGTGGCGCAGTTGTGGCGGGTGGATCTGGGTGGCAAGGACGGGTTGAACCTGGGCAAGCACGCCGCGCCGGTGCAGGTCAGTCGTGGCGTGCTGGACCTGGGCGGCTACAAGCTGTCACCGGACGGCAAGCAGGTGCTGCTGTCGTATGAGGTATTCACCGATTGCGGCACGCTGGCGTGCACCCAGCAGCGGCTTGACGCGCGCGCGAAGGACAAGGCCAGCGGCACGCTGTACGACAAGTTGTTCGTGCGGCACTGGGATACCTGGGCCGACGGCCGGCGCAACCAGTTGTTCGTGGCCCGCTTCGACGGCAAGGGGCAGCTTTCCGCTGAACCGAAGCTGCTCAGCCGCGGCATCGACGGCGATGTGCCGAGCAAGCCGTTCGGCGACGAGGGCGAGTTCAGTTTCGCGCCGGATGGCAAGACCGTGTACTTCGACGTGCGCATCGCCGGCCACAGCGAGCCGTGGTCGACCAACTTCGACGTGTACAGCGTGCCGGTGGACGGTTCCGCCGCGCCGAAGAACCTCACCGCCGACAACAAGGCGTGGGACGCCTACCCGGTGGCCTCGCCGGACGGCAAGACGCTGTATTACCTGGCGATGAAGACGCCGGGCTTTGAGGCCGACCGCTTCGCGATCATGGCGCTGGACCTGGCCAGCGGTACCCGTCACGAGGTGGATCCGCAGTGGGATCGTTCGCCGGGCGGCCTCACGATTTCCGCCGACGGCAAGACCCTGTACGCCACCGCCGACGACAACGGCCAGCATCCGCTGTTCGCGATCGACGCGGCCAGCGGCAAGGTCAGCCAGGTGGTCGGTGAAGGCACGGTGGGCGGCTTCTCGCTGGCCAACGGCAAGCTGCTGCTGACCCGCGACGACCTGAAGCGACCGGCCGACGTCTATCTTGCTGCCGCCGACGGCAGCGGCCTGAAGCAGGTCACCCACTTCAACGCGGCAGACCTGAAGAACACAGAGATGGGCGACGCCGAGTTCTTCACCTTCAAGGGCTGGAACAACGAGACCGTGCAGGGTTACGTGGTGAAGCCGGCCGACTACAAGGCGGGGCAGACCTACCCGGTTGCCTTCATCATCCACGGCGGCCCGCAGGGCGCGATGAGCAACGGCTGGAGCTACCGCTGGAACCCGCAGACCTATGCCGGCCAGGGCTTCGCGGTGGTGACGGTGAACTTCCACGGCTCCACCGGCTACGGCCAGGCGTTCACCGACTCGATCTCCGGCGACTGGGGCGGCAAGCCGCTGGAGGACCTGAAGCTGGGCTGGAAGGCCGCGCTGGACAAGTACAGCTTCCTCGACGGCGACCGCGCCTGCGCGCTCGGCGCCAGCTACGGCGGCTACATGACCTACTGGATCGCCGGCGTGTGGAACCAGCCGTGGAAGTGCCTGATCGACCACGATGGCGTGTTCGACACTCGCGCCATGTACTACGACACCGAGGAACTCTGGTTCGAGGAGCGCGAGAACGGCGGTACCCCGTACGAGCACCCGGAGAACTACGAGAAGTTCAACCCGGTCAATCACGTCAAGGACTGGCGCGTGCCGATGATGGTGATCCACTCGGCGAAGGATTTCCGCATCCCCGACACCCAGGGCCTGGGCGCGTTCACCGCGCTGCAGCGCCGCGGCATTCCCAGCCAGCTGCTGCATTTTCCCGACGAGAACCACTGGGTGCTGAAGCCGCACAACAGCGTGCAGTGGCATGACGCGGTGAACGCGTGGCTGAAGCAGTGGACGGCGAAGGGCGCTCCGAAAGCCGCTTCGCACTGAGCCGGTTGAAGTCATGAAAGCGGCGGCCTTCGGGTCGCCGTTTTTGTTCCTCCCCCAGCAAGGCAGGGGGAGGTCGGGAGGGGGGAGTTCCGGGCTGGCGAAGAAGATCAAGAGCACCCCACCCCAGCCCTCCCCTGCAAAGCAGGGGAGGGAGCAAGGCTGCGGGGGCTTGGCGCCTCCCCTTGCAACGCAGGGGGAGGCTGGGTGGGGGTGCTCTTTTGGTCGTGTGGTCAGCGCAGCAGCGCGCGCAGGCGGCTGCGGGTGAAGGCGCCGAGGCGCAGTTGTTCGCACAGGGTTTCGAGCTGGTCGGCGGGTGCTGGACGGCGCTGCAGGGCTTCGGCGGATTCGGCGCCCGGAGCGTCCAGCGCGATACGGGTGAGGCGGCGGTATAGCCGGGCCTGCTCGGCGTGTTCGTGCAGCTTGGCGGCACAGGCCGCGGCGCCGCGCAAGCGCAGGAAGGCGACTTCGTCGATGCGGTCGAGCAGGATGTCGAGGCTGCCGAAGTGGCTGAGCAAGGCGGCGGCGGTCTTGGCGCCGACGCCGGGCACACCCGGGATGTTGTCCACGCTGTCGCCGCACAGGGCCAGGTAGTCGGCGACCTGGTGCGGGTGCACGCCGAGTTTCTCGTGCACCCCGGCCGGCCCCCAGCGCAGGCCGCGGGCATAGTCCCACTGCTCGTCGTGCTCGCCCAGCAGCTGGCCGAAATCCTTGTCGGCCGAGACGATCACGCTGCGCCAGCCCTGCGCGCGCAGGTTCCACACGGTGCTGCCGATCAGGTCGTCGGCCTCGAAACTATGGTCGATCATCAGGTGCACGCCGAGCGCATCGGTAATCGCACGGCATTGCACGAACTGCCGCTCCAGGTCGGGCGGCGGCAGGTCACGGTTGGCCTTGTACGGCGGGTAGATCGCGTTGCGGAACGAGCTGTTCAGCGAGGCGTCGAACGCCACCGCGATGTGCTCGGGCTGCACGCGCTCCAGCAGTTCGCACAGGAAGCGGGTGTAGCCGTGCACCGCATTGACCGGGTGGCCGTCGGCGTCGAAGAACTCGTCCGGCATCGAGTGCCAGGCGCGGAAAACGTACATGCTACCGTCAACAAGATGGACGGCTGGACGTCCGTTCGCCGGCGCGTTCACGGTGTCCACGTGCTCAGCAGGTCGGCCAGCGCCGGGCGCTCGCGGTCGGGCACGTCGATCTGCGGCGTGCCGAGGTGGATGAAACCGACCACGTGTTCGTTGTCTGCCAGGTTGAGGATGCCTGCCACCTCGCGGTCGTAGGCGGCCCAGCCGGTCAGCCATTGCGCGCCGTAGCCCAGCGCGTAGGCGCCGAGCAGGATGTTGTAGGCCACGTTGCCGGTGCACAACTTCTGTTCGATCTCCGGCACCTTGCTGTCGGCATGCAGACGGGCGACCACCGCGATTATCAGCGGCGCGAAGGTGTAGCGCAGGCGTTCCTTCTCGAGCTTGGCGTCGGACATCTCCGGGTGGTTGCGGATCGCGATCGCCGCCAGTCGCTCGCCGAACGTCAGCTTCGCTTCGCCTTCGAGGCGGATCAGCCGGAATGGCACCAGCTTGCCGTGGTCGGGCACGCGGATCGCCGCCTCCAAAAGTTCATGCAGGCTCGCCTCGTCCGGCGCCGGCTCGCCCAGCTGGCGCGAGGGGACGGAATGGCGTTGCTGGAGCAGGGACAGGGCAGCGGACATGGAGCGGTTCTTTCGATGGGGGAATGCCCATGCTAGCGGGCGGGCCGATGACGCGCGAACCGTCACGCCGACAGCGGCAGCTTGAACGAGCCGGGCAACAGGGCGGCCACGCTGGTCTGCTGGGTGTCGCCGTGCAGGTTCGCCAGCAGCACCGGCATGGCGTCGTCGCACAGTTCGGCCATCACCTGGCGGCAGGCGCCGCAGGGGCTGACCGGGTGGTCGGTATCGGCGATCACCGCCAGCGCGGCGAAGTCGCCGGGCCGGCAGCCGGCGGCGATCGCGCTGAACAGGGCGGTGCGTTCGGCGCAGTTGCACAGGCCGTAGGACGCGTTTTCCACGTTGCAGCCGCTGAAGCGGCGGCCGTCGCGGGTCAGCAGCGCGGCGCCGACCAGGAAGTTCGAATATGGCGCATAGGCCTGTTCGCGTGCGCTGCGCGCCAGGGCCAGCAGGTCGTCGAAAGCGTTGGAAGTAGCGGGCATCGGGATCTCCGGCGTGACCCCCGGTCAGCCACTGCCGGCGGGCCAGCTTACTCTTTGGCGGGCAGCCGGATCAAAGCCGGCGAGTGCCGCTAAGATGCGTGAACCACTCAGAGGGGATGGACCATGCCGATCACCGTAGCCGCCTTGCGTGAGACTGCCGCCGGGGAGCGGCGCGTGGCGATCACGCCCGAGATGGCGAAGAAGCTGCGCGGCAAGGGCCTGCGTGTGCTGCTGGAACACGATGCGGGGCGCGCGGCCGGTTTCCCCGATGGCCTGTACGCCGATGCCGAGTTTGCCGATGTTGCCAGTGTGCTGGCGCAGGCCGACGTGCTGGCCTGCGTGCTGCCGCCGGACGACGCGGTGTTCGCCGGGCTGCGCGAAGGCAGCATGGTGGTCGGCCAGTTGCGTCCGTACGGCGCCGCCGTGCGCATCGCCGCACTGACCGCGCGCAAGCTCACCGCGTTCTCGCTGGAACTGCTGCCGCGCACCACCCGCGCGCAGGCGATGGACGTGTTGAGCTCGCAGGCTGCGGTGGCCGGTTACCGCGCCATGCTGATCGCAGCCGAGGCCTCGCCGAAATTCTTCCCGATGCTGACCACCGCCGCGGGTACGATCCGGCCATCGAAGGTACTGGTGATCGGCGCCGGCGTGGCCGGCCTGCAGGCGATCGCCACCGCGCGCCGACTCGGCGCGCAGATCGAGGGTTACGACGTGCGCCCGGAGACACGCGAGCAGGTAGAGTCGCTGGGTGCGAAGTTCCTCGACCTCGGTGTCAGCGCCGCCGGCAGCGGCGGCTATGCGCGCGAGCTGTCGGCAGAGGAACGTGCTGCGCAGCAGCAGGCGCTCGCCGATCACCTGAAGTCGTTCGATGTGGTGGTCAGTACCGCCGCGGTGCCGGGGCGGCCGGCACCGAAGATCCTCAGCGCGGCGATGGTTGAAGGGATGAAGCCGGGCGCGCTGGTCGTCGACCTGGCCGCCGAGAGCGGTGGCAACTGCGAACTGACCCGACCGGGTGAGCGGGTCGAGCACGGTGGCGTGGTGATTCTGGGGCCGCTGAACCTGCCGGCCGGCGCGCCGCTGCACGCGTCGGAGATGTACGCGCGCAACGTGTTCAACTTCCTGGAACTGCTGGTGCACGACGGCGCATTGAAGCCGGATTTCGACGACGAGCTGGTGGCGAAGAGCTGCCTGAGCAATGCCGGCGAGACGTGCTTCACTGGTTGACTTGACTGCGTAGGGCGGGCACTGCCCGCCGGCTTTCTTGACGGCAAGAGCAGCGGGCACTGCCCGCCCTGCAAATCTTGGGGAAAACGCCCCGCGCAAGGCGGGCGTTTTGTCGATCAGGGGTGGCCGGGACCACCCGGCGGCGGATGGCCGTGGCCGCGTCGCTCGTCCCAGTGCAGGCGTTCGGCGGGCGGCAGCGCGTGCCATTCGCGGATCAGTTTCTCGCGTTGATCCGGCGGCAGTTGCTGGAAGCGCTCGAAGGTGGCGTGCAGTTGCTCGCGCTGCTGTGGCGGCAGCTGGTGGAACTTGCGCATGTTCTCGCGCGCCTGCCTGCGCTCGTCCGGCGTCATCTGCTGCCAGCGGGCGATGTGCTGGCGCACTTCCTCGCGCTTTTCCGGCGGCAGCGTGACCCAGTGTTCGGCACGCTGCAGCATGTGCGACTGCTTGCGCGGCGACAGGCTGTCCCAGGTCTTCTGCAGTGGTGCCAGCACGTCGCGCTGCGCCGGGTCGAGGCTGCTCCACGGACGCGGCGGCGGCATGTCGCCACGGGGCGGCGGTGGCGCAGCCTGCGCGTGCAGTGGTGCCACGGTGATGCTGCCGAGCAGGGCGGCCAGCAGCAGCGGCAGGAGCGTGCGGAGGATTCGGGTCATGGCTCAGCGACTCGCCGTGTGGCTACCGGTGGAAGCCAGCCAGCCGTAGAAGTCGAGGTTCTGGTAGAGGTTCGGATCGGTCTTGTCGGCGTCCGGCGGCAGCTCGTTGTCGAGCTCGTCGGTGCTGCTGGTGGCGTGCATCACGGTGGTCGCCTGGCGCTGCGGCAACGGCTGCCACACCATCATCGTGGCCAGCGCGATCGCGGCAAAGGCACCGGCGGGGATCAGCCAGCGCACGGCGCGGTGCGCGGGGGCTTTGGCTGTCTCCAGCGCCTGCCGCCGGGCCGCACGCAGGCGTCCGGCGGTGGCCGGGTCGATGCGCTGGGCGGCTTCGCGCCAGAGTTCGCGGGCGCGCTGTTCGAAATGTTCGTCGGGCCTGCGGTTATCGGGCGAGTTCATCGCCAGTCCTCCAGTTGGTCGCGCAGATGGTGCATCGCGCGCGACAGATGGGTTTTCACGCTGCCTTCGGAGCAGCCCATGGCGCGGGCGGTTTCCGCCACGTCCAGTCCTTCCAGCATGCGCAGCATGAACGCTTCGCGCTGGCGTTGCGGCAGCTGCCTGACCGCGGCGGCCATGTCCGCATACGACTGCACGTCGTGCAGCCGGCCCAGCGGATCCTGGCCGGGGTCCGCCGGTTCCCACGTCGGCAGTTCGTCGCCGTCGTCGTCGCGGCCGCCGCCGAGCCAGCCCACCACGATCGAGCGCACCTTGCGCCGGCGCTGCAGGTCGACCACGCGCCGGCGCAGGATGCCCCAGAACAGCGGCGCCCACTCCGTGGCCGGCTTGTCGCGGTAATGCCTGACCAGCCGCAGCATCGCGTCCTGCACCGCATCCATGGCGTCCTCACGATGGCGCAGCTGCAGTTCCGCCATGCGGAACGCGCGCCGCTCGACCTGCGCCAGGAACGCGTCCAGCGTGGCAGGCGTTTCGCGGGCGTCGCCCAGCAAGTCCGTGTCGAGCGTGCCGGCCACGCCGTTCATGGACTCGTCGGCCGCAGCATCGGGTGAAGCATCCTCGGGCTCCAGCGGTGGGTTCCCGTTGTTCAACGCGGCAGGCTCGCACGGGTTGACCGGCACCCGTATGATGCGAACTTGACGTCCTGGCGGGCGGCTCTCACGGGGGATGGGCTCATGATCGACGGTTTCCTGGCGCTGTATATCTTCATGCTGGCCGCGTTTACCGGCTATGAAATCATCGCGCGGGTGCCGGTGATCCTGCACACGCCGTTGATGTCCGGCTCCAACTTCGTCCACGGCATCGTGCTGGTGGGGGCGATGATCGCACTGGGCCATGCGCAGACGCCATTCGAGATGACGATCGGCTTCATCGGCGTGCTGCTGGGCGCCGGCAACGCCGCCGGCGGCTACGTGGTGACCGAGCGCATGCTGGATATGTTCAAGTCCAGCAAGCCGGACGCCGGCAAGGGAGCCAAGTGATGAGCTGGTTGCCGACGCTGATCAAGGCCTGTTATTTCCTCGCCGCGCTGCTGTTCATCCTTGGCCTGAAACGCATGAGCTCGCCGCGCACCGCGCGCGGCGGCATCGTGTGGGCCGGCTACGGTATGCTGCTGGCGGTGCTGGCCACGTTCTTCCTGCCGGACATGCACAACCGCGGGCTGATCATGGCCGCGGTGCTGGTCGGCGTCAGTGCCGCCTGGTGGAGCGGCAAGCGCGTGGCGATGACCGCGATGCCGCAGATGGTGGCGCTGTACAACGGCATGGGCGGTGGCGCGGCGGCGGCGATCGGCGCGGTCGAGTTGATCGGTTACGCGCGTTCGTCGGGGCTGCTGCACGTGGTGCCGGATACCTCGCCGCTGCGGCCGGAAGCCTGGGCGGTGAACGGCCTGCCGCCGGCGCTGTCGCCGACCGAGCTGGCGCTGGGCGTGCTCGGCGCGCTGATCGGCGCGGTGAGCTTCTCCGGTTCACTGGTTGCCTTCGCCAAGCTGCAGGGCTGGCTGGACAAGCGCTTCGTGTTCCCCGGCCAGCGTGCGGTGAACCTGTTGCTGCTGGCGGCGGCAGTGGTCGCGGGCGTGCTGCTGGCCACCAGCCATGCCAGCCCGGCGCTGATCGCTCTGTTCTTCGCGCTGGCGCTGCTGTTCGGCCTGATGATGACCTTGCCGATCGGCGGCGCCGACATGCCGGTGGTGATCTCGCTGTACAACGCGTTCACCGGCCTGGCGGTGTCGTTCGAGGGTTTCGTGCTGGGCAACGAGGCGATGATCATCGCCGGCATGGTGGTCGGTGCGGCCGGCACGCTGCTGACCCAGCTGATGGCCAAGGCGATGAACCGCTCGATCGGCAACGTGCTGTTCGGCAGCTTCGGCGCCGCCGGCGGCGAGGCGCAGGCGATCGAGGGCGCGCAGAAGCCGATCGACGCTTCCGATGCGGCGGTGATGATGGCCTACGCCGAGCGCGTGGTGATCGTGCCCGGCTACGGCCTGGCGGTGGCGCAGGCGCAGCACAAGGTGTGGGAGTTCGCGCAGCTGCTGATCAAGCGCGGGGTGAAGGTGAAGTTCGCGATCCACCCGGTGGCCGGCCGCATGCCAGGCCACATGAACGTGCTGCTGGCCGAGGCCGGCGTGCCGTACGACCTGATTGCCGACATGGACGACATCAACCCCGAGTTCCCGGCCACCGACGTGGCGCTGGTGATCGGCGCCAACGACGTGGTCAACCCGCTGGCCAAGACCGATCCGGCCTCGCCGATCTACGGCATGCCGATCCTCGACGTCAGCGCGGCGAAGCACGTGATCGTGATCAAGCGCGGCAAGGGCACCGGCTTCGCAGGCATCGAGAACGCGCTGTTCTACGCCGACAACACCCGCATGCTGTATGGCGACGGCCAGGCGGCGGTGGGCGAACTGGTAGCGTCGCTGAAGGAAATCGACGCCTGACCGGCGATGGGCCGTTTCAACGCCGGCGCGGCTGGCGCCAGGCCAGCCACGCGGCCAGCAGCATGCCCAGCGCGGCGTAGCCGAAGTCCGCCGGCGACAGCGCCATGCGTGACAGCTGCCACAGCATGCCGAGGCCGGCGGTGCGCATCGCCTCGATCAGGCCCATGCCCATGTTGCCAGCGATCAGCACGCCGGCGACCAGCATGTTGACGTAGAACGCGGCCAGCAAGGTGGCGCCTGCGGCCAGCAGCGCCGCGCTGGTGCCGGCCGGGCGCACGCAGGCGCGGATGGTCCAGGCCAGCAGCGCGCCGAGCGGCAGCGCCAGCCATGGCAGCGGATGGCGCAGGTACAGTGCCGCCACCATCCACACGGCACCGGCGGCCAGTCCCAGCATGGCGGCGCTGAACAGCACGAACACCGACAGCGATACGGTGCGCACGCTCATCGGCGACGACACGTCAGGAGGGCAGGGAGCATGGGTTTTGCCGTCGGTTAAAGCGGCCATCATAACGTGTCGCCGGCGGGCATCCCTTGAGTTCCGGTGATCCCGGCCTGATCTGGGACAAGCAGCCGCATGCAGCGGACGGCATAATAGGCAATCAGGGTTCGACGCTTGGCCGTGCCCGCAGATACAGGATTGGCGTTGGCATGAGTGGTTTCAGTCTGAGCAGCGAACCCTTCACCCTGGTGCGCGATTGCAGCGCCGTGATGGTGCCACAAGGCGACGTGGTGACCCTGCCGGCCGGCCAGATCGGCTACATCACCCAGGCACTGGGCGGCAGCTTCACCGTCTACGTGGAAGGCAACCTGTTCCGCATCGCCGGCGACGATGCCGACGCGCTGGGCAAGGAGCGGCCGGCGCCGATCGAGGTGCCGGACGACGCCACCAATGCGGACGTGGAGAAACTGGCGTGGGACCAGTTGCGCACCGTGTTCGATCCGGAGATCCCGGTGAACGTGGTCGAGCTGGGCCTGGTCTACGACCTCAGCCTGGAGCAGACCGAATCCGGCGCACGCAAGGTCTACGTGAAGCTCACCCTGACCGCTCCCGGCTGCGGCATGGGTGACATCCTGGTGGACGACGCGCGCACCAAGCTGGAGATGATTCCCACCATCGCCGAAGCCGACGTGGACCTGGTGTTCGACCCGCCGTGGACGCATTCGATGATGTCCGACGCGGCGAAGCTCGAAACCGGCATGCTCTGAACCCGCCTGCCGGCCCTGCGCCGGCGTGATGGACGGCGCTGGCGCACAATTTTACGATTCGCCATGACGCATCGCTTCCTTGCGCAATAACTGACGATACGGGAACGCGGCACGCGGTGCCGCCACCTTGTTTCCTGCCCGGCATCCGCGCTGCAACGGCGCAGATGCTGCGTCCTGTGACTGTCGTCACCCGGCGTAGGAAAAAGTCGGATTGTCGTCATGATGCGCAAGGAATAACGTAACCAGATTCGTCATCGGGGAGGTTGACGGATGATCCTTTGGCGGCGTGATCGCCGTTTTGCAGTTACGCGTCCACGCGCTGCCCATGCAAGGGAATGCCAGGGGGAGGCAGCCGATCCGGGCGTAGTTTGGGATCGCTAGACAGCACACCAAAAAAAGGGGCCGTGCCTCGCACGGCAATTCTGAATGGGGTCTACGTGGCCGCATCGGGCCCGTTTGTCCCGAAAAAAATTTGTCTAGGAGTTTTCAATGCCCAATCATTACCGTCTGAAGCTGCTGGTTGCCGCGATCGGCATGGCTACCGCCTCGGTGGCCACGGCTGCCAACACGAAGACCTTGCATGCACAGAATCTCGGTGCGGTGCCGGTCAGCTTGCTGGCCGCCCAGCTCAACCTTGGCCAGAACATGTCGCTGGTACCGCGCAACTCGGCCGCCATCGCCAACGGCCACCAGGTCGTGCGCCAGCAGCAGATGTATCGCGGCGTGCCGGTCTACGGCCGCAGCATTGCCGTGGTGCAGGATGCCAATGGCAACGCGTTGCGCGCCACCGGCGAGCTGATGCAGGAAGACCAGGTTGGCCTGGCCTCGGTTGCGCCCAGGCTGAGCGGCGACCGCGCCATCTCGGCGCTGAAGTCGCACGCGCATACCACCCTGATCGGTGGCGCCACCATCAGCAACCAGCAGACCGACCTGTTCGTGTACCCGCAGGAGAATGGCCCGGCCCGCCTGGTCTACCGCGTGTCCTACTTCGTCGACGGCACCAATCCGTCGCGTCCGACCGCGATCATCGATGCCAACACCGGAGAGGTGATCCAGAGCTGGAACGGCCTGACCGATGCTTCCGCCACCGGTCCCGGCGGCAACACCAAGACCGGCAAGTACCTCTACGGCACCAACTACGCGGCGCTCAACGTGACCCAGTCCGGCAGCACCTGCACGCTGCAGAACACCGACGTCGTGACCAACAACCTGCATCAGGGTACCACTGGTTCGGTGGTCAGCTTCACCTGTCCGAACAGCGACACCGACGCGATCAACGGCGCCTACTCGCCGGTCAACGACGCCCACCACTTCGGCGGCGTGACCCATGACATGTACATGGCCTACGTCGGCGTGGCGCCGCTGAACTTCCAGCTGGTGATGAACGTGCACTACAAGGCCAACTACGAGAACGCGTTCTGGAACGGCACGTCGATGAACTTCGGCGACGGCGCCAGCACGTTCTACCCGCTGGTGTCGCTGGACGTGACCAGCCACGAGATCAGCCACGGCTACACCGAGCAGCATTCCGCGCTGCAGTACTCCGGGCAGTCGGGCGGCATCAACGAGGCCTATTCGGACATCGCCGGCGAGGCGGCCGAGTTCTACGATCGCGGCAGCAACGACTGGCTGGTCGGCGCCGACATCATGAAGAGCGGCACCGCGCTGCGCTGGATGTGCACGCCGACGCAGGACGGCAGCTCGATCGACAACGCCGCCAACTTCACTTCCACCATGGACGTGCACTACAGCAGCGGCGTGTACAACAAGGCGTTCTGCCTGCTCGCCAAGACTGCCGGCTGGGATACCAAGAAGGCCTTCCAGGTCTTTGCGCTGGCCAACAAGGTCTACTGGAATGCCACCACCACCTTCAACTCCGGCGCCTGCGGCGTAGAATCGGCGGCCCAGGACCTGGTCTACAACAAGAGCGACGTGACCGCCGCGTTCACCAGCGTGGGCGTGAGCTGCGCGGGCGGTGGTGGTGGCGGCAGCACCACCGAGCTGCAGAACAACGTCGGCGTCACCGGCGTGGCGGCAGCCACGGGCGGCGACAACGACTACTTCATCACCGTGCCGACCGGTGCCAGCAATCTGGTGATGTCGATTTCCGGTGGCACCGGCGATGCGGACCTGTACACCAAGTTCGGCAGCGCGCCGACCACCAGCAGCTACGACTGCCGCCCGTACAAGACCGGCAATGCAGAGAGCTGCAGCGTGGCCGCGCCGAGTGCCGGCAAGTACTACCTCAAGGTGCACGGTTACTCGGCGTACTCCGGCGTCACCGTCAAGGCGTCCTACAGCACCGGTGGCGGCACCGGCGGCCTGCAGAATGGCGTGCCGGTGACCGGCCTGGCCGGTTCCTCGGGCCAGGAGCTGAGCTACACGGTCACCGTGCCGTCGGGCAGCAACCTGACGATCGCGATCTCCAGCGGCACCGGCGACGCGGACCTGTACGTGAAGAAGGGTATGGCGCCGACCACCACCAGCTACGACTGCCGCCCGTACCTGACCGGTAACAACGAGAGCTGCTCGTTCAGCGCGGCCTCGGGCACGTACTACATCAAGGTGCGCGGCTACACGACGTTCTCCGGCGTGTCGCTGAAAGCCACCTGGTAAGCCCCCTGACGGGCCAGGGAAGGCCCGTCGTTTTACTCAAGGAGCAGTAACCCGGGCCCGGTCGGATCGACCGGGCCCTTTTTCATCGGCGTGGCTCAGCCGCCGACTTCCTCGAAACGGTTGGCGTCGCGGTTCTTGCGCACCTTGGCCGGGTCCCACACGCGGCCGTTCATGGCGATGTAGACGCCATCGGGCAGGGTCTGCACCGCGGCCACCGCGCAGCCGATGTTGAACACCGCGTCGGAACCCTGGAAGCGCGCCGGGTTCAGCGCGCCGGTCAGCACGATCACCTTGCCCTTGATGTTCGCCAGTTCGCGCGCGGTCTCGACCATGGTGTCGGTGCCGTGGGTGACCAGCACGTGGCGGTGCGGCTGCGCCTCGATCGTCGAGCGCACCAGTGCGCGGTCCTCGGCGCCCATGTGCAGGCTGTCCTTGCGCAGGATCGGGATCACGTCGAACTGGAACGCCACGCCGAGCTGGCCGAGGATCTCGCCGATCTGCGGCGCGCCGATCTTGTAGTCCGACTTGTCGTCGAAGTAGATCTTGTCGATGGTGCCGCCGGTGGTGACGATGGTCAGGTGCTGCATGTCGGTGGGCCGTGGAGGGAATCCCGGCATTTTAGCCCGTGCCGACAGGGCGCGGGTTGCGACGCCATCCCTGCAGAGCCCGCGGCCTCATGGAGCCGCTGTACCCATCGGCTGCCGTGGCATCGCGCCGCGGCGGGCTGTATACGACAGGCGGCGGGCAAACCGGCTAGGATTCGGGGGCGCCGGCGTCGTGCCGGGCGGCAGGTGGATTCCGGATCAGGCTGCGGATGAAGGGAAAAGCCACATCGATCGACATTGCCCACCTGGCCGGGGTGTCCCAGGCCACGGTGTCGCGCGCGCTGCGCGGCAGCCCGCTGGTCAATGAGGAAACCCGGCGGCGCATCCAGGCCGCCGCCGAACAGCTCAACTACAAGGTCGACAAGAACGCCTCCAACCTGCGCCGGATGCACACCGGCACGCTGGCGCTGCTGTTCTTCGAGGACCCCACCGCCGACGAGTCGCACATCAACCCGTTCTTCCTGTCGATGCTGGGCTCGATCACCCGCGCCTGCGCGCTGCAGGGCTACGACCTGCTGATCTCGTTCCAGCAGTTCTCGCGCGACTGGCACGCCGATTTCGCCGACAGCAAGAAGGCCGACGGCCTGATCCTGCTCGGCTACGGCGACTATCTGGCCTATACCGACAAGCTGGACAAGCTGGTCGCCCAGGGCACCCGCTTCGTGCGCTGGGGCGCGGTGCTGGCCGACCAGCCCGGCGTGTCGATCGGCTGCGACAACTTCCGCGGCGGCCAGGCGGTGGCCGGACACCTGCTGGAGCGCGGCTGCCGCCGCATCGCCTTCCTCGGCGACGCATCCAGCCACTACCCGGAATTCTTCGGGCGCTATCGCGGCTACGTCGACGCGTTGGAGCAGGCCGGCGTGGCGGTGGACCCGGCGCTGCAGGAAAATGCCGAGAGCACCGAGCGCTCCGGCTACGAGGCGATGCGCAGCCTGATCCTGCGCGAGGTCGGCTTCGACGCGGTGTTCGCCGCCAGCGACCTGATTGCGATCGGCGCCATGCGCGCGCTCAGCGACCACGGCCTGCGCGTGCCGCAGGACGTGGCGCTGGCCGGCTTCGACGACATCGCCACCGCCAGCTTCGTCAACCCGCCGCTGACCACCGTGCTGCAGGACACCAAGCAGGCCGGCGAGGTGCTGGTCGACAGCCTGCTCGGCCTGATCCGCGGCGAGCCGGTGGACAGCGAGGTGCTGCCGGTGAAGCTGGTGGTACGGCGGTCCAGCCTGCGCTGAAACGCTGACCGCGCGGCGCCACTACCGCCTTCACGCGCGATCACCTAATCTGCCCGCGTTGCCATAGCGCCACTGGCGTGACGAGGGTGCTCGCACCATGGATGAACCGCGGCTGGAGCTGGACTTTCATCAGGTGTTCGAGCGGGTCACCGATGCCTACGTGGCGCTGGATCGGGACTGGCGCTACACCTACCTGAATGCGACGGCCTGCGAGCTTTTCGGGCGCAGTGCGGAGGAACTGATCGGCCGGCACATCTGGACGGAGTTTCCGGAAGGCGTCGGGCAGCCGTTCCAGCTGGCCTACGAAAAGGCGATGGCCGAACAGCGCCCGCAGCAGGTCGAGGCGTTCTACCCGCCGTACCACCGCTGGTTCGAGAACCGCATCTACCCGTCGGCGGACGGGCTGACCATCTATTTCCGCGACGTCACCGAGCGCAAGCGCGCCGAACAGCTGGCGGCCGGACAGCACGAGATCCTGGAAGGGATCGCGGCGCAGCGGCCGCTGGCGGAGAGCCTGGAACGGATCGCGCGCCTGCACGAGACGATGAACCCCGGCGCGCTGTGCTCGCTGCTGCTGCTGGACGACGACGGCCGGCACGTGCTGTACGGCGCCGCGCCCAGCCTGCCCGACGCGTACAACCGCGCCATGCACGGGCAGGAGATCGGCGAGGCGCATGGCTCGTGCGGTACCGCCGCGTGGCTTGGCGAGCGGGTGGTGGTGGCCGACATCGCCAGTCATCCGTATTGGGAAAACTACCGGCAGCCGGCGCTGGCGCATGGCCTCAAGGCGTGCTGGTCGACGCCGGTGTTCGGCAGCCACAAGGAGGTGCTGGGCACCTTCGCGGTGTACTTCCGCGAGCAGCGCGAACCGCGCGAGGAGGAGCTGCACAGCATCGACCGCATGCTGTCGATCACCGGTATCGCGATCGAGAGCGAGCGCCTGGCCGCCCGCCTGCGCGAACGCAACCGCTTCTTCGAGATGTCGCAGGAAATCTTCTGCATTCTCGACCCGCGCAGCGGACGGCTGCGGCAGTTCAACCCGTCGCTGCAGCAGCTGACCGGCTACCGCGCCAGCGAGCTGACCTCGCTCCCCTACCGTGAATTCCTGCTGCCGCGGCATCCCGGCGACGCTGCCGACCCGATGCTGGTGTGCGGCCGCTGCGGCGAGCAGATCCACGAGTTCGTCAACCGCTGCCGCTGCAGCGACGGCAGCGAGCGCCTGCTGGAGTGGGTCTCGTTCGCCGCGCCCGACGGGCTGGTCTATGCGGTGGCGCGCGACATCACCGAACGCCAGCGGGTCGAGGCCGAGCTGGCGCATGCCTCCAGCCACGACCCGGTCACCGGCCTGCCGCAGTACCTGCTGCTCGGGCGTGCGCTGCGCGAGATGCTGAAGGACGCGACGGCGCCGGTCTGGGTGCTGGTGATCGGGCTGGACCGCTTCCAGGGCGTCAACGAATCGGTGGGCCACCAGGCCGGCGACGACGTGTTGCGGCAACTGGCTGGCCGCCTGCAGGCGGCGCTGGCCGGGCAGCAGAGTCAGGTCGCCCGTGTCGCCGGCGACGAGTTCGTGGTGACCGCGGTCGGCCTGTCGGCGGACGGCGCGCATGCGCTGGCCGAGCGCCTGCGCGCTGTCGTGGCCGAACCGGTCGAGGTCAGCGATTACCGCCTGCTGCTGACCGCCAGCGTCGGCATCAGCCATTCGCCCGACCACGGCAGCGACCCGAACAACCTGTTGCGCCGGGCCGAGGCCGCGATGAACCAGGCCAAGCGGGAAGGGCGCGACCGGGTGTCCGCATTCTCGGTCGAACAGATGCGCCACCTGGAAGACCGCCTGGTGATGGGCAACCAGCTGCGCGATGCGATCCGGCACGGCGAACTGGAGCTGCACTACCAGCCGCAGTACCGCGCCGCCGACCTCCGGCTGACCGGTTTCGAGGCACTGCTGCGCTGGAACAGCCGGCAGCTCGGCCAGGTACCGCCGGCCTGCTTCATCCCGATCGCCGAAGCGCTGGGCCTGATGCCCGAGATCGGCCAGTGGGTGCTCGACGCGGCCTGCCGGCAGCTGCGGGCGTGGCTGGACCGCGGCCACCGCGACTTCACCGTCGCGGTGAACATGTCCGCGCAGCAGGTGCAGCGCCCCGGGCTGGCCGCACAGGTCGGCGCGGCCCTGCAGCGGCACGGCGTGCCGGCGGCGATGCTGGACATCGAGATCACCGAAAGCTCGTTCATGGAGAACGTCTGGCGCGTGCAGCGCACGCTGGCCGAGCTGAAGGCGCTGGGTATCCGGCTGTCACTGGATGATTTCGGCACCGGCTATTCCAGCCTGGCCTACCTCAAGCAGTTCCCGATCGACAAGTTGAAGATCGACCAGGCGTTCGTGCGCGAGCTGCCGGCGGACAGCGCCGACGCGGCGATCGCACGCACCATCATTGCGGTGGCGCACGAGCTGCACATGCAGGTTGCCGCCGAAGGCGTGGAGACCGCGGCACAGGCGGACTTCCTCGCCGCCGCCGGCTGCGACGAACTGCAGGGCAACCACCTCGGTCCGGCCGTGAATGTGGAGCAGGCCGGGAAGTGCTTCGGCCCGGTGCGCGAGTAGCGCATCGGCGGCATTCGCTCAGGCGGCGCCGGCACTTTCCTGCAGTGCCCGCAGTGCGGCGAGCGCCTGGCTGGCCGACTCGACGGGCACGAACAGATGGCCGTGATGCGCAGCGGCGACCACGTTGCAGCTGATGCCGGCCTCGGCCAGCGCAGTCGCTACGGCGGCGGTCAGGCCGACGGCGTGCAGGTCGGAATGCACGCTCAGGGTGATCCACGCGGCGCGGAACAGCACCGCCAGCCCGGCATCCTTCGCCTGCTGCTCCTCGACGATCAGGGTCAGTCCCTCGCGCTCGCGGAAGCTGGCGATCGGCTCGATCCGATCCGGCACATCGCCGCTGGGCAGCGCGACGAACACATACACGCCGCGGTTCAGCACGGGGCTCATCGAGTGCAGCAGTTCGGCAAGGTTCGAGACGGCGTGGCTCATGGCAGTCATCGCGGCGGCGCAAGCAGTCAGCTCGCCGGCCGCACGCTCCCGGTCCGGTATGCCATGCCGACGCCGGCCGGCGCGGTCGGTACGAAACCGAACCGGGCGTACAGCTCCTGCGCCTTGCCGTCCGCGATCAGGCTGACGTAGCCGCCGGGCGGCACGTTCGCGTCGAGGTAGCCCATGATCTCCTGCATGACGCGCTTGCCCAGTCCCTTGCCCTGGTGTTCGGGCAGCACCGCGATGTCCACCACCTGATAGAAGCACCCGCCGTCCCCGATCACGCGGCCCATGCCGATCGGCTCGCCGCGATGCAGGATCTGCACCGCGAACAGCGAGCCCGGCAGCCCGCGCGCGGCGGCCTCATCGCTCTTCGCGCTGAGTCCCGCGCCGGTGCGCAGGGCGTTGTAGATGCTGGCGCTCGGGGTGGCGTGGACGACGGCGTAGGCCGGGTCGTTCGTGTCCATCGGTTATTCGCGCCGGTTCATTTGCCTGTCGACGTGGATGCTGGGTGCGCCCGGCGGAACAACCGCAGCCAGAACGCCAGCTCGAACAGCACGCCGGCGAGCACCAGCACGCTGCCGACCAGCGGCGCGCCGAAGAACAGCGGGCCGAGGCCGAGGGCATAGGCGGCGACGGCCGCGAGGAAGATGGCGAATGTGATCAGGTGGCGCATGGGTTCACCTCGTTGTGTGGTGCGCGGTGCATGGCTTCGCGGGCGGCTACTGGCCGTTCCGTGGAAGCAGGGGCCGGCCCGGCCATTTCATCGCGAACGGCCATCGTACTGCCGCACCGGGATGGCCGAAAGCTCGATGTCCTCGATGCAGCGGATGTTGATCGCGGCCATCGCGTTGCCCTTCGGATCCGTGCCTTCGCCGTACGGATGCATGCCGCAGACCGGGCAGAAGCGGTGCCTGATGGCGTGCTGGTTGAACGTGTAGCTGCTGGCCGCGTCCTCGGGCGAGAGCAGGTGAAGTTTCTCGCGCGGAACGAACCACAGCAGCGAACCCTTGCGCTGGCAGATCGAGCAGTTGCACGCCAGCGCCTCCCCGATCTCGCCTTCCACCTCGAATGCCACCCTGCCGCAGTGGCAGCTGCCTCTGTAGTTCATCGTCGTTCTCCCGATGTCTCGCGTTGTGGTGTGATGTTCGACGGTGCGCCTGCGATGGATCGTGCCATGACGATATCCCGCTGCGGATCGCTGCCCAGCGGAAAAACATGGTCGCCGACCTCGACGAAGCCACACTTCCGGTAGAACGAGATTGCCCTCGGGTTGTGCTCCCATACGCCCAGCCAGGCCACGTCCGAGCCGCGTGCCTGCAATGCTTCGGTGCAGGCGTGCATGAGGCCCTGCGCGATGCCCTTGCCATGCCACGCATCGGCAACATACAGCCGTTGGATCTCGCCCGGGGATTCGGCCGCGACACATTTCGGAGCATCACCCCAGCGCAGCTGGGCAAACCCGACCAGCCCTTCATCGCCATCGCTCAGCAGGGTCAGCATACGCGGGTCGGCAATCTCACCTGACTGGATTGCCGCGCCGTAACTGGTGCGGCAGTGGAGGTCCATGTCTTCGCGCGTATTCGCCGCGCCGAAGGTGCTGCGGAAGGTCGCTTCGGCAAGCCGCGAGAGCGGTTCTGCGTCACTGGGAGTGGCTGGTCGGATGACGGGCAACGGGGTCTCCCGCGAGTGCCTGGTGTGTGGGTGAAACGTGGTCCGGCGATATTCGATGCTGCAGGCGTCGAGGCGCAAAGCGTTACGCACCTGGGGGCGAAGGGGAGTCTCCCGCGGCGTTGCCACCCTCCGCCGGCTGAAGCCCGGTATGAGCATTCGCGGGCCCTGATATCACGCCATCTATCCATCGGATGTAGCGTGAGACGCGGACGCCGTACAGGATTTCGCCATAGAGACCTTCCACGAATTGGCGACCCGGTGCCCATCTGCCCCAGAATGGATGGCCTGCCGGATACTTGCCCCAGGAGGCCAGGCCGACGAGTTGCCTTGAATCCCCGTTCTCGATGAACAAGGGGCCGCCGCTGTCGCCGCTCCCCGTGATGCCTTCAAGCGGCAAGGCGGATGGCGGCGGGTCAAAGCGATACCAGACATAGCGCGCGTCGGCACCTTCGATCACGTTGAAGGCACGGCGCAGCACAGTCCGATGCGGGCTGTGGGGATCCTGGCCATCGACGCCATTGCCGGTGGCGCCCTTGCCCACGAGCTGCACGGTCATCCCCGCTTCCTTGTTCCCGCGATAGAGAGGCGCAGGAATCACATCCGTCACCGGCGATGCAAGTTCGATCAGCGCGATGTCATCGGATGATGCAAGAAATGCGTGCACCCTGGAGAGATCGCCAGATGCCAGGGCTTCCTCGACCAACGGGTTGGGCAGCTTCTTGTAGCCGGGATAGGTGATGACACGTTTGACCTTGCGCGCCACACCGCCGATGGATACTTCGTGTTCCATGCCTTCCATTTGCATGGGCGCCGCGTGCGCTGCGGTTAACACCCACCGAGGCGCAATCAGGACACCGTGCCCCTCACCCGGCATGTCGACCAGCGCGGGGAATGCCGAAGCCGGGACTCGATACTCGGCATCGTTGACGTCGCTACGAATGACGATGGCGCTGGCCGTGAACGAGATTGCGAGTAGTGCAACCAGAAGAAGGCGTCTCATCTGTGTCCCCGCGATTGGAAAGTAGAAAATGTCCATGACGCCTTTTGCCGCCTAGCGCCTGAATTAAACCGTGCGTGATGCGCACGCCCACTTGCGTGGGTGGTTAGGCGCGCGCTCGACGGCCTAGTAGCACGAAATCTTTGCTTATTGCCCACGCGCACGCTCCTGAGGCCAGGGAGATCGTAAAACCACGAAGGTCCAAGCGTGATGCCACAGCAACTACTGAGTGGGGCCGGGGTAGTGGGCCTGGCCAAAGGCCGGATTGATCGGCTACGAGAAATTGTTGCCAGTCGTTAGCGACGATGACGCCGAGTGGAGTTGGACTGACCGTGACGATGACATCTGAGCAAAAGTTGTCGAACCGATAGGCTGCTACGTCTGTGAAGCCGACACGGAATTCGGGCCCACCGTCCTGTGGTTGGAGTGTGAGCGAGAAGCGGCGATACCTTGGCGAGTACTCCGTAGCCACAATTCCGCAGTTAGAAGCATCTTTGAACATACCGGCCTAAGGCTTGAATTGAGCGGCGGCGCAGCCATCCAATTGAAATGGACTGTTAGACATCAAGCCTTCAGCCCCAAGCATTGGGCTTTTCCGTCCATTCAAAGAGAAGCCAAAGCTGCTCCAACTCGAAAATGCCCTTCTCAAGCTCTCGGTGCTCGAAGCACGCATCACCAACACCCAATGACTGGAGCATGATTTGGTTGGCGAGAAGAGAGTGAGCGATGTGATTGCGATAGCTCACAACGCTGTCTAGCAGCGCACAGAAGTCCGGGCGTAGACCACGATCTTTTAACTGGTGCGCTGCCTGACCTAGAGTGGTGCGTTCGAGGCTCTCAAATTCCACACCGTATTTGCGATGGAGAAGTTGCTTAAGGCTGATCTCGAAGGCTTGGGCTAGACCCATGAACATTGCAAATTGCTCGAAGAAATTGAGCGCCTTGTATTTCTCAAGTCGCTTCCACACTTCAGCTTGGATTTGCGCATGGCTAAGCGATGGTTCTTCGACGGGCATAGCACTGTCCATGCTGCCTAACGCTAAGTAGATTTCAAAGCGCAGTCTAATCCCGCAGCCTACCCCATGCCATCGAGGCACGCATCGTTGCGCCAAGCCTGAAAAATCAATCTATCAGCTTCTTGTTGCCACCTGATCCGGTTGCCTGATCCCGCAGTATTGAATCGGTTGGATCAGTGCGCCGGATGCCCCCGCTCCTGCATCAGCCGCGTCAGCTCCGCCACCAGGTCCGCGCGCTTTGCCGTGGCATCCAGCAGGTAGACCTGCACGTCATGTGCAGGGACGCTGGCGTGCAGGCTGCCGCCTTCGGCCACGTCGATCGCGGCGCCGCCGAGCGCCGGTGTCCAGTGGCCGGGCTGCAGGTAGTCGGCGATGTCGAATGACGCGGTGGTATCGCCCTTGTTGAGCAGCACCAGTGCGATCTGGTGGGTGTCGCCTTGCTGGTACACGCGGTAGAACGCGGCCTGGTTGCCGGCGAAATGGACCGGCAGCATCAGGCCGCGCTGCAGCGCCGGGGTCTTCTCGCGCAGCTGGGCGATGCGCTTGAGCTGCTGGTAGATCGGGCTTTGCGGCGCGGCGTCGATGCGTTGCTGGCCGTAGTAGTTGCGGTTGCCCTGGTGCTCGGCCTTGCCGCGCTCGAAGCCGGTTTCCGAGCCGTAGTAGATGGCGGGGATGCCGCGGGCGGTGAACAGCCAGTTGTTGGCGTCGATGAAGCCGTTGTCGCTGGCGGCGAGGCGGGCCATGTCGTGGTTGTCGTAGAAGGTGACCAGTTCGTATGGATTCTGGTACGGGCCGTTGGTGAGATACAGACGGTCGAGCAGGTGGGCGTAGTCGCTGCCGGGGTGCTCGAACACTTCGGCGATGCGCCCGCGCAGCGGGAAGTCGAGCACGCTGATGGCGCCGTTCTGCGGCCAGGTGTACTGGCCGATGTTGTCGGGGCTGTAGTCGAACGCCTCGCCGAACATGAAGAAGCCCGGATGCTTCGCGCGGATGCGCGCGCTGAACTGCTTCCAGAACGTGGTGGACATGTGGCTGATGGTGTCGATGCGGAAGGCGTCGGCACCCTGGTCGGCCCACTGCGTGTAGGCGCCGACGAAGTAATCGAGCACGGCCGGGCTCTGGTCGTCGTTGTTGGACAGCTGCACCAGGTCGTCGTAGGCGTGGTAGAAGCGGTGCAGCGGGTTGCGTGCGGGATCGAGCTGGTATGGCGGCAGGTTCTGTTCGTCGGCGACGAGCTTGCCGTCCTTGTCGAAAATCTGGCCGAACTGCGGCTGGCGCACCGGCATGCTGAAGGCGGGCGAACCGTGGTTGGCCACGATGTCCTGCACCACCTTCAGCCCCGAGCGGTGCATCGCCGTGGTGAACTGGCGGAAGTCGAGGTTCTTGCTGGGCAGGTGCTCGTCGAGCTTGTAGAAGTTGACGCCCCAGTAGCCGTGGAAGCCAGTCTTGCCGCGGTCGGTGAACTTCGAGCCCCAGCTCACCGGGTCGCCGCCGGTGAACGCCTCGTCGGGGTTGTCCACGATCGGGGTGATCCACACCGCGCCAAAGCCCATGCCGCGGATGTAGCCGGCATTGTCCAGCACGCCCTTGAAGTCGCCGCCGAGGTAGCCGATGTTCGCGCTTTCGCCCTTGGGCGCGCCGGGCACCGGGATGTCGAAGGTGCGGTGCGCGCCGCCCTGGTCGCGGTGGTCGTTCGACGGGTCGCCGTTGACGAAGCGATCGGTCATCACGAAGTAGATCGCGTTGGAGGCGAACGGCGCGTCGGTGCCGACGAATTCGGGCGCCCCGCCCGGCGTGGCCGCGTATGCGAGGCCGCAGGCCAGCGTGGCGACGAGGGCGGAAAGCAGGCGGAGCGTCGGCATGGTTCGGGTTCCGTGGAGCGGGACGTGGCGCGGGCGCGCCGGTTACGCGGTGGTCTCGGGCTTCGGCACGCGCAGCGTGCACAGCCCGGCGATCAGCAGGCTCACGCCGCCCAGGCCCAGCGCCCAGATCGGCTGGTTGTGGAAGAACAGTTTCAGCAGCACGCCCAGCACGCTGGCGGCGAGCAGCTGCGGGATCACAATGAAGAAATTGAAGATGCCCATGTACACGCCCATCTTCGCCGCCGGCAGATTGTCCGACAGCATCGCGTAGGGCAGCGAGAGGATCGAAGCCCAGGCGAAGCCCACACCCACCATCGAGGCGATCAGCCAGTGCGGGTCGCGGATCACCAGGAACGACAGCAGGCCGAGCCCGCCCAGCCACAGATTGACCAGGTGGCTCATGCGCAGCCCGCAGGCGCGCACCAGCAGCGGGATCAGGATCGCGGCCAGCACGCCCACGCCGTTGTAAGTGCCCATCAGCACGCCGGCCCAGTTGGCGCCCTCGTTGTAGGCAACCGAGGTGGTGTCGCTGGAGCCGTAGAAGGTTTGCGACACCGCCGAGGTGGTGTTGATCCACATGGCGAACATCGCGAACCAGGAGAAGAACTGCACCCAGTTCAGCCGGCGCATCGGCAGCGGCATGCCGTGCAGGTCGCCCATGATGTGGCGCAGCGCGCCGTTGCTGCGGGTTTGGCTGAGCCACACGAACAGTGCGCCGAAGCCGGCCAGGCCACCGGCCAGCAGGTACAGCTCTTTCTCCAGCGCGAACTGGCCGATCAGGCCCAGCAGCACCAGCCCCAGCACCAGGAACAGCGTGCCGATCTTCCACGCGCCGGCAACGCTGCCGGGCGCCTCTTCGACGCGGTTGTCGGAGAACGACTCCAGTTGCTCCGGCGGGTACTCGCGGGTACCGAGGATGGTCCACAGCATCGCGCCAAGCAGCACGAACGCGCCGGCGTAGAAGGCGTACTTCACCGAGTGCGGCACTTCGCCGGCCGGCGCGGTGTTGGCCACGCCGAAGTGGGTGAGCACGTAGGGCAGGAACGAGGCGACCACCGCGCCCACGCCGATGAACACACTTTGCATCGCGTAGCCCAGCGGCCGCTGCTTCGGCGGCAGCTGGTCGCCGACGAAGGCGCGGAACGGCTCCATCGACACGTTGAACGAGGCATCCATGATCCACAGCAGGCCCGCCGCGAGCCACAGCGTGGGTGAGTTCGGCATCGCCAGCAGCGCCAGCGTGGCCAGCACCGCGCCGGCGAAGAAGTACGGCCGGCGCCGGCCGAAGCGGTTCCAGGTACGGTCGGAGAAATAGCCGATGAGCGGCTGCACGATCAGCCCGGTGAACGGCGCGGCGATCCACAGCACCGGGATCTGGTCCACGTTCGCGCCCAGCGTCTGGAAGATCCGGCTGACGTTGGCGTTCTGCAGCGCGAAGCCGAACTGGATGCCGAGGAAGCCGAAGCACATGTGCCAGATCTGCCAGAACGACAGCTCGGGTTTGGCGCGCAAGGCCGTGCCGTCCTTCATGGCGTGCCCCGGTCGGTGGCGAGCGGCGCGACCAGCAGGGCATGCACCTCGGCCTGGTTCAGCGGGCCGCTGCTGCCGCCGTTGCCGTCGCTGCCATTGTCAGCGGTGTAGTGGGCGAAGTGGGCGAGGTAGCTCATGTTGAATCCGTCGTCGAGGGCGAAGTGGCAGGTGCTGCCGGCTTTCGCGGTGAAGCTGCCCCAGGTGGACTGCTGCGTACGCACACTGTGCGGCATCACGATCGGCAGGCGCTGCTCGTCGCTGCCGTCGCAGCGGATCACCAGCATCTTCACTGCGGCAGTGATGCCGGTGTTGATCGGGCCGTGGTCGTTCGCGTAGTCGAGCGCGACGCGATAGTTGCCGCTGGCCGGTGCCGTCCACGTGCGCGGCCAGTTGCCGGTGACTTTCGTTACCTCGCCCACGCAGGTGGCGGGGCTGTGCAGTGATTCCAGGCCGTGTGCATCCACGCGCGTTGCGCTGAGGCAGGCTAGGCCGGCTTGCCGCGCGAGGTGGCCGTCACCGTCGACGCTGCCGTAGGCCTGGCCGTTGAGGTAGAGCCGCACCTTGCCGTCGGTCGTGATCTTCCAGCCGTCGCCATCGGCTCGCGCCAGCGGTGCGGCGGGGGCGACGGGTGCGTACAGCGGCGCGTCGGTGCGCAGCGGCGGGTCCGGCACCTGCACCGCCTTCAGCATCACCGTGGTGGCCGTGCCGCGCGTGGCGGTGCGGCCGGCGACGAGCAGGTTGCCGGTGTAGTTTTCCGGAAGCTGCAGGGTGATCCGGCGGTTGCGCAGGTCGAGCGTAATCGCGTGGCGCTGGCCGAACAGCATCGGTACCAGCGAGGTCGGCAGTTTCGGTTGCACGCTGCCGTCTTCGTCGAGGCCGAACACGCCTTCGGTGACCACCGCGAGATAGGCCGCCACCGACCACAGCTGGCGTGGCGAATTCACCACCGGGCCGCTGAGCTTGCCCTCGTCCACGTGCTGGCCCTGGGTGAGCAGCTCGTAGTTCTCCATGTTGGAACCGTACAGCGCGGCGCCGCGCATCACCGATTCGATTTCGTGCGCGATGCGTGCGGGCTGCTCCGTCGTGCGCGCGGCGCGCAGCGCGTACGCGCTGACGAACGGCCAGATCGCGCGGTTGTGGTAGATCGGCTGGTCGGAACGCTCGGGCCAGATCACCGGGCTGCCCGCGGGCCAGGCCGGGTAGTTCGCCAGCGCCTGCCGCGCGCGCTCGCCGTCGGCCACGCCGCTGTCGACCGCCAGCGCGATGCCGAGCAGGTCGTAGCTGTCGTAAGGCGTGCCATCGCCGCCGATGTAGCTCATGTACATGCCGCGATCGGCGCGCCAGAAGTGGGCGTTGATCGCGTCCTTCAGCGCCGCCGCGCTGGTGCGGTAAGCGGCAGCGGCTTTCGCGTCGTGGTGGGCATCGGCCAGGCTCGCGGCCAGCTGCAGCGCCTGGTAGTGCAACACGTTGGTGGACAGCGCAAAGGACTGCGCGATGAAGGTGACCTGGTCCGCCGTCCATGCGGGGTAGCTCTGCTCGCGCCAGTCGAGGAACGAGGTCTCGCCGCGGTACAGGCCGAACGCGGCGTCGAACGCGTACAGGCGATCCTGTGCCAGCGTATTGCCCAGCGCCTTGTACACATCGGCGGCAAAGGCCTTGTCATCGAGCAGGTGGCGCGCGCCGAGGAACCACACCACGCGATCGGTGCTGATCGGCCAGCTGCCGCCGGAGCCGGTGTCCTGCATCGCGTACAAGCCCTGCGGTGCGGACGGAACGCGCACGCCGGACAGCTTGAACTTCAGCCCGTTGCGCGAACGCGTGGGGTCGAAACGCCACAGGCCCAGGTCGATCGCGTAGGACAGGTCGCGCGTCCACACGTACGGCCACTTCAGGCCGGTCACGAAGCACTGGCAGGGAATCGGCTGGCCGTGGTCGAACGCGCCGTCGCGGATCGCGCTGACCGAATCCTGCGCCAGGTCGTCCTGCGCCATCGCGAACAGGCCGTCGAACAGGGGGCTGGCGGTGTCCGTGGAGAGCGGCTGCGCTGCAATGACGCGCTGGCCGTACGGCCATGCCAGCGTGTAGCTGTGCTGCGCGTCGCGGCTGATGGCGATGTGCACGCCGTGCCAGTCAAGGCCGTCGTGCCAGGCCGGCGCGGTGGTGGCGGCCATGGCCGCGGCGAGCAGCAGGCTCAGCATCGGCTGGCCAGCTGCAGCGGGTTGCGGATCGGGTGGGTCGTCGACATGGGCTCTCCGGCGGCTGTTATGTCACGGCGTGGCATGTCCCGCATTTGCGGCTGCAACATCGGCGACAGACGGATGTCGGGATGAGCCCTGCATGGTAGGTAGCGTCGCACTGCAGCAACCAGCCCATGCATACGTATTCATGGGCGAACGGGCGGTATGCCGACCTCGACATTACCAGCGCCGTTCCGCAGGGCGGGCACGGCCCGCCAGCTTTTGGCCGGGACCGGAGCGGCGGGCCGTGCCCGCCCTGTTGGGCGGAAGCTGCCTCAACGCAGCTCGATCACCACCAGCCCCTGCACCGGCACGTCGATCGCGAGTTTGCCGTCATGCACGTCCACCGTTTCCGGCGCAGCCAGCTTGCCCGCTTCGCGCAGTTGCACGATCTGCGCGCGGCTGGGGGAATCGGGGCGGCCCATGCGGTCGAACGCGGCGACGGCGTTGCCGTGGCTTTCGTCCACGCGCCACACGGTGGCGCGGGCGGCGGCGGGCAGGTTCTTCAGCGCGATGTCGAAGCGCTTCGGCGTGCCGGTCGGCTTGCCCGGCGTGTAGCTGGCGGTGTCGCCGACCGGCGGCGCGTAGTTCCACAGTGCGATGACGACGGTGCCATCGTCGCGGCGGGTGACCAGCGCGGAATCCGACTTCGTCGCCAGCTGGCGGTCGCCCAGCTTGTGCAGGATCGCGAACGCGTTGAACGCAGGCTTGGCGATGCGGTTGGCGGCGATCAGGCCGAAGCCGCCGTAGAACGGGTTGCGCACCACACCCTGTTCCTCGAACACGTCGGAGAACGACCAGTAGCTCATCGCCTGCACCTTGCCGGCGCACTCGCGGATGGTGTTGGCCAGCCACGGACCCATGAACACGGTGTCGGTGACGTTGGGCAGGTTGGCGTAGCTGGCGTTGTACTCGCTGAAGATCAGCGGCAGGTGCGGATAGGGCGAGGCAGCGATCTCCTTGTGCACTTTGTCCACCGAGCGGCAGACCATGTCGCGGCGCGGGATCTTCTCGCTGGTGTGGAACACGTTGTCGGCGGTGTCGTCGCCGTAGACGTGCGTGCTGATGAAGTCGACCGGCACGTTGTTCTTGTGCACGTGGGCGAGGAAGTCGGTGGCCCACGCGGCCTGCGCCGTGGCCGGGCCGCCGACGCGGATGCGCGGGCTGACCGCCTTGAGCGCGCGCACGGTGTGGTCGTACAGGGTGAAGTAGGTGGACTGCGCGGGCTTGCCGACCCAGAAGCCGATGTTCGGCTCGTTCCACACCTCGAAGTACCAGCTGGCCACCTCGTCGATGCCGTAGCGCCCGACCAGGTGCCTGGCCAGTGCGTCGATCATCGCGTCCCACTCGGCGTAGTCCTTCGGCGGCGCAATGTTCGGGTGGTACCAGAACGGATGCAGCGCGGCGGGATCAGAGGTGAGTTCCGGCGGCATGAAACCGAGCTCCACGAACGGCTTGAAGCCGTGCTCGAGCAGGCCGTCGTAGATCTGGTCGATGTAGGAGAAGTTGTAGGAGATCTTTCCCTGCGCGTCGCGCTGGATCAGGCCCACGTCGTGGTCGAGGATGCCGTGGAAGCGGATGTAGCCGACGCCGGTAGCCTGGTGCACGGCATCCAGGTCCTTGCGGTAGTCGTCGCGCAGCGCGAGTGCGGCACGGCCGGAGCCGAGCATCTGTTCCCAGAAATGCGGGAACGGCGTGCCTTGCGCGCTGGCGTCGATGTTCAGGCTGGTGGTCGTGGCGGGTGGCGTGGCGCTGGCCGTGCCGGTGAGCAGCAGGGCGGCCGCACAAACGCCCAGGGCCAGGTGGCGAAGCGAGGCGGAACGAGTCATGGCGGGATCCTGTTCGACGCGTGGGAGTGGCGCGGGGGACGGAGCAGCCGGAGCCTGCAACCATCAGGATGTAAACGTTTACATCGAGCGGAGTTTCCTACACCGCAAGGGGCCGCGTCCAGCGGCGGCGTGGCGCGTTTGCCACGTCGCCGCCACGGGCCCGGGTTCACTGCGCCAGGATCGCCCCGTAATGCCCGTTCACGCTCACGCTGACCTGGCCGTTCTGCACGGTGTACTGCGTGCCCGAGATCAGCTCGGTGACGGTGCTGCCGTTGGTCATGCTCAGCTGCCACACCGGCACCGTCACCGTGTGCGTCACCGAATCGTTGTTGAGCGCCACCGCGATGCGGTTGGTCGCGTCGAAGCGGCCGTACGCGTACAGCTTGTTGGTGTCATCGGTCAGCAGGGTCATGAACGAGCCGGTGCGCAGGGCCGGATAGGCATTGCGGATCGCGACCAGTTTCTGGGTCAGTGCCACCGCGCTGTTGGTCGAAGTGCCAACGGTCCAGTCGAAGGTGCGCCGGTTGTCCGGGTCGGCACCGCCCTGCATGCCGTATTCGTCGCCGTAATAGATCGTGGGCGTGCCGACGTAGGTCATCTGGAAGAACAGCGCGAGGTAGGTTTTCCAGATGTCGCCGCCGGCGCGATTGCCGAAGCGGGTGATGTCGTGGCTGCTGAGGAAGTTGCTCATCGCCTGTTGCACGTTGGTCGGGTAGTTCGCGCGGGTGCCGTGCAGCCAGCTGTCGAACTGCGAGACCGGGATGCTCGCCGCATTGCCGCTGTAATCCTGGCCGGTGATCCACTCCGATACCGGCTGGGTGAAGCCATCGTAGTTCATCGCGCCGTCCCACTGGTCGCCGCCGTCGGTCCACGGACCGGCGTTGCCCCAGAACTCGCCGAGGATGTCGGCGTTGGCGTTGACCGATTTCACCGCGCTGCGCAGCTCGGCCATGATCTGGTGGTTGGCGGTATCGCTGCCGTTGCCGCCGCCGGCGTCGAGGTACTGCGCCGCATCGAGGCGCCAGCCGTCGATCGAATAGGGCGATGCCAGGTAAGTCTTCACCACCGAGCTGGTGCTGCCGTAGATGGCGTTGCGCACGGCCGAGCCGCTGGCGCCGTAATCCAGCTTGGGCATGCTGGAGAAGCCGAAGAAGGCTGAGTAGGTATTGGGCCAGCTCTGGAAGGTGTAGTAGCCGTAGGTCGGACTGGATTGCGACTCGTAGGCGCCGGTGATGCTGGTCCACCAGTTGTAGCGGTCGAACCACTTGTGGGTATCGCCGGTGTGGTTGAACACGCCGTCGAGCACCAGGTAGCCCTTCGGTCCGTTGCTGGTGCTGTGGATGTCGGCGCTCAGCGTCTGCAGCGTGCTGTTGCTGCCGAACGCCGGGTCCACCGTCATGTAGTCCTCGGTGTCGTACTTGTGGTTGCTCGGCGAGAGGAAGACCGGGTTGAGATAGATGATGTCGGCGCCCACGGTGTTCTTGATGTAGCCCAGTTTCTGGTCGATGCCGGCCAGGTCGCCGCCGAAGAACACGGCGGTGTTGCAGCCGCTGACGTTGGCCACCACGCTCGACCCCCAGGCATGCTTCTCGGTGGCGCAGCCCGCGTAGGTGTACTGGCCGTTGGTTACGTCGTTGCCGGCGTCGCCGTTGTAGAAGCGGTCAGGGAAGACCTGGTACATCACGCCGTTCTTCATCCATGCCGGGGTGGTGAAGCCTGGGAGGATGAAGAAGTCGCCGGAGGACGGCTCGGCGGAGGTGGTGCCCGCGGCGTTGAGCCAGGCGGTGGCGCTGCCGTCGTTGATCTGGAAGCGGTAGTACTTCTTCGAGGCGCTGGCCGGGATGGTGCCTTTCCAGAAATCGTAATTGCCGGTGGCGTCGTTAGCCGTCCAGCTCATCGCCACCCAGTGGAACAGGCCGTCCGCGCTGTCGTAGTACTTGATGTTGGCGCTGCTGATGTCGCCCTTGAACGTGCGCAGGGTCAGCGTGACCGCCTGCGCGGAAGTCGGCTCGACGTGGTTGTCGTACAACGGGCCCTGGTCGTGGAACAGGCCGCTCCACTCCACGTTGTTGTCGTTGCTGGCGGCCCGCGCCTGCTCATGGAGGGCCGGCAGTGCGTAGAGCGCCAGCGCTGCGGCGAGCGCGCAAGCCAGGGTGGATTTCGAGCCGTGTCTCGCGTTGCCGTGATTGCCCATCGAACGTCCCTCCGCAGGTGAGTGGATCCGGCGTGCCCGCATGGGAACGCCGGGGTTCTTGCGCTTTCAGGAAACCTTGAACCGCCGGCCGGTCCTACATGGCGATCGTGATTTGCGCGGCACGCGCTGCCGTCACCCGTACGTAGGTGACGTCGCCGTAGCGGTCGTGGCCGCGGGCCCAGCCTTCGCCGTCGCCGTGCTGCAGGGCGGCGAGATCGGCGAAGGCTTTCAGCTGGCCGACGCTGGCTGCCGCGGTGCCGTGGATCTTCAGCAGGTAGAAACGCAGTGCCGGCTTGAAGCTGCCGCTCGCCTTGCCGATCTCCAGTTGCACCGTGGCACCCTGGCGCTGCACCGACAGCGGCTGCAGGAAGTACGCGCCGTGCTCGTAGCCGTAGGTGGCGCCGTCGTCGTCGTAATAGTCGAACGTGCTGCGCTGCGCGGCGGGGAACACGTCGACGTCGAGCTGGGTCAGCGGCCGTTCGCCCACGTAGTCCACCGGATCGGCGCGGGTGGGGACGATCGCGCCCTCGCGGACGAACAGTGGGATGTCGCGCCAGGTCTTGCTGTCGACTGCCAGGCGGATGGTCTGGCCGCCGTCGTAGCTCTTGCCGCTGAACCAGTCGGTCCAGCGTCCAGCGGGCAGGTAGATGTCCTTGGCAGTCTGGCCCTCGACCACCACGGGCGACACCAGCAGCCAGTCGCCGAACAGCCAGCTGTCGACGTCATTGCGCAGCTTCGGGTCCTGCGGCCAGTTGAACAGCAGCGGGCGTACCAGGCCCACGCCGGTGGTGCGGCGCACGTGTTCATAGCTGTAGATGTACGGGATCAGCGCCTGGCGCAGGCGGATCGCGTCGGTGGCGGCCTTCTCGGCGAGCGGGCCGTATACCCACGGCTGGCGCTTCTGGCCAAACTCGCCGTGCACGCGGAAGATCGGCGTGAACGCGCCGAACTCCACCCAGCGCGCGTAGTTCTCCGGCGTTGGCGTGCCGCTCTTGAAGCCGCCGCCGTCCATACCCCACTGCATCGCGCCCACGTTGATTGCGCTGAGCATGCGTGGGCGCTGCGCGGCCATGCTGGCGAAGCCGGTGGCAATGTCGCCCGACCACAGGCCGTAGGCATAGCGCTGCGAACCGAGCCAGAAGTTGCGGTTGATCGACCACACGCGCAGCGGCGAATGCGCGCGCTGGCCGTCATACGTGGCGCGCTGCATGTTGAGAAACTGGGTGTTGCTTTGCGTGGTGTCGGCCTCGTCGTTCCACCAGCCCACGATGCCGCTGTCGAAGCTGTGCTTGAGCGCGTCGTTGAACCACCACGCGCGCGCGGCTGGCTTGTCGAAATCGATGTCCTTCACCGGCAAGTGCGAGAAGTAGTCCGGACTGGCCTTCTCGCCGGGCAGCCACAGATCGTGCGCGGTGGCGTAGCGGCCCTCCACGGTGTCGACGTGCACGCGCGGCTTCATGATGCCGGTCATGTGCACACCGAGCTTGTCCATGTCGGCCTTCAGCTTGCCGTCGGGGCCGTCGGGAAATTTCGCCGCGTTCCAGCGGAACTCGCCCCAGTCCTTGCCCCAGTCCTTCCAGTCGAAGTCGAAGGTGAAGGCGTCGATGGGGATGTGCCTGGCACGGTAGGTGGCGATGATGCGACGGAACTCCGGCTCGTCGATGCCCCACTGGCTGTTGATGAAGCCGTTCGACCATTTCGGGAACAGCGGCGCGTGGCCGCTGAGGTTGGCCAGTTCGCCGAACAGTTGCGGCGGGTTGCCGGCCATCAGATAGACGTCCATCGCGGTCCTGGAAAGGCCGTCGATGGCGATGCGCCCGTCACGCAGCGCAAAGCTCGCGCCGTCGCTGTCCACCAGCACGCCATAGCCCGCCGTGCTCCACACGAATGGCGCACCGGCATGGCCCTGCTCGCCGGCCCTGGCGACCTGCGCGCCGGTGCGCAGCAGGCCGGCGGAGGCATCGGCATCCTTGTCATAGCCGCCGATGCCGTACAGCGCGTCGCCCTGCGCGTGGGTCAGGACCACCTGACCTTGCGCCAGCGCAGCGAGATCGAGGGTGAGCAGCAGCTTGTGCTGCGTATCGCGTAGTTCCAGCGTGTTGCCACCCTTGCGCCAGGTCGCCGTCAGTCGGCTGCCGACCAGGATCAGGTCGCCGTCCTGATGACGGACCTGCGACTTCGTTTCGGGTGGTGCGACCGGGTCCATCACCAGCGTGGGCCTGTCGTCCGCGCCGTCGGGCAGCGCACGCACGTGCACGACGCCCTGGCCGGCGAGCTGGATCGACAATGTCTCGTGCGGTAGCCGGAACGTCACGCTGCCGTCGTCGACGCCTGGATTGGCGAGTACGGCGGTCCTTGCGGCATGGGCCGGCACGGCCAGCAGCAGGCTCGTGGCCAACGCGGCGGCGAGTGTACGCCGGCCCATCACTGCAGCACCACGCTGGTGTAGGCCGGCACGCTGAGCGTGTCGCCGTGGATCGCGGCGCCGGGGCCGGTCTGTTTCAGCACGCGACCGAAGTGCGGCGCACCCGGCACGTCCAGCGCCATCGTCTGCGTCTGGCCGCACAGGTTGTGCACCACCAGCACGCTGCCGTGCGGATCGGTGCGCTGCCACGCCACCAGGTGGTCGCTGGCTTCGGGATAGGCGCGGAAACCGCCGTCGCGCAGCGCGGGCAGCTCGCTGCGCCAGTGGATCAGCTGCGTGTAGAGGTTGAGCAGGGAATGCGGATCGGCGCGCTGGGCCTCGACCGAGACCGCGGCGCCATTGGCCGCATCGGTCGCCTCCCAGGTGGTCTCGCCCGGGGCTTTCGTCGAGCGCTGCCAGCGCATCGGTTCGCGCAGTGCCGGGTCGGGCTTCCTGCCCCGCGTGCCCAGCTCTTCGCCGTAATAGATGTACGGCTCGCCCGGCAGCGTGAGCAGCATCGCCGCGGCGGTGCGCATGTGTTGCAGGTTGCTATCGAGCTGGCTCATCACGCGCTCCTGGTCGTGGTTGGAAAGGAACGGCGCGTCCTTGATTGCGACGCCGCCCACGGCTTCATAGGCGGCATAGGTGCGATCGAGCGTGGGTCCGACGCCGAGGTTGCGCTCGCTTCTGGCCGCGTCGATCAGCTGTGCCGCCAGCGGGAAGTTGAACACCGCGTCCAGCGGCTTCAGGTACGGTGCAAGGTCGGTGGCCGCGGGCTGCGTCACCTCGCCCACCAAATAGGTGTGCGGATTCACCGCGTCGAGGCCGCGGCGGTATTCGTTCCACCAGGCGAGGTTCTTCGCCAGCGCGGCAGGATCGTCCACGTCCCAGGGAAAGTTCTCGTAGATGTGGCGCGCGGCGTCGAGGCGGAAGCCGTCCGCGCCCTGCTTCAGCCAGAACTGGCCGGCCTTGATCATCTCGCCGCGCACCGCCGCGTTGTCGTAATTCAGGTCCGGCATCTCGCCGGTGAAGATGCCCAGGTAGTGCTGCAGGCCGGCGGCGTGCCAGGCGCGGCTGCCGGCGGCGCTGCCGCTTTCCAGGTCGGTGTAGGGGCCGGCCCAGGTGTACCAGTCGTGGTAGGGGCTGGCCGGGTCCGGCGCGGCCTTGAACCAGGGGCTCCGGTCGCTGGTGTGGTTGATCACCATGTCGATGATCACGCGGATGCCGCGCTGGTGCGCCGCTGCCGTCAGGCGGCGGAAATCGGCCAGCGTGCCGTACTGCGGATTGACGTTGTAGTA
This sequence comes from Rhodanobacter thiooxydans, assembly GCF_030291135.1. NCBI lineage: Bacteria > Pseudomonadati > Pseudomonadota > Gammaproteobacteria > Lysobacterales > Rhodanobacteraceae > Rhodanobacter > Rhodanobacter thiooxydans. The sequence continues at coordinate 2,580,333 of NZ_CP127409.1, read as the reverse complement.
ATCGGTGACGTCGTAGCCGTGGTAGCTCGGCGAGGGGTTGATCGGCATCAGCCAGATGCCGCTGACGCCAAGCGACTTGAGATAGTCGAGCCTGGCGGTGACGCCGTTCAGGTCGCCGATGCCGTCGCCGTTGGTGTCGACCCAGCTGCGTACGAAGATCTCGTACCAGACACCGGAGGGTGCTGCTGCCGCGGCGGTGGCGGGCACGGCGGCGACCGGCGCGGCGCTGGCCGGTGCCAGCAGGGCGAGGGGCAGGGTGAACAGCAGCGATGAAGCGATGCGTCGGATCATGGGTGGCTCCGGCAAGGGTGGCGCGCCGCTGCGGCGCTCATGCGGCGAGGCTGCCGGCCGCGCGTGCCACGAATTCGTGATGCGGCGGCAGCGTGTTCTTTGCGCGGCCGACCAGGGTGCGGATGTCGGCGAGGAAGCCGTCCAGTTGTCCTTCGGTCAGCGCGTCGGCCAGCGGGTGGTGGCGCTGCGGTTCGATGCGCTGGCCCAGCAGCACCTGCAGCCAGCCGGTCTCGGTGAACAGTTCGTCGGCCTCGCGGAAGATCATGCCGGTGCGGCGGAACAGTTCGATGCGGCGTTGCAGTGACGGCGGGATCTCCATCGCGCCGCACTGCTGCCAGAACGGCGTGTCGGTGCGTTCGGTGGCCTTGTAATGCAGGATCAGCAAGTCGCGCACGTGCTCGTACTCGAAGCGGGTCTGCCGGTTGTACTCGTCGACCAGCTGCGGGTCGCAGTGGCGGTCGGGGAACATCGTCAGCAGGCGGCTGACGCCGGACTGCACCAGGTGGATGCTGGTCGACTCCAGCGGCTCCATGAAGCCGGCGGCCAGGCCCAGCGCAAGGCAGTTGCGGTTCCATGCCAGCTTGCGCATGCCGGTGACGAAACGCAGCGGGCGCGGCTCGCCCAGCGCTTCGGTCTCCAGGTTCGCCACGAGTTGCGCGGCGGCCTCGTCATCGCTGATGAAGCGGCTGCAGTACACGTGGCCGTTACCCACGCGGTGGCGCAGCGGGATGCGCCACTGCCAGCCGGCGGTGCGCGCGCTGGCCTGGGTGTACGGGCGCATCGGGCCGCCCGACGCGCTGGCCACGGCCAGCGCGCGGTCGCAGGGCAGCCACTGCTGCCAGTTTTCGTAGCCGGTTTTCAGCGTGCCCTCGATCAGCAGGCCGCGGAAGCCGGAGCAGTCGATGAAGAAGTCGCCTTCGACGATCTCGCCGTTGTCCAGCTGCAGCGATTCGATGAAACCGTCGCCCTCGCGCAGGCGCACGTCCACCACCTTGCCCTCGATGCGCTGCACCGCGCCGGGCGCGATGTGTTCGCGCAGGTACTGGGCGTAGCGCGAGGCGTCGAAGTGGTAGGCGTAGCGGATGCCGCCGAGCGGGCTGTCCGGGACTTTTTCCAGCGGCGCGAAACGGTTCTCGGCGGCCGCCGCGGCGTTGAGCGAGTACGCCCACAGCCCCTGTGCGTCCGCATGGCCGCGTTCCTGCACGGCACGCAGCCAGTAGTGATGGAACGGAGTCAGCCCCAGCGGCAGGCCGAGGTCGCCGAAAGCGTGCAGGTAGGAATCGCCGAGCCGGCCGAAGCCGTTGAGCTGCACGCCCAGTTTGTAGGTGCCGTGCGCGAAGCGCAGCAGCTCGTCCTCGTCGATGCCGAGGAAGCGGTTGATGTGGCGGATCTGCGGAATGGTGGCCTCGCCCACGCCGACGGTGCCGATCTCGGCTGATTCGATCAGGCGGATGGCAACACCCGTGCCGAGCGCCTTGGCGAGCAGCGCCGCCGCCATCCAGCCGGCGGTGCCGCCGCCCACGATCACCAACTGGCGAATGCGCGAGTCGTGCGTGTCATGGTCCATCGGGATGCCGTCCTGGTTGCCGCGCCGCCGTCGTTGCAGCGGCGCGGGTCATGAAAAAAAAGCCCCGCTGAAAAGTACGCAGCGGGGCTTCATGGGGAGGTACGTCAATACGACTTACTGGAACTTGTACGACACGCCGATATCGTAGCGACGGCCGTAACGCTCCCACGTCAGTACCTGGCGGGGGTCGTTGTTCTGGAACGTGATGAACTTCTTGTTGGACAGGTTGGAGCCCTGCACGATGAAGGTCAGGCCCTTCAGGCTGCCGCTGTCGAAGCCGTAGCTGATCTGGGCGTCGTAGCTGCTGCCACCCTGGATGGTCTGCTCGATGCGGGAAGCGCTGATGCCCGACACCTCGCCCAGGAAGCTGGAACGGTAGCTGTCGCTGATGCGCGCCTCGAAGCCGCTGTGCTGGTAGTACAGCGTGGCGTTGGCGACCCACTTCGACAGGCCCGGCACGGTGATCGGATCGGGATTGCCGGCGAACACCAGCGAGCTCTTGGTGCGGTTGCCGGTGAGGATCGTGCCGAAGCCGTCGAGTACCGGCGTGACCACGTTGAACGGCAGGTTGAGGGTTACCTGGGCGCCCTTCACGTAGCCATGGCCGTCGTTGGTCGGGCCGGAGACGGTACCCTGGGTGGTGCCCAGCTGGGCCTGCTGCGCCGGCGTCAGGCCGAACGGCAGGAACGAGCTGAAGTCATACAGGTAGGCGGCGTTCGGGTTGATGTAGTCGCTCAGCTTCAGGTAGTAGCCCGACAGCGCGAAGTAGCCACCGCCGCTGCGGCACAGGTCGGAGTTTTTCGCGTCGTTGGAGTTGCACTGGTAGCCGTTGCCGCCGGAGAAGTAGTGCTCGTAGCTGACGTTGTAGTTGTCGGCCATGGTCGGCTTGAGCTTGGCGTTGCCGCCGGACGCGCTGAAGTAGGCCTGGTTCGGGTCGGTCGACGACAGATGCGTGATGTTGCCGCTCACCCCGAGGCTGGCGTTCATCTGGTCCATGCGCGGACGGGCCAGGGTGCGGGCGGCGCTGACGCGCAGGTCGTCATTGTCGGTGAAGCCGAAGATCAGGTTGGCGCTTGGCAGGTACTTGTTGTAGCTGGTGCTGCCCACCACCGGCAGCAACGTGATCGCGTTGCCGGTGATCGCGCTGCCCGGCGCCACGCGTTCACCGATGGCGCGCTGCGAGGTGTGCTGTGCCTGCACGCCGAAGTTGCCGCGCAGGCTGACGCCGCCCAGGTAGGTGTCGAGGTTGAACTGCACGAACGGGGTGAACGTCTTCTCGCGCACCTTCCAGTTCGGCGGCATCGACAGCGACGAGCCGAAGGTCGGCACCTGCTGCAGGGTACCGTTGTTGATCAGGTCGAACGGGTTGTAGCAGAGCTGCTGGCTCACGCCCATCCACGCCAGCGGGGAGCACGACGTGCCGCTGAACGGTGCCGTGGTGACTGCGCTGCCACCGCTGATGGTGCCACCGCCCAGGGTCAGGAAGCTCTGGTCGATGTGGTAGGTCTTGTCGCGGGTGCTGTGCGCCACGCCGAACTCCATGCTGGAGAACGGACCGCTGGAGAAGCTGCGTTCCACGCTTAGGCGCAGGTTGGCCAGGTAGTCCACGGTGTGCGGCGCGTTGATGAAGCCGGCCTGCACCACGTCGTTGCCGCCGCCCCAGCCCTGCGGGTCGGTCAGCACCACGCCGTTGGTGTAGTCCAGCGACGGGTTGACGTAGAGCAGCCCGTCGTTGCGCTCGACGAAGCCGAGCGTGTCGGTGGCGCCGTTGGAGGCGAAGCCGGTGCCGGAGTAGCTCTCGAGGTTGATGTCGCGGCGGGTGGCGCGCGAGTAGTTCGCGTCGAGGTCGGCCGTCCAGTTCTCGTTGATGGTGAACTTGTTGTCCCAGTTGAAGTTGTAGACCCGGGCGCTGGTGCTGTTGTAGTCGTTGCGGATCACCGGCTTGACGTTGCCGTAGGTGCCGGCGACGTCCATGCCGTTCTGCACCGTGCTACCCGGCTGCAGCTGCGCGGAGCTCCACCACAGCGGGAACTCCATGCCCTTGGCCTGCTGCACTTCCTTGAAGTTGTCGTAGGTCATGTCGACGGTGCCGGTGTACCACTCGGTCGGCTGCCACTGCACGGTGGCCAGCACGCCGCGGCGCTTCATGGTGTCGGAGATGCCGTAGTTCTTCGCACCGCCGATCACCGCGTTGCCGTTGTTGTCGCTTGGGTAGCCCCATGGTGCCTGGTGCTGGATCTGCGAGGGGTTGGATTCCATGTCCAAGCCCAGGGTGACGCCCAGGGTGTGGTCGGCGAACTGGTTCACCCACACGCCGTTGAGGTTGTAGCCCTTGTCGCTGACGCCGGGGCCGCTGGACAGCTGGGACGCGTCGTTCCAGATGTAGTGGGCATTCAGCGCGGCTTCCGGACCGTTCTTTTCCAGCGGGCGGATGGTGTGCATGTCGACGGTGCCGGCCAGGCCCTGGCCGATCAGCGAGGCCTCCGGGGTCAGGTGCACCACCACGTTGTCGAACCAGCTCGACGGGTACTGGTCGAACTGCACGTCACGGTTGTTGGACGTCGAGACCTGCTGGCCGCCGTTGACCAGCGCGGTGGAGAAGTCCGGGCCCAGGCCGTGGATGGTCAGCACCTGCGGACGGCCGCTGACGGTCTGCACGGCCAGGCCGGGCAGGCGGCCGAGGGTGTCGGCGATGGACACGCCGGGCAGCTTGCCGACCTGTTCGGCCGACACCGCCTCGACGATGGTGCTGGAGTTGCGCTTGAGTGCGGTGGAGTTCTCGATGCTGCTGACGAAGCCGTTCACTTCCACGGCCTGCAGCTTCTGCGCCTTGCGCTTGCCGTCGGCGTCCTTGGCGTTCTTGTCCGCCTTGTCGGTCGTTGACGGCTGGGCCTGATCTTGCGTGCTCTGCTGCTGGCTGGCTGACGGTGCAGTCCCGGCATAGGCCGTGGCGCACATGCCAAGGCAAACCGAGGCGATCGCCATTGCCAGCACGTTATGTTTCAGAACCATGTTCCCCTCCCACAAAGGTGTGTCGCCGTCGAATTCGATAATTGGGTTCCCCGCGCTTTCGTCGGCGACGACCGTCGGCAGGTGCGCTGCCGAGGTTTTCGGCGGCGTGATCGCATGGTAGGCCGGCGTTTCCGCAGCGAAGCATTTCCTGCATACGTATTCATGCCGGGTGCCATCGAACGTTTATGGCACTGCAGCATGAGGCATGTAGGAAACGGGCCATGCCAGCGCGAGCCGCGGTGCGGCTTGACATCCACTCGGGACGTATGCACGCGGACGAGGCACCCCGCAGGCGCGGCATGCCGCAGCTGCAGCACGAATGAATACGTATGCACACCCGTGCTGGTGGCGGCGGGGCTACGGCTAAGCTGGCCCGCATTCAACGACGGGCGATGGAACGCGCCCGCATCATGTCGTGGGGAACCGTTCAAATGACCGATGCACCCTGGTGGCGCGGCGCCGTCACCTACCAGATCTATCCGCGCAGTTTCCTGGACACCGATGGCGATGGCGTGGGCGACCTGCCGGGCATCATCGAGCGGCTCGACTACGTGGCCAGCCTCGGCGTGGACGCGATCTGGATCGCGCCGTTCTTCAAGTCGCCGATGGCCGACTTCGGCTATGACATCGCCGACTACCGCGACGTCGACCCGCTGTTCGGCACGCTCGCCGATTTCGACGCGCTGCTGGCGAAGGCGCACAAGCTGGGCCTGAAGGTGATGATCGACCAGGTGCTCAGCCACACCTCGGCCGAGCATGCGTGGTTCCACGAAAGCCGCGAGAGCCGCGACAATCCGAAGGCCGACTGGTACGTGTGGGCCGACGCGAAGGACGACGGCAGCGCGCCGAACAACTGGCTGTCGCTGTTCGGGGGCAGCGCGTGGCAGTGGGAGCCGCGCCGTGGCCAGTACTACCTGCACAACTTCCTGACCTCGCAGCCGGACCTGAATTTCTACCACCCCGACGTGCGCGCGGCGATCCTCGACAGCGTGCGCTTCTGGCTGGACAAGGGCGTGGACGGCTTCCGCCTGGATGCGATCAACTTCTGCTTCCACGACCGCGAGCTGCGCGACAACCCGCCCAAGCCGAAGGACAAGCGCACGGGTCGCGGCTTCAGCCCGGACAACCCCTACGCGTTCCAGTACCACTATTACAACAACACCCGGCCGGAGAACCTGGCCTTCCTCGGCGAGCTGCGCGCACTGATGGATCGCTACCCGGGCGCGGCCACGCTGGGCGAGATCTCCTCGGAGGATTCGCTGGCGACGATGGCCGAATACACCCGCCCCGGCCGCCTGCACATGGGCTACAGCTTCGAGCTGCTCACCGACGATTTCAGCGCGGCACACATCCGCGGCACGGTGCAGGCGCTGGAAGCGCAGATGACCGACGGCTGGCCGTGCTGGGCGATCTCCAACCACGACGTCGAGCGCGTGCTGACGCGCTGGGGCCGCGGCCACCCGTCGGCGCCGCTGGCCAACCTGCTCACCGCGATGGTCTGTTCGCTGCGCGGCTCGGTCTGCGTCTACCAGGGCGAGGAACTGGGCCTGACCGAGGCCGTGTTGCCGTACGAGGCGCTGCAGGATCCCTACGGCATCGCGTTCTGGCCGCAGTTCAAGGGCCGCGACGGTTGCCGTACGCCGATGCCGTGGAACGACGCCGATGCGCAGGCCGGCTTCAGCGGCGGCCTGCCGTGGCTGCCGGTGCCGGCGGAGCATCACGCGCTGGCGGTGAGCCGGCAGGAAGCCGACCCGCATTCGGTGCTGAACGGCTTCCGCCGCTTCATGCACTGGCGCCAGTCGCAACCCGCGCTGCGCTGGGGCGACATCGCGTTCATCGACACCGCCGAGCCGGTGCTGGCGTTCACCCGCCACCTGGACGGGCAGACCGTGCTGGTGGTGTTCAACCTGGCTGGCTCCGCCGTCGAGGTCGACCTGCCGGCAGCGCTCGGCACGTCGCAACCGCTGGATGGCCACGGCCTGACGAGCGGCCGTTTCGACGGCGGCCGCTTGCGATTGCCTGGCTACGGCGCATGGTTCGCTGGCGTGGCGTGACGACGATGAGTCGCCGCACGCTCCTGTCGTGGCTGCTGCCCGGCGTGCTGCTGCTTGCCGGTGGCGCGCCCGCCTTCGCTTCGGAGGCCGTCGCCGCCAACGAACCGGTGCAACTGCAGCTCGATGCATCGGCGTTCGCGCCGCAGCGGATCAAGCTGGCCGTCTATCTGCCGCCGGGCTACGCGCAGGCATCCGGCCGCCGCTATCCGGTGCTGTACGCGAATGATGGCCAGGACATGGCAGCGGTGGGCCTGCAAGCGACGCTGGCGCAACTGTATCGGGACAAGGCGATCGAGCCGGTGATCGTGGTGGCGATCCGCATGCTCGACGACCGCGCCAGCGGCTACGGCCTGTCCGATCGCGCCACGGCACGCAGCCTGGTCGGCGGTTCGCGGATCGGCCCGATCGGCACCCGTGCGCAGGACTATTCCGCCTGGGTCGCCACCGCGCTGGTGCCGTACGTGGACGCGCACTACCGCACGCGCCGGTCCGCGCGCGGGCGCACGATACTGGGCTGGTCGCTCGGTGCGTTGAACGCGTTCAACCTGGGCTGGCAGTACCCCGAGGTGTTCGGCCAGGTCGGCGCATTCTCGCCCTCGTTCTGGCTGGCCGCGGATCGCACTAGCGCCACCGCGGTGCAGCACACGCGGCTGGCGCAGGCGATGGTCGATCACGGCCACAAGCGCGCCGGTTTGCGCATGTGGTTCGCGGTGGGTACGGCGGAGGAAACCGATGATCGCGATGGCGACGGTGTCAACGATGCCGTCGACGACGTGCAGGATTTGCTGCAGGGCTATCGCGGCGCCGACGGCTTCCGTGCCCGTGGCCTGAGGCAGCTCGGTTATTCGATCAACCTGGATTACGCGGGACATCCGTCGCGCAGGGCGGATGCCTCGCTGTTCCTGTTGCAGGGTGGCGTGCACAACCAGGCGTCATGGCAGCGGATGCTGCCGCTGTTCCTGCGCTGGGCCTACGGCCGGCACTGACAATGATTCCTCCCCTGCTTGCCCCAGAAGGGACTTCCTTCGGTCGCAGGGGGGAGGTCAGGAGGGGGTTGCTCAGGGTAGCGAAGAAGATCAAGAGCCGACCCCACCCCAACCCTCCCCTGCAAGCAGGGGAGGGAGCACATCGACAGTGTGGCTTACTTGCGGTCGGCGGCGCTGGCGTCGCGGATGCCGCGGAACTCGGAGTCCTTGCTCCAGTCCGGCCACTGGTTGGAGTTCGCCAGGTCGTGGCCGACGGTGTAGAGCAACTGCAGGTCGCGCGCCATGCCGGTGAACGGCCAGCTGGCCTGCCACTCGTCGCCGGGCTGGTGGTAGCGCCTGGCGGTGTAGTCGTCTTCCGCCGCCTTGCCGGCCTTGATGCCACCGTCGACCCAGTCATTGCCGGAGCCGAACGACACCGCCGGCACACCGCGCTTGGCGAACGAGAAATGATCGGAGCGGAAGAAGTAGCCGGCTTCCGGTTTCGGGTCCGCGGTGTAGCTCATGCCGTACTGCTTCGCGTCGGCGATCAGGTCGTCCAGCAGGCCGAGCTTCGCGCTGCCGGAGATGGTGAAGTTGCGCGCCGGGCCGTGCGGGTCGAGCGCGTCCATGTTGATCACGCCCACGGTGGTGGCCAGCGGGTACAGCGGGTTGGCGGCGTAGTACTCGGAGCCGAGCAGGCCCTTCTCCTCGGCGGTGACGTTGAGGAACACCATCGAGCGCTCCGGGCGCGGCCCCTGCGCGAAGGCGCGGCCGAGTTCGATCAGCGCGGCGGTGCCGGTGGCGTTGTCGACGGCGCCGTTGTAGATGCGATCACCCCTGGCGTCGGGCGCACCGACGCCGAGGTGGTCCCAGTGCGCGCTGTAGATCACCGTTTGCTCCGGGTGCTTGCTGCCCTCGATGCGGCCGACGATGTTGTGCGAGGTGATCACGCTCTTGTTGACCTTGAAGCTGGCCGACAGGCTCTCGCCCTTCAGCGTCACCGGCTTGAACGCGCGCGTCTGCGCCTGTTTCTTCAGCGCGTCGAAGTCCAGCCCGGCGTGCTTGAACATCGCCACCGCCAGCTCGCGCTGGATCCACGCTTCCAGCTGCGGATGCGCGGCGGACGGCTGGTCGCGCACGATGTCGAACATCGTGTTGGTGTTGGAATTCTTCACCGTGGCCCAGCCGTACGAGGCCGGTGCGGTCTCGTGCACGATCAGCACGCCCAGCGCGCCCTTGCGCGCGGCTTCCTCGTACTTGTAGGTCCAGCGGCCGTAGTAGGTCATCGCCTTGCCGCCGAAGTCGCCCACGCCGGTCTCGAAATCCGGGTCGTTGATCAGCACCACCGCGATCTTGCCGTGCAGGTCGACGCCCTTGAAGTCGTCCCAGTGCCGCTCCGGCGCCTCGACGCCGTAGCCGACGAACACCAGCGGCGCGTTGGCGATCGCCACCGAGGTGGAGCCGTCCATCGGCGCGCGCACCGCGATCTGCTCGCCCTGGGTCAATGCTTCGTGGCTGTCGCCGAGGGTGAGCGAGAGCTTCGGCACACCGACGATCTCGCTGCGCAGCAGCGGCACCGCCTGGGTCCAGCTGCGCTTGCCGTCCTTGAGGTCGCCGCCGGGCTGCAGGCCCGCGGCCTTCATCTGCGCCACCACGTAGTCGATGGTCTTCGCCTCGGCCGGCGTGGCCGGGCCACGGCCCTCGAACGCGTCCGAGGCCAGCGTCTTCACTTCGGCGGACAGTCGTTCGGTGCTGAAGGTCGGTGTATCGGAGGCCTGCGCCGCGGCGCAGGCAGACATGATCAGGGCGCACAGGAGCAATCGCTTCACGGGCAGTCACCAGTTGCGGGGATGGGTCCGCCGATAGTAGTGAGGTCGGACGCATTGATCCATCCGTGGGTGGCGGGCCACCCGTGGCCGCATCGACCGGATGTTTTTCAACGCCCTTTCAGTCGTTGCGCCAGGCCGGCGGCCGAAGTGATGTCGTTGAATTCGAAAAGGGTTTCGAAAGGTGGCGCGTCGTACCGTACGGTAACCTTCCTGATCTTGCCCGGTTCCCGATGACTGACGTTGCAGAACTGCCGCAAGCCGGGCAGCCACACACCCATATCGTGGCGCGACGCCGGGATGTGTTGCGGCACCGGGCCATCGCGCTGTTCTTTGGCCGGCTGTTTGCGCTCACCGGCAGGCAGCTTTGCGAGCCGGGCCAGTTGCCGACGCGAGGCGTGCATCGCGTCTTGATATGCCGGCCCAATCACCGGCTTGGCAACACCGTGCTGATCAGTCCGTTGCTTGCGGAAGTCGAGGCGCTTTATCCGGGTGCTGAAATCGATCTCGTCAGTGGCGGCGACGCAGCCAGGGACTTGTTCACGAATCGCTTCCAGGTTCGCCGCATATTCAGCCTGCCACGCAAGATGGCGCGGCATCCGTGGCTGACGGTGACCCTGCTTCGGCAGCTGCGGCTGCATTCCTACGATCTGGCCATCGATGCCTGCAACGGTTCGCAATCCGGTCGGCTGCTGCTGGCCATGGTCAGGGCGCGTTTCAAAATCGGCTTCCCGGACGCCGGGGCGAACAGGACGTCGGCATGGCACGACCTGACCTCGCCGGAGCATCTGGCGCATCGAAGTGTTTTTCTGCTGCGCACGGCCTATGCCGGGAGAGTGGATCGGGAGTGTTTCTCGCTCAACCTGCGGCTGTCCGATGGCGAAAAGCAGCAGGCAGGCCAGGCTTTGGCTGCCATTCTCGGTGCATCGCAACAGCCGCCGGCACGACGCCGTGTCGTCGGCATTTTTGCCAACGCCACCGGTGCCAAGCGCTACGGCGAGGGCTGGTGGAAGCAATTTGTCGATGCGCTGCTGACACTGCAACCGGATGTGCTGATCGTCGATGTGGTGGCGGAGCACGGACAGACACAACTTGGCGGGGAATTCGCCTCCTATTACACGCGTGATTTGCGGCGACTGGCCTCGATGATCGCCAACCTGGACGGATTCATCAGCGCGGACTGCGGCGTGATGCACCTGGCCGTCGCCAGCGGCACGCCGACACTGGGCCTGTTCTCGGTCACCAGCTCCACAAAATATGCGCCCTATGGCCACGCCAACAAGGCTGTCGATACCCACGACATGAGCAGCGCCGCTGTCGCGAAGATTGCTTCGGACTGGCTCGACCTGACCGGGTCGTCCGTATCGCCGGCACTGCCCGTAACCGCGGGGCATTCCTGAGCTTTCCAGACCTTCCGCTGCCGCCGGCCGGGCCGCCTGCGCCTCAGTACGTGCCGATCACCTTGCCGCTGCTGGCATCGATCTTCAGCCTGACGCTGTTGCCGGCGGGGTTCCTGGCCCTGGCCTTCCACATGCCGTCCTCGAAGTCCACGTCGTGCACGTGCGTGTAGCCCTGGGTTTCCAGCGCCGCATGCACATCCTGCCTGCTCAGCTGGGACACCTGCTCGTCCGGATACACCTGGCCGGTCTTCGCGTCGATGCGCAGTTCCACCCGATGGCCGTTCGCGCTCCTTGCCTCGGCGTACCACATGCCGTCCTTGAACTTCAGGTCGTGCACCTTGGTGTAGCCCTGTGCGGTGAGCCGGCCCTGTACCAGCGGTTCGGTCATGGCCTGCTGCGCCGCGGCGGTGGTGGAGACTCCCAGCGCCAGCGTTCCCAGCGCCAGGGCAAGGGTCAGTGGAGCGAGCTTGTTGGTCATGGGGAAGTACCTCGTTGCCTGTGGGAAACCCGAGTCTTGAATCGCCCCATCCAACCTGCGGTGAACATGGGGTGCCAGCGGTGGCTGGCGTTCAGGCATGTGACGTACGCGTCAATCCTTTCCGGATGCGATGGCAGCGCCCTCGTGTCCGGCTATAGTGCCAACTGGTCCGGAAACATGGGGTTTCGATGAGCGATCGTGGTCAGGCACCGTTGAGCCGTTCCGGCGAACGATCTTCAGGACCGCAGGGCACCCGGTTTTTTTCCACCGAGGCGTTGCGGCAGTACATCAGCGACGCCGAGGGCGCGATGAATGGCCGGATCAGCGCGCGCGAACCGGTGCTGGAAGGCAGCAGCCCCGGCATCGAAGGACAACGCTTCATCCTTCGCCCGGGCCGGCAGGCGATCGGCCGCCGGGCCGACAACGAGATCGTCATCGACGACCTGAGCGTGTCCGGCAATCACGCCTGGATCACCAACCAGCAAGGTCGCTGCGTCATCGTGAATACGCTGTCCACCAATGGCACCTTCGTGAACGACCAGCGCATCCACGAAGTGGCCTTGCGCCACGGCGACCACATCCGGCTGGGGCAGGCGGAATTCGTGTTCCTGACCCGCGAACGCGACCTGCCGGAGCCCGCATCCCGGCGCTGGATCGGCATCGTCCTGCTGCTTGCCGCGCTGGGCGTGCTGGGTGCGCTGGCGTGGTGGTTGCTCGGGTCGCCGTGAGCGAGAGTCCCATGCCGCAGCAGGTCGGCCGCTACCGCATCGAGGGCGTCCTCGGCGAAGGCGCGATGGCCGTCGTCTATGCCGGTTTCGACCCGGGCATCGAACGCAAGGTGGCGATCAAGTGCCTGCACCGGGAGATTGCCACCGACCCCACCTACCGGCGCCGGTTCCAGGTCGAGGCGCGCGCGGCCGGCCACCTGACCCACCCGCACATCGTCACCATCTTCGACGTCGGCGAGACCGACGACGGCCGTTCGTACATCGCAATGGAGCGGCTCTCGGGCGAGACGCTGGCCAGCGCGGTCGCCCGCGAGGGCTTTCCGCCGCTGCCGGTGATCATCGAGCTGGTCGGGCAGCTTGCCGCGGCGCTCGACTATGCGCATGCGCGAGGCGTGCTGCACCACGACGTCAAGCCCGAGAACATCATGCTGGCCGACGGCTGGAGCTACGCCAAGATCAGCGACTTCGGCATTGCCGAACGGCGCGGCTCGCCGCGCGAGGCCGGCGGGGCGTCCGCGGAAATCGGCGGCACGCCGGCCTACATGGCGCTGGAGCGCCTGCGTGGCGAGCGCACCGACGCGCGCAGCGACCTGTTCTCGCTGGGCGTGGTGCTGTACTGGCTGGTCACCGGCAAGCTGCCGTGGCCGGACATCGGCAACGTACAGCAGCTGATCAAAAAGCGCCTGCGCTCGCCGCGCCCGTCAATCCGCCCGCGCGACCCGGCCACGCCGTCGATCCTGGTCAACATCGTGCGCACCTTGCTGGCGCCGGCGGCGGAGTCGCGCTACCAGCGCGGCGCGGAGGTCATCGACGACCTGCGCCTGGCCGCGCGCGAGTACGAGCGCGAACGCGAAAACCCGCTGGCGACCCGCATCATTTCATTGCGCCTGCGCTGGGCCGGCAGCCTGGGTGCGATCCTGAGCCTGGTGCTGGTGCTGGGGCTGGCCGCGATCTATGCCAAGCAGGGCAGCGCAGTAACCGGCGTGGCGCTGGATTTCGGCAGCTCGATGGGGCGCATGATCGCCAGCGAATCGGCCGAGAACCTGCTGCTCGGCGACCAGGCCGCCACCCGCGCGCTGGTCACCGACGTCTCGCGCAACCGGCAGATCCGCTACCTGGCGATCGCCGACCACGATGGCGGCATCATCGCCAGTACGCAGGCGCAGGAGGTCGGCCACAGGCTGTCCGCCCCGGATGGCACGGAGTACCTGCCGCGCCCGGATGACATCCAGAGCTATCTCAGCCGCACCGCGGGCGACCGCGAGCAGGGCGGCATGCTGCTGTTCGACGTGCCGATCCAGTACCAGGCCAAGACGGTGGGCGAGCTGCGCCTGGGCATCAGCAACGCGGCCCTGCGCGCGGCGCAGCGGACCACGCTGTGGGTGATCGTCAGCGTGCTGGTGCTGACCCTGGTGGCGGTCGTCGGCGCGGCTTTCTGGCTGTTCCGCCGGCCGCTCAACACGCTGAACCTGCTGGGCGATGCGATGCTGCGGGTGGCGCGTGGCGACTTTCGCCATCGCATCCGGCTGGCCCGTCGCGACGAGCTAGGTCGCCTGTTCGCCGCGTTCAACCTGATGAACGGCGCGTTGCAGGCCCGGCAGCACCGGTCCGGGGCGCCCACGCCGGCCGCCGCCGGCGAGGACGTCTCGCGGCCGACGCGGATCATGGCGACGGCCGGGGATGACGGCGCCGCCGAGTCCTGAGTCGTGGCTCAGTACTGCTTGAGCCGCTGCTGGAGCTCGCGGGCGCGGGTGCGGTAGACGATCGCCGGCTCATAGTCCGGCGCGATCGCCAGGATCCGGTCCCACAACGCGATGGCCTGGTCCAGCTGCTGGTCGCGGTACAGCACGATCGCGCGCTCGTGATACGAGTCGAGCAGCTGCTTCCGCAGCGCGGCTGCGCCGGCTCCGGCTGGCTTCAGCTGCGGATCGATGGTCAGTGCCTGGTCGAGACGGGCCAGTGCCTGGTCCTTGTGCCCCTGGCCGAGCAGGGACACGCTCTCGTCCTGCAACCGCCGCGCCGTCGTCGCCGGCGATTCGGCGCCACGCACGATCGCTGTCGGCATCGTCGTGGCAGCCGGCGCCGCGGCTGCGGAATCGCTGGCAGCAGACAGCGGCATGTGCAGCGTCTCGCCGACGCGCAGCCGCGACGGGTTGGTCGAGCCGTTGTAGCGGGCCAGGATCAGGAACTGGTTCGGGTCGCCGAGATAACGCTCGGCCAGGGTGCTGTAGGAATCGCCCGGCTGCACGACATGCGCGCGCCAGCGCTCGCCCAGCACCTGCTGCGGATCGGCGGTGAGCTGGCGCAGCATGGCCGGCGCGGCGCGGTCGCCCGGGTGCCGCTCCAGATACTGTCGCAGGGCCTTTTCGCCTTCGGCGTAGTGACCGGACTGGAGCCGACTGCCGATCGCGGCCAGCGTGGGCTCCCTGGAGGCACTTGCCGGTGATGGCGACGATGGAGTGACCACCACCGAGGAATGCCTGTCGCGCAGCGGGGTGCAGCCGCCTGCCCCCAGCGTGGTCAGGGCCAGCGCCATCAGCAGCACCCGTGTCCGCCACTGCCGGTTGGCAGCATCTGGCGGCAGGGCGCGGGTGTCGGTCGGCATGCTCATCATGTCTCGGTCCCTGGTCAGCATTCGTCTACGCCTTCCGCGTCCGTCGGGGTTTCGCCTGCGCCGCCGCAATCAGCTGCTGCAGGTAGGCAATGCCTTCCTCCTCCGGGAAGAACGCCACCACATCCGCCACGCTCAGTTCGTGCCGCTTGCGCAGCGCCAGGAACTCCTCCCGCGCCATCGCCAGCCGCTGCGCCGCCGCAGCCTTCTTGCCGAGCGGCTTGGCCGGCTGCTGTTGCTCGACCTTGCGTTCGAGCCTGGCGAGCTCTTCCTGGAACTGGCGGAAATCGTATTTCGGGGAGGTCATGGCATTGGCGAGACATCGATGGGTGGCCGATTCTCGCACGTGGCCCGCATGCGACGGTGAGTGATGCACGACGGGCCGCATGCAGCGATGTGTGCGGCCCGTTGCGTGTGTGGGGGTGAGGTGAAGTGAAGAGGGTCGCCGAGCATCGACCTACACCGGCGCCAGCAGCACGCGCGGCACGCACGAGCAACACCAACAGCACGCCCGATCCGCTGCCCAGCGCCCGCACCAGAATTTCAGAATTTCCAGCGGTGGGTAGGGACGGTCGAGAGTTGAAATGAACGCGCACCGGGACCGTTCGGGCACCTTTTTTCACGCGTCCCCAATTGAAATTTTTCGGAGGCATCCATGCCGCGCCAGCGCAAAGCAACGAACGTCCTGGAACTGAGCGGGGCGTTTGCCAAGAATCCGAACCGTCGCCGCGTCGATCCCGTGCCACACGGTCCGATCGGCAAGGCACCGAAACAAGGGCTGATCACCTTCGCGAAGGCGTGGGCCATGATCGTCGCGCAGTGCCCCGACGGCGTGCTCGCCGACCGGGATCGCGTTTGGGTAGAAGTGGCCTCCTCCCTGTTCGTCCAGTTCAGGGCCGACCCGGCGAACATGCACCCCGCCAAGCTGTCGCGCTTGACGGCCATGCTTTCGTCGCTGGGCATGTCCCCGGCCGACGCGTCGCGTGTCGTGGCGAAGCCGGTGGAAAAGGCCAATCCCTTCGCCGAGTGACGGGGATTGGCGGGCGCCTGCACGCCGTCGTGCCGCCCGCCGCTGCACGCTTGGCAGCTACGCTACACTGAGGCGGGAGGGGGAAATGAATCTGACGCCTGAAGACCAAGCTGTTGAGGATGCCGCTCTTGATTTCGTGAGCCAAAATCGTCGACGGATTGCTAGGCAGTTGACGGACCTTGCGATCTATCCCGCAGAGAGGGATCCCGTAGCGGTCTTTATGGCCGGCTCGCCCGGTGCAGGGAAAACTGAGGCTTCGCAAGCTCTCATCGAAAAACTGGGCGGGCCCGTTTTAAGGATCGATCCGGATGACTACCGCAAGCTCATACCCGGGTACACCGGCAAAAACTCAAACCTCTTCCAGAGAGCTGTCGGCAAGATTGTCGAGAAGGTTCTAGACGAAGCGTTTGGAAATAGGCAAAGCTTCATCCTTGACGGAACGTTGTCGAACTACGAAGTGGCGTTCAGAAACGTAAGCCGGGCTCTGACGAAGGGCAGGGTGGTTCAGATTTTGTATGTTTTTCAGGAACCTTGCCAAGCTTGGCGGTTCGTAAAGGATCGAGAGGCGTTAGACGGACGTAGCATTCCTGTAGGCGTGTTCATCGGTCAATACTTCGCGGCCCGAGATGTGGTAAACAGGTTGAAAGAGGAACTTGGAAGTAAGATAAAGGTCGATCTCATCATCAAGAACCTTGACGGTGGCAATCGAGTCTACGAAGGCAACATTCAAGCTATTGACGGTTACGTTAAAGAGACCTATGATGTTCGGTCCCTAAGCGATGCGCTAGGGATACTCAATGGGAGCTAGCATGTTCTTCGGAAATAAGAAGCTTGCGTCGACCCCCTTATCCGATTTCATTCGGAACGCTTCCTCGGCGGACAAGAAGCGTGTTTACAAGGAAGTGATCGAGAAATCGACGCAGGAACAGAGAAAGTTGATCGATACCGTGCGTAGCACTCAGCGGCGGCTTGTTCACGCCGGCTGACGCGGTGTGATGCGATTGTGTGGATGAAAGCCCCGTCTAAGAGCGGGGTTTTTTGTTGCCTGTGCTACAGCCTTACATAGGGCTTACACAAGAAAAAGCCCGCTGAGTGAGAGCGGGCTAAGTCTTTGTTTTCATGGTGGCCGGGGACGGAATCGAACCGCCGACACGGGGATTTTCAATCCCCTGCTCTACCAACTGAGCTACCCGGCCGGGAACCTGGCGATCAGGGGCTGCCGCGAAGCTTGCCGATGATGCGTGGAGCCGCGCATTAGACCGAATGCACGGCTTTTCGTCAAGACTCCAGGTCGGGCGGAGTGAATCCGGCGGCCTGGTCGACGTCGCCGCCGAACAGGAATTTCTCCATCTGTTCGCCGAGGTACTTGCGTGCTTTCGGGTCGAGCGGGTTGAGCCGGTATTCGTTGATCAGTGTGGTCTGGTGGGCCAGCCATTGCTGCCAGGCAGCTCTGGAAACCTCGGCGTAGATGCGCTGGCCCAGTGGGCCGGGCCAGGGGGCGAAGTCGAGGCCTTCGGCGTCGATGCCGAGCTTGGCGCAGTGGACGGTACGGCTCATGGTTCGAATCCTGATGGGACCACAATAATGGAGGCAGCTTGCCGTTCTGCTCAGGTGCTGTCGTTGATCTGCAGCAGGAGGCTGCGCACCGGTGCGGGCAGGCCGAGTGCGCCGAGTTCGCCGGCGCTGCACCAGCGCAGATGCGGATTATCGGCGATGCCGCCGCGTGCTGTCGCGCGGTCGAACAGCAGCGGCTCGATGTCGAGCCGGTAATGGCTGAACACGTGGGTGAACGGGGCAAGCGCCTGCGCGTCGTCGATCTGCGCGTGCTGCTGCGCGAGGCGCCAGGCGCTGCCCGGGTCGCCCGCTTCGGGCAGGCTCCACAGGCCGGACCACACGCCTTGCGGACCGCGCCGTTCCAGCAGCACGCGTCGATCATGGTCGCGCAGGATCAGCATCACGGTGGCGCGGGTGGGAATGGATCTGGTTGGCTTGCGGCTGGGCAGCTGCGCGGTGAGGTCGTCGCGATGGGCGATGCAGCCGGTGGCCAGCGGGCAGTCCCCGCAGCGTGGGCGCGAGCGCGTGCACAGCGTCGCGCCGAGATCCATGATCGCCTGGGTGTAGTCGGCGACGCGAGTTTTCGGCGTGTGCGTCTCGGCGTGTTGCCACAGCTGTTTTTCTACCGCGCTTTCGCCGGGGTGGCCGTGGATGCCGTGGTAGCGGGTCAGCACGCGCTTGACGTTGCCGTCGAGGATGGGAAAGCGCAGGCCGTGCGCCTGCGCCAGGATCGCGCCGGAGGTAGAACGGCCGATGCCGGGCAGTGCGCTCAATGCCGCGAAGTCGCGCGGCAGTTCGCCGCCGTGCCGTTCCACGCAGAGCTGCGCGGCGCGATGCAGGAAGCGCGCGCGACGGTAGTAGCCGAGGCCGGACCACAGCGCCAGCACGGTGTCCTCGTCGGCGGCGGCGAGCGCGCGCAGGGTGGGCAGCGCACGGACGAAGCGCTCGAAATAGCCGACCACGGTGGCGACCTGGGTCTGCTGCAGCATCACCTCGGACAGCCATACGCGGTAGGCGTCGCGCCGGCCGTCGTTGAGCGTGCGCTGCCAGGGCAGGTCCTTGCGGCCGTGCTGGTCGAACCAGCGCAGCAGGCGGGTCGCCAGGGCTGCGCTCATGGCTGTTTCTTGCCGGCGGGTTTCGCTGGCGCGGCTGCCGTCCCGGCCGGCGCGGGCACGGCATCGCCGGTGCTGATGGTGAGGCCTTCGATGCTGATGCCAGCGGCGTCGAGCTTCGCGATTTCCGCGTGGCCGCTGCCCGGCGGCACGCTCAATTGCGGCCCTTGCGGATTGCCCAGCTGGTTCCACCAGTGCGCCAGCGCCAGCGGCGGCAGGCGCAGGTCGGCGTGGTTGGCGGGGCCGTCGAGTTTCAGCGCGAGCAGCAGCGGGTTGTTCTGGTCGGCAGGGGTCAGCAGCAGCGAGATGTCGTACTGGCCGGCACTGGCCTGGTCGAGCTTGCCGGCAAGGCTGGCGGCGGCGTCGGCGGCGCCGTGCCAGCGCGCATTGCCGGTGAGCGCGAGCGTCATCGCGCTGCCCTGCGACAGGTGCAGGGTGATGTTGTTCAACTGCAGTGCATTGCCTTCGATGCGCGGCGTGGCGGACAGCCGCAGTTGCAGCGGCGTGCCGGTGGCGGTGACGGCGGACAGGCGCAGCGGGAACGGCTGGCCGGAAATCAGGCTGCCGGCTTCGAGCGAGACGTTGCCGAGCAGCACCTGGTTGCCACGCACCACGCTGCCGTGGCTGATGCTGACACCGGTGTCGATGCGCGGGATGTTCGGCGGCGCGCCCGCGGGCTGCGCGGGCAGGGCGGCGAGCCACTCCTGCAGCGCGTCGAGGTCGACCCGCGGCGATTCGATCTGCAGTTGCGAAATCACCGTGGGACCGCCGAGCACGGTATGCCACGGCAACGCCAGCTGGCCGTGCGCGGCCAGCAGGATCGGCGCGCTGGCGCCTGCGGCGTTGAGCGTGATGCCGTCCAGGTCCAGCGCCGGCCGCGGGAACAGGGTCGGGCTGGCCGGGCTGGCCAGGTTCAGTTCGAGCCCGGCGCTGCGTGCCTGGGTCTGCAGCATGCGGGTGAAGCGCTCCGGCTGCAGCAGCAGGTAGACGGCGATCACCGCGGCAAGCATCACCGTCAGCACGAAGCTGCCAAGTGCCAGCAGGGTCAGCCGCAGTCGGCGCGACATGCGTTCAACCTCGCCGTCGTGGTTCAGTCATGGTCGGGCGCCTCGCCACCGAGGCTGGCCGGCAGCAGGCCGTCGACGAACGCCTCGGCCTCGAACACGCGCAGGTCGGTGGCGGTTTCGCCCAGCCCCACGAAGCGGATCGGCAGGCCGAACTCGCGCGCCAGCGCGAACACCACGCCGCCCTTGGCGGTGCCGTCGAGCTTGGTCACGACCAGGCCGGTCACGCCCACGATCTGGCGGAACTGGCGTACCTGGTTGACCGCGTTCTGGCCGGTGGTGCCGTCGATCACCATCAGCACCTCGTGCGGCGCGTCGGCGTCGAGCTTCTTCAGCACGCGGGCGATCTTGCCCAGTTCGTCCATCAGTCCGCCCTGGGTGTGCAAGCGGCCGGCGGTGTCGGCGATCAGCACGTCAGCACCGCGCGAGCGTGCTGCCTGCAGTGCGTCGAAGATCACGCTGGCGGCGTCGGCGTCCTGCCCTTGCGAGATCACCGGCACGGCGTTGCGTTCGCCCCAGGTCTTCAGCTGCTCGACCGCGGCGGCGCGGAAGGTGTCGCCGGCAGCCAGCATCACCGCGCGCTTCTCGTCGCGCCAGCGGCGGGCCAGCTTGCCGATGGTGGTGGTCTTGCCGGCGCCGTTGATGCCGACCACCAGCACCACGAACGGCTGCCGGCCGCGCATGTCCAGCGGCTGCTCAACCGGCTTGAGCAGGGCCACCAGCGCCTGGCGCAGTGCGGCCAGCAGCGCCGGGGCGTCGGCGAACTCGCGCTTGTGCATGCGCTTGCGCAGGTTCTCGACCAGCTCGGTGCTGGCCTCGATGCCGACGTCGGCGGTGATCAGGGTGGTTTCCAGTTCGTCGAGCAGGTCGTCGTCGAGCCGGGGATGGCGCACGAACAGCGAGCCGAGGCTGCGCGCGAATACATTGCCGGACAACCGCTCGCGCCAGCTGCGCCGGGTCGATGCCGGTGTTTCGGTGGCGGCTTCGGCGGCGGGCGCCACGAAGCGCTCAGTGTCGGGCCGGGTTTCGGCGGGCGCGGGAATTTCCGCCAGCGCCTCGTGCAGGGTTCCGTCGCCGCTTTCCGGCACGCTGGCGTCGGCAGGTGCCTTGGCGGTGGCTTGCTGCGCGTCCTTGCCGGCAGGTTTCTTCTTCCAGAACTTGAGCATTGCGGCCGTGATTCAAAGACAATGGGCGGCATGCTAACACTCCAACCTGTACGGGCCGCTGAGGGTCTGATTGCCGAGGGTCCGGCGGCATGAACGGCGGGCGCAAGGCCGCAGCGGGGCGGATCCGCATCATCGGCGGCAGCCTGCGCAATTCGCGGCTCGACGTGCCGGATCTGTCGGGTCTGCGGCCTACCCCTGAGCGGGTGCGCGAGACCCTGTTCAACTGGCTGGCGCCGGTGATCGACGGTGCGCGCTGCCTGGACCTGTGCGCCGGCACCGGCGCGCTCGGCATCGAGGCGCTGTCGCGCGGTGCGGCCAGCGTGCAGTTCGTCGAGCGCGACGCGCGCGCGGCGCAGGCGCTGCGCGCGAACCTGGCGCGTTTGAAGACCGAAGCCGGCCAGCTGGCGGTGCTCGACGCGGGGCTGTTCCTGCAGGGCGCGGCGCACCCGTACGACCTGGTCTTCCTCGACCCGCCATTCGCGCTGGAGCTGTGGCCGGCGCTGGCGCGGCAGCTGGAGCAGGGCGGCTGGCTGGCTGCGCGAGGGTTGATCTACGTGGAATCGCCACGCGGCCTCGCGCCGGCGCTGCCGCCGAACTGGCAGCTGCACCGCGAAGGGCAGGCCGGCGAGGTGCGTTTTGCGCTCTATCGGCGCGCGCTTCCGTTAAGCTAGGGCCACAATCACTGCCGCTTCCGTCTCGTGAGCAAAACTTTGGGCAATTCGCGCCTGGCCGTCTATCCGGGCACCTTCGACCCGATCACCAACGGCCATACCGACCTGGTGGCGCGCGCCGCGCCGCTGTTCGACAAGGTGGTGGTGGCGGTGGCCGACAGTTCCAGCAAGGGGCCAGGCTTCAGCATCGGCGAGCGGATCACGCTGGCGCGGCTGGCGCTGGCCGACCTGCCGAACGTGGAGGTGCGCGGCTTCGACTGCCTGCTGGCCACCTTTGTCGAGCAGATCGGCGCCGGCGTGATCATCCGCGGGCTGCGCGCGGTGTCGGACTTCGAATACGAATTCCAGCTGGCCAGCATGAACCGGCATCTGATTCCGCAGGCGGAGACGCTGTTCCTGACGCCGGCGGAACAATACAGTTTCATCTCCTCGTCGCTGGTGCGCGAGATCGGCCGTCTCGGCGGCGATATCTCCGGTTTCGTGCATCCGGCGGTGCAACAGGCCATGCGGCAGCGCTGGCAGAAGAGCCGTTCCGGCTTCAACAAGCAACCCGAAACAGAAGGTGATAACCATGCGTAAGTTCGCTCTCATTGCTGCCGTCGCGCTGACCGCCAGCCTGGCCCTGAGCGCCTGCGGCAAGCACGAAGCCGCCGAGCAGGATGGCCAGCAAGCCAGCCAGCAGCTGACCAAGCCGACCGATCCGAACGATGCCAAGGCGTGGAACGCCTACCTCGGCCAGATCGTGCAGAACAACATGCAGGGCATGAAGGCCGACCGTCCGTACCCGTACCTGGTGCCGGGTGGCGATTCCGAGGAGGCGGTGGCCGGGCGCGCTCGCCAGCTGTCGAACGTGCAGGACACCGTGGCGCGCGGCGTGCTGCCGGGCAACATGCTGGTGTTTGCCGGCCCGGACTCGGCCAAGACCGCCGACCTGATCGCCGCGGCATTCAAGGATGCCAAGCCCGGTTCGTTCAAGGACGTGATCGTCCTGTTCATCGGTGCCCAGGCCGACCAGCAGCGCGTCGACGACGTGCTGAAGCCGACCGGCGCCACGGTCCGTTTCGTCGCGATGTAAGCGCGGTCGCCGCGCCGGCAGCACCGGCGCGGACCCGCAGCGGCGCCCTCGCGCAACGGGAGGGCGCCGAACGACTGGTCGCTGCAAGGTTGCCAGCGCACCGCACGCTTCCCCAGGCGTCGCCCCCCGGCATGTAGTATCGACCGCCATGTCCCTGAAAATCCTCGACACCTGCGTCAATTGCGACGTCTGCGAACCGGCCTGCCCGAACAAGGCGATTTCGCTGGGCGAGGAGTTTTACGTGATCGACCCCGCGTTGTGCACCGAGTGCGTCGGCCATCATGACGAACCGCAGTGCGTGGTGGTGTGCCCGGTCGAATGCATCATCAGCG